>JANNVK010000144.1:0-5106 GCA_031414415.1 Acidobacteriota bacterium
TGAAATCGCCGAGAAAATAATAAAAGGCGTTGATTTTGTCCAACTTAAAGAAGGTCCGTTTGATCTAGATTTGGTTTTTGCACCTGACGGTATTGACAGTTTTGAAGAAGCAGAAAAACGAATGATTTTTGTTGAAGGCTTCCCAGTAGCAAACATCCGAGACATTATTGCCAGTAAAAAGGCTTCAGGAAGAGAAAAAGATTTAATTGAACTACCACTTCTGGAAGATTTTCGAGAAGAATATGAAAAAAAATTGTTTAGCGAACCTAAAACGTCATTTGAAATCGCTATGGAAAAACTAAATAAAAAAAATTAATAAAAAGGAATTACTTTTTATCATTTTTTGTTTGCTTCCAACGTGTCCAATTTGTGTCTGTCCCAATTTTTGTATCTTTAAAATCAACTTTGATGCCGTTAATATGTTTGGCAAGTTTTACTAAATCGTGGCGGTTATAAAAATCAGCCCAAATCAAATTTATCGGAAACTTCCCCGTCCATTCATTTTTAATCCAACCCAACGCAACCGGATTTGTCATATCAGCCAATTCGCTCGAAGATTTTGGATAAACGCTTGAAAAAAAGCCTTTGCTGATTAGTTTTCCGCCTTCATCAGGCGTAATTGATGAACGAATTGCAAAGAATTTATCAGCATATTGTTTGTTTTTTGCATTTTGCAAAACTTTCAAAGTTTCGCTCTTGAAAACATCTATTTCCCAACTTTGAACCCAAGTATTTGCTTCGAGACGCTTCCAAATCACATCGTTCTCTGGAACATCGTCCGTATCAAAAAGTGCGATAATTTGATTGTTAGATTTTAGTTGCCACAGTTCATTTAACTTACTTTTTGGGCTAAATTTCTTGCTGTTTACTAATTTTCCTTTGAGCTTAGTTTTAATTAAATTCACTAAAAGCGTCCAATTCGCGGTTGTTAAACCTTCAAGTTCGCCTTGCTTTTTGTTTTGCTCAATTAGATATTTTCTGTCCCAAAAATGATTAAATCCAAGCAAGACAATTTCACGAGGATTATTGTCAGTGAAAGTTTTTACATCATCGAGGATTGAAGCCAGCGAAGCACCAAAAAGTCCGTGGCACGTCATCAAAACTCCTTTGCTATCAACACATACACGAATATCCAAATACCGAATTCCGTCATTTAACATCTCTGCAGTTGTGCGTTCTTGAGTTTTTGCCCAATCAGAAAATATTGAATTGAAAGATAAAATTCGCTTCAATTTTTTATTATCCGGCGAAGAATCAACGCTACCATCACCCGATTTTGTCGAGATTGCAAACGTTCCTGCATCATGAGTTCCGGGCAAAGCGATTTCGTTCAATGATTTTTTTCCAAGAATCGCGGCATTATCGGACATCCAAGTTGCTTGTGCAAAAGTCGCGGAAGCTGTTGCGAACAAAACGATTAAAAATAAAATTGTTTTTGCAGATTTACTTAACATAATATTGTTAGAAAAGGATATTACGCAAAATCAAAAAAGCCAAGTAAACAAATTAACGCTAGTTTTTCGTCACATCTAATTTGGACGATATAGAAAATGTCGTAAAATAAAATGTATGCCGCAAAATAACTTTGAAACAACCGAATCCTTTGCTAAATCTTTAGACGAGCAAGATTTACTTCGCAGTTTTTGCGAAAAATTTCATATTCCCAAGCAATCTAATGGTGAAAATGTGATTTATTTCACTGGAAACTCGCTCGGTTTACAACCGAAAACAACGCGAAGTTTTATCGAACAAGAATTAAGTGATTGGGAAAAATTCGGCGTTGAAGGACATTTCCACGCGAAAACACCTTGGATGTCTTATCACGAAAATTTAATTGAACAAATGGCGGAAGTTGTTGGCGGAAAACAAGTTGAAGTCGTGGTAATGAATTCTCTGACGGTGAATTTGCATCTTTTAATGGTTTCATTTTACCGTCCAAGCGGCAAGCGAAACAAAATCGTCATTGAGAAAAATGCGTTTCCATCAGATCAATATGCGGTTCAATCGCAAATTAGATTTCACATTTCAGATTCCAAATTTCAGATTTCAGATTATTTGATTGAGCTTTCGCCGCGACACGGAGAAACTTGTTTGCGAACAGAAGATATTCTTCAAACAATTCGTGAAAAAGGCGATGAAATTGCGTTAATTATGCTTGGAGGCGTAAATTATTACACCGGACAAGCCTTTGATTTTGAAGCAGTTACGCGAGTTGGACACGAAGTTGGGGCAATAGTCGGATTTGACCTCGCTCACGCGGCGGGAAACATTGAATTGCAACTTCACGATTGGAATGTCGATTTTGCAGCGTGGTGTTCTTATAAATATTTGAACTCTGGTCCGGGTGGAATCGGCGGTATTTTTGTTCACGAAAAACACGTTTCTGACGAAAATTTACCTCGTTTTGCAGGTTGGTGGGGACACGATAAAGAAACTCGTTTTTTGATGGGCGACGAATTTTCTCCGATAAAATCTGCGGAAGGTTGGCAATTATCAAATCCGCCGATTTTTCAACTAGCGAGTTTGCGTGCGAGTTTAGAAATTTTTCACGAAGCTGGAATGAAAAATTTGGTCACTAAATCTAAAAAACTGACTAATTATTTGGAGTTTTTGTTACATCAAATTGAAACTGACCGGATTGAAATAATCACGCCAACTGATTCAAACCAAAGAGGTTGTCAGCTTTCAATTCGCGTTAAAAATGCAGATAAATTGTTATTCAACGCAATCACGAACAACGGTGTAATTGCTGATTGGCGTGAACCTGATGTTATCCGAGTTGCACCTGTTCCGCTTTATAATTCTTTTATGGATTGTTGGAAATTTGTTGAGATTTTGAGAGTTTGCTTACTGTCCGCTCAAAAAAACTTGCAACTTTAAAGTCAAATTTAGTATCTTATAAAAGGTGGCTCATCCACTTGTAGTAAAAAAAATTAAACAAAATTATTATGAGAAATCAATTACTAAAAGCCTTCGGGTTTTCACTTCTTATTGCGTTTATTCTACTTTCAAATGTAGTTTCTGCTTCAGACAACAAAGCTGTAGATTTTTCGTTAAAAGACCAGTTTGGAAAGGTTTACGACTACAAATTCCCTCGCGAAAAAGTTTCGATTCTTGCGTTTGGTGATAAAGATGGTTCTGAACAACTAGAACCTTGGATTCGCCAAATTTATGAGAAATACACTGATAAAATAGATATTCAAGGTGTTGCCGAACTCTCAGCTGTCCCAGCAATTGCTCGCGGAATTGTCCGTGCGATGATTAAGAAAAAATCGAAACAACCTGTGATGCTTGATTGGCAAGGAAAAGTTAGCAAAGATTTTAAGTATCAAAAAAAGCTGGCAAATATTTATCTGATTGATAAATCTGGAAACATTATTATCAAAGAAGTTGGCGTTTCTGACGAAGCAAAACTCAAAAAAATGTTTATAGAAATTGACAAATTACTCAAGTAAATCTGAGTCAAACTCAAAAAATAAAGCCAACAAACAAGTTTCAAAAAATTGTGTTTGTTGGTTTTTTTGTGCTTAAAATTATTTTAAATCGGTTACAATAATCAAAATGAGTAATCAAAAAGTAATCATCATCGGAGCAGGTTTATCGGGTTCTTTACTTGCAATTTATTTGGCGAAACGCGGAATTCACAGCGAAATTTACGAAGCTCGCGGCGATATGCGAAACGAAACTGTGTCAGATGGGCGTTCGATAAATCTTGCTTTGTCTAATCGCGGAATCGCCGCTTTGAAAGAAGTCGGTATGGACGAATTTATGCTCGCCGAAGCTGTTCCGATGTTTGGGCGAATGATTCACGCGGTTGATGGACAAACAAAACTTTTGCCATATTCGGGCAGAACAGGCGAATTTATTAACTCGGTTTCGCGTTCGGGTTTGAATATCGCTTTGATGAATGAAGCTGAGAAATACGCGGAAGTTAAGTTCTTTTTTAACGAAAAATGCGTCGAATTTGATTGTAAATCGGGTTCAGCGAAGTTTGATTCTGGCAAATTTGTCAAAGGCGACACTCTGATTGCGACCGATGGAGCAGGTTCAGTTGTCAGAAACGCAATGTTTTCGGGCATTCCACGATTCAATTTTTCTCAGCAATTCCTCGAACACGGCTACAAAGAACTTCAGATACCAGCAAGCGAAAACGGCAACTTCTTATTGGAAAAAAACGCTTTACATATTTGGGCTCGCGGCTCATTTATGATGATTGCGTTGCCGAATTTTGACGGAAGTTTTACATGCACAATGTTTAACGCACACATCGGCGAAAATAGTTTCGACTCAATTAAAACCGAAGAAATTAGCCACAGATTTACACAGATAAACACAGATAATAAACCCGATAAAACATCTGTTTTAGATTTTTTTCAGACGAACTTCGCCGACGCAATTCCGTTAATGCCAACTTTGCTTGAAGATTGGGCAACAAATCCGGTCGGCAACCTTGGAACAATCAAATGTTTTCCGTGGAATGTCGGTGGAAAGTCTTTGTTGATTGGCGATTCGGCACACGCAATCGTTCCATTTTACGGGCAAGGAATGAACGCTTCGTTTGAAGATTGTCGTATTTTGAACCAGCTAATCGGCGAACACGGCACAGATTGGGAAAAGGTTTTCGATGAATTTTCACTCGTTCGCAAGCCGAATACCGACGCAATCGCGGATATGGCGGAAGAGAATTTCTACGAAATGCGAGATGCCGTGGCGGACGAAACTTTTCAGAAAAAACGCGAACTTGAAACCAAATTAGAGCAAACTTATCCCGACTATTTCTCGAAATATTCAATGGTAACTTTCCAAGCGGATTTGCCTTATAAAATTGCTAAAGAAAAAGGAAATGCACAGGATAAATTGTTGATGGAAATTTGTGCAAACGTGGAAAATGTTGGTGAATTAGATTTGACTGAGGTCTTTGAGAAGGTGAAAAATTTATGAAACTTTCAACCCGAATCAACAATCAAACCTACAAATTTGACGGCGAAAATCCGCTTGATATTTAGACTCGATGAAAATTTGAGTTATAGTTAAAGTTAGGAGAACCATATGACAACGACACTAGAAGCAATTTATGAACACGGTATTTTCAAACCGATTTCAAGC
>JANNVK010000145.1:0-14223 GCA_031414415.1 Acidobacteriota bacterium
GAGTTTAACAGAGTTACAGAGTTTGGAGTTAAGACAGAGCCTATCGAACTTATTAGTGAAGCGACTTGACTAAACATAAAAGTGGTTAAACTTATCTGCTGACTGCTGACTGCTGACTGCTGACTGCTGACTGCTGACTGCTGACTGCAAACGCTTCCGGTGGAGCAGAAATAATAATCGGTGCTGATTGATTTGCCGAAACTTTCTCAGCTGGAATAATAAAAACAGTCGGAATTAAGATCGCAAAAATCGCCATTAACGCCGCAAATCTTGGCAGTAAGTCGTTTAATCCGAGTAAGTTAAGAGCGTAATGAGTTAGTGATTCAATATTGGTGACGTTTTTTTTCATGAGATTCTCCATTTTTGTTTTTATTAAACCCGAATTTCTAATTTCAGCCTGTTTGCAGGCGACAGAAAAACCTTCTGCCGTCCGCCAACGGACTGAAATTTTCTGATTATCAAAACTACAGATTCCGTAAAACTCCATCTGTATCTAAACCCTCTCGTTCGCCAACGGACTGAAATCTGATTCGCTTTTCATTTCTACAGATTCCGTAAAACTCCATCTGTAGCTAAACTCTCTCGTCCGCCAACGGACTGAAATAATTTTATTTCACAATTCAATTCAAAAACACAAAAACCACTAATCTCAAACCAAATGGCTCAAAATTAGCGGCTCGATAAACTGGTCGGGAAAACCGTTTTTCATATTTTTCGATACTTCTGAAATTAAATCTAACTAATGAATCGAAATTTACGCTCTTATTTTTTCTTTGTCAAGGTTTTTTTAAATTCTATTTGTTAAAAACACCATTTCCGCGTGTAAAATAATCTTGCATTGTGAAAGCAAACATAATTGCCATCCAGCAAAATCCGGCTACTGCGGTCAACCAAATCAATTTAGAATTCCACCAGACGTGCATAAAAAATAAAACAACACAGGACATTTTTGCGAAAGCAATAATCAATGCCAAAAGTGTGTTTGCACCCGCAAAATAATGATCTAAATCCCATTGAGATGTGACGTAAGTTAAAATTGTTCCAACGACTAAAACTAGGAATATGCCGATATATCTCGGAATATCCATATGTTCGTGTTGTGCGTGTTCATCGTGACTATTTGACATTAATGTCCACCTCCGGCAAGAAAATGTCTGCCAAGTAAATAAAGTAATGGGAAAAGGAAAATCCAAACAATATCGACGAAATGCCAATAAAGTCCTGCCATTTCAACTGGTGCAAAATATTCAGCAGAATATGTGTTAAACCAGGCTTTCCACAATAACCAAGCCATCATACCAAGCCCAACAATCATATGAATTGCGTGTAAGCCGGTCATAATAAAATAAATCCAGAAGAAGATTCTAACTTTACTTTCAAACTTCGTTGGATCAATTTTTCGTTCCGCTATTGGAATACTACTACTATCAGAAAAATAACCAATTTTCTCCCATTCGGTGAGAAAACCTTCTTTCTGAGCTTTTTCAGCTAACTTAGTATCTTTCCACTCAAAAACACCTGTTGCACTTTTATATTCGTGTTCGACCTCTTTACCATCTGATTTATGCTCGGTTGCAGAATCGTGTTTGACATTTTTATGGTCGGCGGCACCACGAGTTTTTTTGTTCCAATCAGCAAATGGAATATAGCCGTGATTATATTTATCAGTATATTCGACGGCTTTGACACCTAAAAATACTGTTCCGAAAATCATCGTCAAGACAATCAATATCACTTGCATATTGCGATTGCCTTTTTGAGCATAATAAACCGTAAGTGCCATCGTTAGACTACTTACGATGAGAACTAAAGTGTTGAGTCCACCAAGAAATGCGTCGAGATGATTACTTCCGGCAGCAAAAGCCATCGGAAACTTCCAACGGTAAAGCAGATAGACCGTGAAAAGTCCTCCGAAGAACATAATTTCTTGAACGAGGAACATCCACATTCCGATTGAAACCGAATCTTGTTGTTGCTCCATCGTATCGAACTGATGTTGCAATCCGGGTTGATGATAATCGTCGTTATTGTGTGTAGCCATTTGTTTTCTTATTTTTAAGTAACTCTAAGCTGTTGCTAATTGTTTTCGAGCTTCTTCAATATCTAATCCGTTTTCTTCGCCAAATTCATAGGCTTCCCAAGTTACAACTGGTGTTTCATCAAAATTTTCTGTTGGCGGCGGTGATGGAATTCTCCACTCCAAACCTGGCAACATCCATGGATTTGCTTTTGCTTTTTTCCCAAAAAATATTGAATAAGTTAAATAAACCAGAGGCAAAACTAAACCAATTCCGAGAACGCTGGCTCCGGCTGTCGAAAATATATTCAAAACTTGTAACTCTTCGGAGTATGATGCGTATCTTCTCGGCATTCCCATATATCCTAAAATATATTGCGGGAAAAACGTTAAGTTGAACCCAACAAACACGAGAATTGCAGCAATTTTACTCCAAAATTCAGAATATTCCTTGCCGGTTATTTTTGACCACCACATATGTAAGCCGCCGAGATAAGCCAAAACTGTTCCGCCAACCATTACATAGTGAAAGTGAGCAACAATAAAATATGTGTCAGTTAAATGAACATTTAAGCCCATTGCTCCTAAAAACAATCCGGTTAAACCGCCGTTGAGAAAAAGTCCCATAAAACCAATTGCGTAAAGCATTGGAGTATCGTATGAAACTGAACCTTTATAGAGAGTTGCAGTCCAGTTAAACATTTTGATTGCTGACGGAACAGAAACAACCATCGTGAGAAAAGAAAAAACTAATCCGGCGTAAGCTGATTGTCCGCTGACGAACATATGATGTCCCCAAACAAGGAAACCAAAAACTGCAATCGCGATACTTGAAAAAGCGACAAACTCGTATCCAAAAATTTTCTTTCGTGAAAAATTTGCAATAATTTCTGAAATTACGCCCATTCCGGGAAGAATCATAATATAGACAGCCGGATGAGAATAAAACCAAAATAAATGCTGAAATAAAATTGGATCGCCACCAATTGACGGATCAAAAATTCCAACTTTTGCGATTCTTTCTAATGCCAAAAGCAAGATTGTGATTGCAATCACGGGCGTTCCAAGAATCATTACAAGACTTGTTGCATAATGAGCCCAAACGAATAACGGCAATCTAAACCAAGTCATTCCCGGAGCTCGCATTGTGTGAACGGTAACGATGAAATTTAAACCAGTCAGGATTGACGAAAATCCATTGACGAATATTCCGAGTCCAGCGAGCATCACATAGCCATTTGAAAATGTTGTGCTGTAAGGTGTGTAGAATGTCCAACCTGTGTCAACGCCGCCTTGGATCAATGCAAAAAGCGTTAAACCACCGCCAATCATATAAAAATACCAACTCAGCAAATTGATTCTCGGAAGTGCTAAATCTTTTGCACCAATCATTAATGGCAACAGAAAATTTCCTAAAATTGCCGGAACAACCGGAATTAGAAAAAAGAAAACCATGATAATTCCGTGCTGAGTAAATACTTTATTATATGTTCCAGACTCAAGAAGATCGCTATTTGGCGTTAAAAGTTCAATTCTAATTGCAGCCGCATATAATCCGCCTAACAAAAAGAATGCAGAAACGGTTACCAAATATAGAAGTGCAATCCGCTTGTGATCTTTTGTTAAAAGCCACGAAGCAACACTGTAACCGTTGTTAATATAATGCGTTCTCGGTTTTTCTATTTCGTTAATTACTACTGTTTCCATATACTACTTTCCACCCTTTGTTGTGTCCGTTGTTGATTGCTTTGTTGTTTGAGGAACTGTTGTCGCGGGCATTGCTGGTGCGGCAGGTGCTGCACTTCCGGCACTACTAGCGGCAGATGTTCCACCCAAAGTTTTAATATATGCAACCAAACTTGTTAATTGTTCTTCGGTAACTTGTCCTTTAAAAGTAGGCATTATCGGCGGATAACCTTCAACTATTTGTCCACTTGGATTCAAGATTGATTCTCTCAAATATTGGTCATCTGCTTTAACGGTTTGCCCTGAAGCTAACTTAACATCCGTTCCAAATAATCCTTCAAGTTTTGCACCTCTCTGATTTTGACCAGCGTGACACGAAGCACAACCTAATTTATTTTCAAACAAATCTTTTCCGGCTTGTGCAGGTGTCAAATTTGACATATCTCCGCTCAGCCAATTATCAAAATCTTTTTGTTCCATGACAGTTACCCAACCGCCCATTCCTGAGTGATTAAGCCCGCAATATTCCGCACAATACAATCTGTATCTGCCAGGTTTTGTTGCATTAAACCACAAATATGTGTATCTGCCTGGAACAACGTCAGCTTTTGTTCTAAATGCTGGAATGTAAAAATCGTGCAAAACGTCTTCTGTGGTCATCGTCAATTTTACATTTCGGTTAACAGGAACGTGCAATTCGTTAATCTCTCGTTGTCCAGTTTGGTGTTGAGCTTTCCACATCCATTGTTTGCCGACGATGTAAACTTCCATTCCGTCAGCCGGTATTCGATATTGATTGTAAAAAATTATCGCTCCACCGAGAAAAATGGTCATTGAAATTACGAAAGGAATAAATGACCACGCAATTTCTAATGCCATTGAACCATGAATTTCTTCAGGAGTTGCGAACTTCTCTTTTTCGCGATATTTGATTGCAAAAAAAGCCAATCCGGCAACGATAATTACAGTAAAAAATACACTAATTGCAAGTAAATAAAAATACAGATAATCAACCTGCGGAGCGAATGTTGACGCTTGATCGGGAAATAATGGAATCCAAGAATTATTTTGCATATCTTTGAAAAAATGTTAGTTAAAACAAAAACTAACTCATAACTTTCTTCTTATTCTTTCGCCAGAAAACATAAAAAAATGTTCCAAGCCCGAATAATGTGGCGACACCGCCGAGACGAATAACGTTTAAAATTTGCAATCCGTATTTACCTTTTGACGGATCGTAATGAAAACAATAAAGCAATAGTTGCTCGACCGGATTTCCTATATTGCCTTTTGATGTTTCCATAATTCCAAATTTCAAGTCTTTCGCGGCATAGTCAATACCGTAAAAATATCGTGAAATTTTGCCTTCTGGCGTTATCATCATAATTCCGCCGTTGTGGGCGAATTGATTCGTCGATTCGTCAAAAACATAAGAAAAACCAACTGCTTTTGTCACTAAATCAATCGAATCTTGCGTTCCGGTCAGAAAATGAAAACCATTTGCGGCATCTTTTCTTTCGTATCGCTCTAAATAACCTTCTTTTTTGCGTTTGGCTAAGTCTGGCTTATCGTTTTCACGGGCATCAAAACTTATCGCAACAATGTCAAAATCTTTTCCGGCTTCAAAATTTATACCTTTTAAACTGCCAATCAGACCGTTTAAAACTTCATTACAAAGCATCGGACATTCGTAATATACGAGTGCAAGAATAACCGGTCGTTTGTTAAATACTTCACCAAGTTTAATAATTTTTCCGTCTTCATTTTTGAATTCAGCGTCGAGTGGAATTTGCTCATTTAAGCGTTGTTTTATTCCTACTTCATTAAAAACCGGCGGCAAACCATTACTCGTTGTCACATTCGGATCGTATGTTTTTGGTGCATACAAAGGCGAATTATAATGCTGCAAACGCTGTGCTGAAATGCTCGTCACGGATAACAGAACCAGTGCGAAAACACCATAATTAATGCTCGAAAATAAACTTCTCTTTCGTATTTTCATCATATGTTTTCTGATTAACTTACAAATCTTAAATGCTAATTGTGACCAACGTCTGAATGACTTTCTTCGACTTTTGGTGCTTCTTCTTTCGGCTCATCAATAACTTCTGTTTTTAATGCTTCACGAACTTTTATGCTTTTGCCAACTTCTTGCAGAAATTTTTCCTTCGCTTCTTTCATCGGAAGTGTAATTACTGTTCCGGTTTTCGAGTCTTTATGCCCGTTTTCTTCTAAATCGTCCCAAATTTTTACAAGTTCGCGGTATTCTGACTGCGGAATTTGGAGTTCTAAATTAATACGACCATCTTTACCGTCAACTCCAAAGCCTGGTGCACCTTGCAATCTCGGTTCTGGTGGAAGTTTTTCGTTTGGCTTTGTTGAAGCCATCGGATCCATTTTGTCAGTTGCGGCAAACTGATCTTCCATAACGTTTTTCATAATTGCCATCAAAACAAAAGTGATGACAACCAAAATAAGCAAGCCAATACCAAATCCGAGAATCCCGCCAAGTTTAATATCGTTTTCTTCGTAACCTTTATTTTTTAATTCTTTTGACATAAATTTCTAATGTCCTTTTCCGTGAATAATTGCATTTTCAAAAAACGGATCTTTTGTCGGAAACAATGGTCGTTTTTTCAATTCACCGAAATACGCCCACAACCAGATTCCGCCAACCGCAATCGGTGCAACAAAATCCATCCAATTCAAATTGAATGCGGAGTATTGAAATGATGCTTTGATATCTGCTCCCATCATTGGACTTGGTCCGATGTGGAAATACATATCAACTAATCGCATTAACAAAATGAACAACGCGACATAAGAAAGCATCCTTGAATTTCTTTTAAAATCACGTGACAACAAAAGTATAAATGGAGCCGCAAAATGGAAAAATATCAATCCAATCGCCATATAACCCCAAGCACCTTTCATCCGTTTCAAAAGCCAGCCAGTTTCTTCGGGTAAATTCCCAGACCAAATAATTAAAAACTGAGAGAAGTTGAAATACGCCCAAACCATCACCAACGCCAACATCAACTTACCAATATCGTGAAAATGTTTGTTACCTAAAACTCTGTTTAAAGGCTCTTTATGTGCAAGATTTGCTAGTAACGCAATCATAAACGCGAAGCAACTTAACGCCCAGCCGACGACATAAAGCAAGCCCCAAATTGTTGAATACCAATGCGGATCGAGTGCCATCAGCCAATCAATCGCCATAAAACTAACAACTAACGCATAGAAAACCATTGTCGGTCCGCAAAAAGCTGTGGCTTTTCCAAGTAATTTCGCCGAATCTTCCGGATTATCAGTTTTATCTTGTTGAAGTGACCATTTGTTGAGCAAATAAGCCATTATGCTGAGGAGCCCAAAATAGACAACCACTCTAATTCCAAATGACGGAATGCTCATCCATAATTCTCTATGCTGAACAATTTTGTCGTCTGGCACCGCCGTCCACCAATATAAACTTTTTGTGATAACAGCCCACAAAATTGGAATAAACAATAAACCAATCATCGGAATTGTTCGCGAACCAGCTTCGACAAATCGGCGAATAACTACGCCCCAAGCACCGCCAGTTAAATATTGGAGAATTAAAATTCCGAGTGAACCGATTCCAATTCCGCCCCAAAATGTAAAACCAAGGAGCCACGAACGATAGGCTTGTTCAGGGCTTGTAAACCAACCAACGAGCCAAATAATTGTAAATATGGCACCAATTCCAAGTGCGAGATTTTGCCAACGTGTAATTTCAGGAGGTGCGTCAAATGAATGGTTCATTATTTCTTTCCTCCTTTTTGCGTAACATTAGAATTAACTGATGCAACATTTTTTACTTCTGTAATTTTCGCTTCAGGTGTAGTTTTAGTGACCGCCGTTTCAGTTGGTTTTGTAATTACAGGCTTCATTCCATTTGGATTTTGACTGATTTGCAAAGCACGAATGTATGCAACAATTGCCCAGCGATCTTCGACTGGAATTTGCGATGCGTAACCGTTCATTTTCCCCCAACCATTTGAAATAACATCATAGAAATGTCCAACCGGAGCGTTTCTTAAACGATCATCGTGATAAGTTGGCGGAGCAGAAAATCCACGCCTAATCAACATTCCATCACCGTTTCCAAGCCGTCCGTGGCAAACACCACAAAAAACTTTAAATCTTTGTTCGCCTCTTTCAACAGTTTTTTCAGTAATTGCAATCGGAAATGCTTCAACCGCTCCTGGAAAACTTGTTATTACCGTATTTCCCTTGCTATCAACCGTTGTTTGTTGAACTTCATTAGCACCGACTTCGGTTTTTCCGGTATAGAGTGCTTTGTCTTCGCGAAGATTATTTCGAAAAACTGTTCCGTCAACGGGTGAACGCGAACCAATTCCGTCTTTCATCTCTTTATAAGACTTATATTTAGGTTGATCTTGCATGTCATATCGACAAGCTGTGGCAAATGTAAATGTAAAAAGCAAAAGACAAAAACTAATTTTTGAAAAACGATTGCTTCTAATTTTTACTTCCGCTTGGAGTTTATTCTTCAACATCAAAAACCTCCTGCGGATTTAGGCTTTCCATAAATTTCTTTGTTTCTTCGTAGTCAAATTTTGGGTCTTCCATTTCTATTAAAAGAAAAAACTTATCACGCGAAGCTAATGAAAATCGGGCAATATTAAAAACCGGATGATATGGTCTTGGTAAACCGTTGAGCAAAATCATTCCAAAAACAGCCGTAAAAGCTGCAAGTAAAATGGTTAACTCGTAAGCTGGCGGAATAAATGCTGGCAAACTAAAATGCGGACGACCACCAACCATTGTCGGATAATCAATTACAGACATGTAATATTGCATTCCCATACCTAGCAAAAGACCAGCAATGCCACCAACGAAAACTAAATACGGCAAAATGCTTCGCTTTATACCCAAAGCCTCGTCCATTTCGTGAATTGGAAATGGCGAAAAAGCGTCGGTTTTTGTAAAACCAGCGTCTCTGACCTTTTCAGCGGCTTTCACGATTTCGGTCGTCGTGTCGAATTCTGCCATTAAACCGTAAATTTGTTTACTCATAAACTTCCAAAAAATTGCAGCAGATAGCTTGTCGGCAACTAATGTGACATGGATGAGTTGTCCTTTTATATTAATCGCGAACAAACTATCCAAACTGCAAATTTAAAATATCAAAATCAAAAACTAATGTGCTTTAACTTCATCTCCGGCTTCAGCGTGTTTGTGTCCATCAACATGTGCATCAGGCAAAAGCGTTCTCACCTCAAAAATTGAAATGATTGGTAAAAATCTGACAAAAAGGAAAATCATTGTAAAGAACATTCCAATTGTTCCGATAAACATTGACCAATCAAATATCGTCGGCGAATACATCGACCACGATGATGGTAAAAAATCTCTGTGCAAACTTGTGACAATAATTACAAATCTTTCAAGCCACATTCCGATGCTCACAACAATTGAAATCGAAAACAACCAAAACTCACTTTCGCGGAATCGTTTGAACCACAAAAGCTGAATCGACATTCCGTTACACAAAATCAAAAGCCAATAAGTCCACCAATATGGTCCAGTCCAAGTTCGGTTAGCAATCATATATTCTTCATATTGATTTCCGCTATACCAACCAAAAAACAATTCCATAAAATATCCGTAACAAACAATCAATCCAGTCGCCAACATCACTTTACCCATATAAATAAGGTGAGTTTTGGTGATTAAATCTTTCATTTGATACATATGCCGCAATGGAATCATCAAAATCAAAACCATCGCAAATCCGGCAAAAATCGCACCCGCAACAAAATAAGGCGGGAAAATAGTTGCGTGCCAGCCCGGAAGTTGTGCAACCGAGAAGTCGAAACTAACGATTGAGTGAACAGATAAAACAAGCGGAGTTGAAAGTCCGGCAAGCAATAAATAAGCGATTTCGTAACGATGCCAATGTCTCGCAGATCCACGCCAGCCCATTGAAAGCAAGGCGTAAATCATTTTGAAATAAGGGTTTTTTGCACGATCGCGGAGTGTTGCTAAATCGGGAATTAGCCCAACATACCAAAAAAGTGCAGAAACAGTCGCGTAAGTCGAAACAGCAAAAACGTCCCAAATCAAAGGACTTCGGAAATTAACCCACATTCCCATTGTGTTTGGATATGGTAACAACCAATACGCCAACCACGGACGACCAGTGTGCAAAAGCGGATAAAGTCCAGCACAAGCAACTGCAAAAAGTGTCATTGCTTCCGCAAAACGGTTAATAGAAGTTCGCCATTTTTGATTAAGAAGCAATAAGATAGCCGAAATCAATGTTCCAGCGTGACCAATTCCAATCCACCAAACGAAATTGATAATGTCAAAAGCCCAACCAATCGGCTGATTGTTTCCCCAAATTCCGATACCTTTTACCAAAAGCGTGGTAACTGCCATCAAAAGAAGTTGTGCGACAAGAAATGCAATGGCAAAGCCAACAAACCACGTAAATGGCGTTTTCTTTTTTAATGTCACATCGCTGATTTTGTCGGTAACACTGGCAAACGAATGCTCAGCATCAACCATTGGCGGATAAATTTTTCTTTGGATTTCTTTTAGGTCTTGCATAGCTTATTTAGCTTTCATCTTCCAATAAACGCTTTTCGCGTTCATTTTACAAAATTAATGACTTTCTGCTTTTTTATCTTTTTTCGGTGCTTGATAATCAGGCATTTCTTTGTTCTGATTTTTCAAACTTGCCAAATATGTAGTTCTCGGTTGCGTATTTAACTCGTTTAAAACATTGTAGTTACGATGATCGTTTCGCAATTTAGCAACTTTGCTTGTTTTATCATTTAAATCACCAAAAACAATCGCATTCGTTGGACAAACTTCTTGACAAGCGGTGACAATTGAACCATCTTTTATCGGCGTTCCGTCTCTTTCGGAAGCAATTCTTGCCGCCGCAATTCTTTGTGTGCAATAAGTGCATTTTTCCATCACACCACGACTACGAACCGTAACTTCAGGGTTTCGCATTAATTTATATTGCGGCGTGTTCCAATCTTGATATAAAAGAAAATTAAATCGGCGAACTTTATACGGGCAGTTATTTGAACAATATCTGGTTCCAACACAACGGTTATAAACCATATCGTTCAACCCTTCGGCTGAGTGAACCGTTGCATGAACCGGACAAACAACTTCGCACGGAGCCTGTTCACATTGTTGACAGAGCATCGGTTGAAAATATGGACCTTGCGGGTTGTTCATATCTTCGCCGCCATAATATGCATCAATTCTCATCCAATGCATTTCACGACTTCGTTCAATCTGTTCTTTTCCAATTACCGGAATGTTATTTTCTGCCTGACAAGCAAGAACGCAAGCGTTACATCCGACGCAAGAATTCAAATCGATGTTCATTCCCCACTTGTGACCATCGTATGAAAATCGCGGATACATCGAAGCGTCATATTCATCGTGCTGATGTCCCATATCAGGATTTTTTTCAAATTCCTCAATGTCCCAAACACGCAAAATATCGCGACCTTCCATGTTGAAATGAGTTTGAGTTGACGCAATTGTTGTTTTTTCACCAACTTTCGTCACTTCACCAGTTCCAAAAGTCATCGCGTCAGATTTTTGGACATCATAAGCGTTGTAACCAATTCCGGTTCCGATTTTTCCAGCACGCGTTCTTCCATAACCGAGATAAATTGTAATTACATCATCTGGTTGTCCGGGTTGAATCCACATCGGAACATTTTTTGAAATTTCGCCGCCTTGATATTTTAATTTAACGAAATCAGAGAACAGATTTCCACCTTTTGTATCGATAAAACTCGTTCCTTGAGTTCCGCCTGCATATTCGTTTTCGTCTCCGCCTTGATTAACACCAAGTTCCTTCGCAGTTTTTGGCGAAACTAAGGCAACGTTTTCCCAAGTAATTTTATTAATCGGATTTGGCAACTCTTGCAACCAACCATTATTTGTAAAACGTCCGTCATAAACGCACGGATCGGGCAAAATTGAAATCTCGTATTTACCAGAATTTGCAGTCTTTACTTCAGGTTGACTTAAAAATGCTGTGTTCAGAGTTACTGATTTGGCGGCGAAAGTAGTATTTACAATCAGACCATCGTGAATAACTTTTCTCCACGAATCTTCAAAACCCTTCGGAGCAGCGGTTGCAACAGGTGCTGAATTAGAATTGGCAACTGCAGTTGAGGCTTTTGCTGCTCCAATTCCAGTTTTTTGCCAATAATCTTTGACAATGTCTAGATCAGTTCGGTCAAAATTTTCTTTCGCGAAAAGTTGTGTAATTTCGTGAATATTTTTTCCGTCATACAGCGGCTTGATTAATGGCTGAGTTACCGTAACCGTTCCATCAAAAGCTCTTGTGTCGCTCCACGATTCGAGAAAATGTTTTTCTGTAATGTGCCAATGGCATTGCTCGCCGGTTTCGTTGAAATGTGATGCGAGATGAAGACGAAGCGGAATATTACTCATTCGCTCAGGCGTAAGTTTCAAATCAGAAGGCGTGTTATAAACCGGATTTCCGCCCAAAATCGTCAAAACTTTAACCGTTTTGTTATCAATATCTTTGATTAACTCTTTTAAACCATCAACTTGCAATTTATCAGCATCAGGATTTGCAGGTTCAGTGTATGTAATTGTTTGTCCAACATTTCCGAGGCTTGCGTTAATTGCGTGTGCAAGTGCGTGAACAATCGGCGACTGAGTATCTCCGGCAATTACTAGCGATTTACCTTTAAACGCAAGCAAATCTTTTGCCATCACATCAACCCATTTGTCTGTGTAAGTTGAAGTTGCACCCGAAACGCCAACCGCTTTTGCAACGGCTTTGGCAATTTCAGCAACTTGGCTTGGCTTAACTGCTTTGCGATGATCTGCTTTTGCACCAGTCAATGACATTGTTGATTCAACAACATACAGCCGATTCATCGACTTTTCGTTACCGCGTTTTTTACTAAAATCTTTAATGTAGCGAACATTGAAGCCTGAAAAAATGTCAGCATCAAGCGACAAAATTCTGTCAGCTTTTTCAAAATTATAAATTGTATTTACAGCAGATCCAAAAGCAAGTTTCGCACCGGCAGTCGCATTATCACGATTTATCGGCTCATATTGATACCATTTAGCATTCGGTAATTCGCCTAAAATTGTTTTAAATTGGGCAATTAAAGTTGGCGAAGAAATCGTTTCTGTCAGAAATCTAACGCCTGCACCGCCATCTTTTCGGCTTTCATCAACCGCAGTTCTGAGTTGCTTAATTAAATCACTGTAAGTTTTCGGTTCGCTACGGTAAGAAATTTCTTGCGAACGGTCTGGGTCGTAAAGTTCAAGCAATGCGGCTTGAGTTAAAATATCTGTCGCTCCGAGACTTCCTGGATGATCTGGATTTCCATCTAATTTAGTTGGACGAAAATCGTTGCTGCGAGCAAGCAAACCATTCCCAATTCCGGCTAAAGTTATAGCTGTTGCAAAAAGAAGTGACTTTCCGGGCGTGTAACCTTCGGGTTGTTGAACATAAGGCACAACTTTTTCCGCAGGTTGAATTACGCAACCGCTCAAGCCGGCAAGAGCAAGCGATGCACCCATAACTTTGATAAAATTTCGCCGACTTACCGAATCTTTTAATTCATCGGCGTGTTGCGGAAATTCTTTATTTACAAAATCATTAAATTCAGGTGCGTCAACAAATTCCTCGACGCTTCTCCAATATTCTTTTCCAGTCTTATTAAGAATTTTATCTCTTAATCCGGCAAAGTTGCTCATACTTTCCTTGCTAGCCATGTTTGTTTAAGTTCCTCGAACCTTACTTTCTAAAATAATTTTCAACTTTCTTTTATCTATGACAAGTTGAACAACTCGTCATCATCGCCCGCCCGCGAATCTTATAATCTTTCGATAATTTTTCTTGCTCTTCGGCAGTTTGATTGCCAACGTTGTAGCTTGTATTAAAAATCTCAGCTTTCGGACGCAAATTAGGCGTTGGATTTTTATGGCAAGATAAACACCATTCCATTTGCAAACTATTTGCTTGATAAACACTCGGCATATTAGCGACATCATTGTGGCAAGTAGAACAACCTACGCCTTTTGCAACGTGAATTGAGTGATTGAAATAAACATATTCGGGCAAATCGTGAACTCGCTGCCATTCTATCGGCTTGTTATCGCGATAGCTTGCACGAACCGGTTCTAAATATTTACTTTCTGCCCAAATTTGCGAGTGACAATTCATACACGTTTGGGTTGGCGGCATTCCGGCAGAAGAAGAAGTTTCAACCGCAGTATGGCAATATCGGCAATCAATACCATCGTCGCCAACATGGTGTTTGTGTGAAAACTGCACCGGCTGTTGACGCTCCAAATATTGTCCGGTAATCCACGAAGAACGAGCAATTTGGGTTGTAATAAGTCCGGCTAAACCTGCCAAAATTATCGCACCAGCAATACTCGCTTTAGCAATGTTGTTCGCACCTTTGTTGAATATCTGTGACATATATCGTCTGAAATTA
>JANNVK010000146.1:0-3729 GCA_031414415.1 Acidobacteriota bacterium
GAAGTTTTGCATACGATTCGCTGTCGCGTTTGAAGCAAGCGAATAATCCCGAAAGCGGAATAATCAGCTATGTTTACGACAACAACGGAAATTTAACGAGCAAGACGGACGCGAGACAAATCACGACAAACTACGTCTATGATAATCTCAATCGAGTCAAGAATCGCAACTATTCGGATAATATAACTCCAAATGTCACATACACTTACGACAATTTACCGAACGCCAAAGGCAAACTGATAAAAGTAAATTCGAGCGTTTCGACAACCGAATACACAAGTTTTGACATCTTAGGAAGAGTGCAAAATCACAAGCAAACGACTGACGGAAATGCGTATAATTCGAGCTACGTTTACAATCTGAGCGGTGCGTTGATTGAAGAAACTTATCCGAGCGGTCGTGTTGTGAAAAATACTTTGGATATTGATGGAGATTTAGCACAGGTTCAAAGTCGTAAATCAAACGGCACGTTTCAGAACTATGCAAACGCCTTTACATACACAAGTGCGGGAGCAGTTTCGAGCATGCGACTTGGAAACGGAAAGTTTGAAAATACGACTTTTAACAGCAGATTACAGCCGATTCAGATTGGTTTGGGAAGTTCAGCAACGAATCAGAATCTTCTGAAATTAAACTTCGATTACGGCGGAACGGACAACAACGGAAATGTAAAATCGCAGACAATTACAACGCCGACAGTTGGAAATGTTGCAGGTTTTACGGCAGTTCAAAATTATTCTTACGATTCGCTAAACCGTCTAAAATCAGCAGTTGAAACAATTCCGAATCAAACTGGTTGGAAGCAAACGTTCAAATTTGACCGCTACGGAAATCGAACATTCGACACGACAAACGGCAACACGACAACTCTAGCAAACGGCTGTCCGACAAATATTTGCAACCCGACAGCGAATCCAAACGATAACAAATTAGTCGGGACAAATTACGATTCAAACGGCAACACCAGCCAAGACGCAAACGGACAAACATTCGTCTATGATGCAGAAAATAAACAAGTTCAAGTAAATAATGCGGGCGGAATAGTCGGGCAATACTTTTATGATGGCGAAGGACAAAGAGTTAAGAAATTTGTCCCAAATACAAACGAAACAACAATTTTCGTTTACGATGCCGCCGGAAAAACAGTAGCCGAATATTCGACAATCGTTGCAAATCAAGCTGATGCAAAGATTAATTACACGACAAACGACCATCTTGGAAGTCCGCGAATAAACACAGATGCAGTTGGAAAAGTTATCGCCAGACACGATACAATGCCTTTTGGTGAAGAAATTCAGAGGGCAAGTTATGGGGGCGATAACCTGAGAAATCGGTTCACGTCGTATGAGCGTGATAACGAATCTGAGGAAGATTTTGCCGAAGCCAGATATTATAATTACAAAACAGGCAGATTTAATTCAGTTGATCCTTTAATGGCATCAGCCGATATAAACAGCCCGCAAACGCTCAACCGTTACAGCTATGTAATGAATAATCCGCTAAATCTGACTGACCCGACAGGTATGCTGGCAGGTTGTCCGGAAGGACAAGTTTGTGATGAGAATGGTAATGTTGTAACGGTCAAAGATGGGACGGTTGTTGCGGGAAGTCTTGGAGTTGTAGAAGCACTACCTGCGGTTAAAGAGGCGGTCAAAGAATTTGTAATTGAGCCGTCGCGTTGGGAAATGTTTAAGTATTATGTGGGGAAAGGTGTTAAAGGGGTTGGGCGAATTGCAGGTAAGGGGATTCTTACAGTTGCCAGAGTACCTGGAGTAGTTTTAACAATTCTTACAAATCCAACTAGCACAGGTTGCGGAGCAAGTCCGCAAATGATTTCAAATGGCGACGGAGGGTGTAGGAGAATGACACCGAATGAAATTGAAGAGTATTATCCTAATCCTAACACAAATGATAATAAGCCTAATACTGATACAGCAACCTCGCCAACGGGCAGTAAAACAGAAACTGAACGCCCTGACACAGGTTTAGTGGACTACACCGATGAAGAAGTAACTAAGTTGTCCAAAGATAGGAGTATTCCAAAAGCAGAAAGAAAGCGATTTAAGAAGGAAGACAAAATTAGAGGAAATAGGAGAAGAGGTAAAAAATGAGAGTTATTTCTGAAAGAATTAATTCCTTAGAAGAATTAAGGATATCTGCCACTTTAGAATTAAACAGTGGTTTGGTAAAAGCCCTAAAAGATAAAAGCCCGACTGTCCGCGGATTGGCAGTTGAAATAATTGGTGAAGAGAAACTTAATGAAATGTTGGAAGAAATTTTACCAATGCTAGAAGATTCAAATTCAGAAGTTCGTATGTTAGCTATTGAAAGCATCGGTAGTTTAGTAGGCAATAAAGCTTATATAAAAGAAATTGCTGACTTACTTAATGATAAAAATGAATTAGTTCGAGTTTCTGCCGCAGAGTTTTTAGGAGAATTCGGGAATGTTACCGTTATAGATAAGCTGGAAATGGGGCTGAATGATAAGTCGGCATTAGTAAGAACCTATGTTGCTGAATCAATCGGTTCAATAGGTCATCAAAAAAGTATTACAATCTTAGAAAAGTATTTGCTGAGTGAAAATGATGAAGGTGCGAAAGTTGGGTTCTATGTTGGATTATACAAACTCAATAAAAAGGAGGCTTTGGGCAAACTAATCGAACTGCTTGGAAGTGAAAATTATAGAGTAAGATGTGCGGTTGCAAATTCTCTTTCTTCGCTAAACCTGTCTTCCACAGAGATTTCTCAAGTATTGAAAAAACTCCAAGATGCTTTAGTTGAAGAAAAAACAGTAGCTGCAAGAAGTTCAATTGAAAGCACTCTTGAGTTTTTTTCAACGTAGATTGCACTAAACAAAATTTGGTCAGCAACCAAGGTTTACAACTACGCATTTCCGACTAAAGTTACAACCCCGATTCCGAGCGACGGCGTAAGCGGTTCAAACACAGCGTTTACAACAGAAATGACTTTGACCCGATAACAAGTTTGCCTCTGACAACAAAAGATGCGAATGGGCAAATAACTACGTTGCAATATGATCCGGTTACATTGCGTCCGATTCGCGTTCTTCCGCCGACTGGTGCGGGAATTTCGGAGACAATTTATCACGATGAACCGAATAATTATTGGGTCAAAAATCGGACGCAGATTGATGCAAATAATTGGACGGAATCGATAACATATTTTGATGGTCTCGGGCGTGCGAAAAAAGCGGAAAAGGTTGACGCACAAGGGAATATTTTTACCGAAACTGAGTTTGACTACGCGGGCAGACCAAAACGCACAACGAATCCGTATCGGGCGAACGAGGCAAAAATTTGGACGACAAATGTCTATGACGAATCAAGCCGCGTCAAGGAAGTTATCTTGCCCGATGGTGCAAAGGTTAAGACTGATTACGGCGTTTCGATGACTGGTGTGATTGGTTTTACTAAGCAAATTACAGATCAAGCTGGCAAGAAACGCAAAGGAATTACTGATGCGTTGGGCAGAATGGTTCGTGTGATTGAAGACCCGACGGGGCAGAAGTTGGCGACGGATTATGTGTTTGACACGCTCGGAAATTTACGGAAAACAATTCAGGGCGAGCAATCTCGCTATTTTACATTCGATTCTCTCGGGCGTTTGATGTATGCGAAACAGCCGGAACAAGAGGCGAATGCGGCGTTTGCGTTGACTGATTCGATTACCGGAAACACCGCATGGTCAGTCAAATATCAGTATGACGAC
>JANNVK010000147.1:0-1636 GCA_031414415.1 Acidobacteriota bacterium
GCAAACATCTTGTCTGCAAACTGTGCAACTTGTAACGTAACGCAGACATCCTGTCTGCAAATTGTCCCGCAGACATCCTGTCTGCCAGTAGAACTTTTCATCGTGCGTAATTTCTCGACTTGTAAAAGAATATTGATTGAGGCGTAGTGGCAAGATGCCACCACGACCGGCAGGCAAGATGCCTGCGTTACTTTTTATGTTTTGGCAATTTTGCGTTTTCGTAAGGTTTTCGTTATAATTCAATGTTTGTGGCTGGGTAGCTCAGCTGGTTAGAGCGTCGGATTCATAACCCGAAGGTCGGGAGTTCAAGTCTCCCTCCCGCCACCACAATTTTAGGCAAAAGGAATTTTTACATCTTCCTTTTGCCTTTTATTTTTGCCGAGAAAGCGTTATCTTTCTGCTATGAAATTTGCCCTTATCATCTTATTTGCAATCTTATATCTAATGAACACAACAATTTCGGCACAGTCGCCAAAAGAATTTGCAGAGGTTTGGGATAAACAACATATTTCAAATATTCTGCCGTCAAATGTCCGTCATCAGGATGTCAAAAAATATCTGGAAAAACTTAAAACTCTCGGGTTAAAGGTAGAAGAAGTTGGGCGAAGTTATGCAGATCGAGAGATTTATCAGGTGCATTGGGGAACGGGCAAATTAAAAGTTTTTATGTGGTCGCAGATGCACGGAGATGAACCGACGGCGACTTCGACGCTGATGGATATGCTGGCGTTTTTGCAGAATAATCGCAAAAAATTAAAGTGGGTGGAAACTCTCGAAAAATCCATTACTTTGCGGGTTGTGCCGATGCTCAACCCTGACGGTGCAGAACTTTACCAACGGCGAAATCTGCAAGCGATTGATATTAACCGGGATGCCCGTGAATTAAATACGCCCGAAGGTCGTCTGCTCAAAAAATTGCGGGATGAATGGTCGCCCGACATCGGTTTTAATCTGCACAATCAAAATCCGCTGACAACAGTTGGCGATTCCCCGAAACAAGCGGCAATTTCCCTGCTGGCGGTTTCAGGCAGTCCCGAGGGCAAAACTTCTGACGGACACGAACGCAACAAACGGCTTTGTGCTTTGATGATTACGGCTTTGAATCAATTTATCAAAGGAAATATCGGACGTTATGATGATGAATATAATCCGCGAGCTTTCGGCGACAGAATTTCAGAATGGGGAACGCCCGTTATTTTAGTCGAATCGGGTGCGTTGAAAGGCAAAGACGAAATGTTTTTAGTTAAACTCAATTTCATCGCGTATCTGACCGCTCTGCAAGGAATTGTGGACGGTAGCGAGAAAACTGCCGATGCCAAAATTTATGAAACTTTGCCATTTAACGGCGAAGGATTGCCTTATAACGTAATTTTTCGGAACGCTACGATCATCAATGTTTCACAGCCGGATGCACCATTTACATCTGATATTGCCGCCAATGCCGAACGTCGCCGGGCAAATGAACTTGCTCCAATGTTTGTCCGCGAAGTTGGCGATCTGTCAATTTACAAGGCACTTTACGAATACGATGTCAAAGATTATTATCTGGTCGCCAAATCAAATATCCGCATCGGCTCGCCTGTCCATTTTCTTTTTTACCGCAAAGAGAATGCCAAAAATATTGATTGGAAAGCCG
>JANNVK010000148.1:0-92960 GCA_031414415.1 Acidobacteriota bacterium
CGTTGCCGACTCGATTTACGATTCGACCTGTATCACCGAAGATGATTCCATACGATTGTGTGTTAGCAAACGAAAAATTACCTTTCGAGATAAAAAAGGTTGTGCCGGAGGGTGAACCAAACTCAGTTGGGGCAACCCACATTTCTATCGTAAAGGCGTTGGTAAAATCAAGCGTTGAATCATCGGGAACTTGAACTGTATTTAGGTTGGATTGAAATTTGAAATTTTGACCAACCTTGCCAACTGCAAAATCGCTAACACCGACAAAAGCACCGTTATTCGTTCCCGCAATATCATTGGTATTCCCGTCGCCCGACCACCAGCCGACTAATCCGCTCGGCGGAACTATCGGAGTTTGGGCAAATCCGTTAAGGCTGAAAAGTAAAAAGGTAAAAGTAAAAAGTAAAAAGTAAAAATTAGCGTGTTTTGTTGTTGATTTCATGGTTGTTTTCTCCGATTAATGGTCCATTCTTTGATTAAGTTTTATAAATCGCCACTAGCTCGAGCTAATAAACAAAAACAAAACTCTCTTGGTTTTAGCTGTCGTAGATAGCGACAGCGTAAAGCCTAGCTCGTGAGAGCTAGGAAATTTGTAGAAACCTCGTTAGCCCGTGTGAACTGGCGACAGAAACATACAAATCTAATTTCTGTCGCTATCTACGATAACTGCAACTCTTTGTCAATAAATAACCTAGCGTTCCGCAAAGCTCCACACTAGGCTTTATGCTTTCACCGATTTCATCGGCTTAAATCGAATACAAAAATCAATCGCAAACTTGTTTCGTGCTTGTTTTTGCAATCTTGTTTTCCTCGTTTGTTTTCAATTTTCCGACTAACTTAAATATCTGCTCGATTCCGCAATGCTCACAGACAAAAGTTTTTGGTTCATTTTGTCTGACCGTAATCACTTCGCGGATTCTTCGCCGAATCAAAATTATTTTGGTTTTTTCGTTCATCTGTGCGATATTTATAGTTCAAATACGCAATTAAAGTCTTGAGATTTTTCTCAAACATTTCTCAATTATTTCTAAAATGCGGTAAAGTAAATTTTTATAGAGGGAAAATGTTATGCAGCAACAAATAATCATTGATGTTTCGCCGGGAACTTACGTTTCGCCCGAAGTTATTGAAGATGCGAAAAATCTTGAACGTGAGGTTTATTTCAGTCGTCTGATTTCAAAATCTGCCTTGACCGAGTTTGAACAACGCGAATACCAAAACTTTCTTGACGAATTCATCACGGAGGATAACGAACCTGTGGATAATGTAAAATCAGCAAAACAGCAAAGACTTTTAGTGCATTCACTTTATTCTTCGTGGAAACCGACGGATTCAAACGGTGTAACCCAAAAGTTTTTTGCAGAAGCAAACATCGGACTTTATTCGCGGTTAAACCCGCATATATCTGCAGTTGTTCCCGATGTTTTAGTGAGTTTGGACGCGATTATTAACGTAAATACTAACGAAGCGGAAACTCGTTCGTATATGACTTGGGAGTTTGGCAAGCCGCCGGAAATTGTGATTGAAATTGTGTCAAATGTGGTTGGTGGCGAACTGAATGGCAAAATGTTGAAGTATGCGAAAATCGGTGTAAAGTATTATGTTGTTTTTGATCCCGATGAAAATTTATTCGGCGATATTTTGCAGGTTTATGAATTGAAAGATGAACAATATAATTTGCGAAATGATTTTAATTTGCCTGAAACTGGTTTGTGTTTGACGCTTTGGCAAGGCGAATTTGAAAAGTTATCAAAAACTTGGCTTCGTTGGCTGAATGCAAGCGGTGAAATGCTGTTGACCGCCGATGAAAAAAACGCTGAATTAACTGAAAAACTCCGTGAACTTGGTCTCAATCCGAATGAACTTTAATGCACGTTTTGGAAGAAAACATTTTCGTCTTCGGCAAGTTTCGGCTTGATAACGCAAACAAGATTTTGCGGCACAACGGCGAGATAGTTTCTTTGCCGCTAAAATCGGTCGAATTGCTTTGTTTACTGGTCGAAAATCGCGGCGAAGTGGTTACGAAGCAAGAAATTTTTGAACGAATTTGGCACGATTCGTTTGTTGAAGACAGCGTTTTGACGCAAAATATTTATCAACTCCGCAAAATTTTTGTAGAATACGGCGAAAAAGATTTGATAAAAACCGTGCCTCGACGCGGTTATTTTTTTAACTTTGAAAATGACACAACTCACATAATCGAACGCGAAATTTACGAAGAAATTGAAATAATCGAAACCGAAACTTTGCCTGAAAATCAAGTTTTAGCTCTGCCGCCTAAACAAACCAATTCAAAATTTAAGATTTTAGGACTCGGAATTCTCGCGTTATTTTTGTCAGCTTCAGCAGTTTTCGGTTACTGGTTTTGGAATAAAAAAGCCAACCGAACAACCGTTTCCGAGATAAATTCAATGGCAGTTTTACCGTTAAAATCGTTTGATGAAAAAGCGGTTGACGACAATTTGCGACTTCGTTTAATGGATTCGTTAATAACGAAACTCGGCAAAATCGAGACAATTTCGGTTCGCCCGACAAGTTCGACAATGAAATTTGTAACTTCTGTTGAAAACCCAATAGAAATCGGCAAAAAACTTTTAGTTGATGCAATTTTAGAAGGCTCAATTCAGCGTGAAGCAAATAAAATTCGAATAACATTGCAACTTGTTTCAGTGAAAACCGGCGAGCAAATTTGGTCAGAACAATTCGACGGCGAAGCTGATAAATTACTCGATTTACAAAATGCGGTTTCAGCTAAACTGTTAGATAAATTAAACTTACCGCTCTCAAACGAACAACAAACTGAATTCGCAAAACGTCCGACAACAAATTCTGAGGCTTTCGAAGAATACTTAAAAGGCAGATATTTTTGGAACAAACGAACATCTGAAAGTTTGCAAAGTGCAATAAGTTCGTATGAAAAAGCAATCAAACTTGACCCGAATTTTGCCGATGCTTATGTCGGTTTGGCTGACACGTATTATTCATTGTTTGACGGCAGTTACGATACATCATCTAAAAATGTTGAACTTGCGAAAGAAAATTTGAGCAAAGCGATACAGATAAATCCAAATCTTTCAGACGCTTACGCAACAATGGGTTTGATTCAATCAACTTACGATTGGAATTGGAAAGAGGCGGAAATATCGTTCACCAAGGCGAAAGAACTTTCGGCAAATTCATCAAACGCACATCATCGACTTGGTGTGATGCTCTTAAAACTTCGCAGATTTAGCGAAGCCGAAACCGAAATGCGAAGAGCGAAGGAACTTGACCCGACTTCGCTGGTCATAAATATGAATCTTGGTGTGGTTTTGCTTCACTCTAAAAAAATTGACGAAGCGGTAGACCAATTACAAAAAACTTTAGATTTAGACAATAATTATGTTTCGCCGCGTTGGTATTTTGCCCGTTGTTATTTGGCGAAAGGCAATAAAAATGAGGCTGTAAGGCAATGGGCAAAAGCAATCGAAACCGACGGAGACAAACAATTAGCCGATAAAATGCGGCAAACTTTAGCGTCATCGGATGAAAACAAAGCAGTTCGAGAATTAGCCGCTGAATGGGAAAAGAAAATGGGTCCGACCGGAATTAACGATCACGATATGGCAATTCTTTCTTCGTTTCTCGGTGAAAAAGAGTTGACGCTGAAATGGCTCGAAAAATCGGTTGCCGCACATCATCCGTGGGCAACTTGGATCAACGCCGAACCCGAATTCGATTTTATCCGCGATGAACCACGGTTTAAAGCTCTTCTCAAAAAGATGAATTTAGATTAACAACTGAATTAATGATTTCGAAAGAAAAGACTGTCCGTTTCCGAACAAGCCGCTGGCAGTCAAAACTATCAAAACCTCGACTATAAACCACCGATTGTTAGCGGAATATCTCCTGCTTGCCCAAATGGATAAGCGAAAAATGTGCCGAAATTAGTGCTGCTTCGTAGGACAAACCAATTGCCGTTTGATGGACGGAAGAATGCCATGTCGGTTTTGCCGTCTTTATCGTAATCGCCAGGAATTGGTCGGTCGGTAGAACTGCCGAAGGTTGCACCAAGTATTGTTGCATCAGAACTTCGTTTAAAAAACCAAGTTCCTTGTGATGGTCGATAAATTGCGACATCGCAACGTCCATCGCCATCAAAATCGCCATCGATTGGTATATCGCCATTCGTTCCAAATTGGTCGATTGTGACGGTGTTGTTTGAACTATTGAGAATAAACCAATTGCCCGTAGATGGGCGATAAACTGCTGAATCTGTGAAGGCATCACCATCGAAATCACCGCTTTGGGTTGGTTGAATATTTGCAACTTGTCTGGTAACAAGTAATGATGTTCCTGAAGTTCCGACAGTTAATAGTTTCCCATCAGCTTGAATTGTCAATGCGTTTCTACCTAAATTTGTGCCTCTGTGTATGCCGTTTAACCCAAAGGTTGAATCAAGCGAACCATTTGAGTTGAACCTTACCATTCCGCCGCCGGTAGTTGTTAAAAGTGCTGTAATCTTGCCGTTTGGTTCGATAAGAATATCGGTAAAAGATTCAAACAAAGTCGGGTCTATTTGGATTTCAACTTTTCCATCGGTATCGAAAGTTGTATCTAGAGTACCATTTGTGTTTAGTCTGAATATTATTGAACCATCATTAGCAGAATTACCTATATTTGAAACTCCTGAAACTAGGATTTTTCCGTTTGATTGGAGTGCAATTCCACGCGGTTGGGTAAACCCGGGTGGATATGGAACAGCTACGATTCCATCTGCATCAAATGTTGTATCTAAAGTTCCTGCAGATGTTAATCTAGCTAGGCTTATTCCACCGGAGCTTGTTGATGTTATTACAATTTTATTATCAGCTTGAACAACACCAAAACAACCTTGATTGGAAGAGCCTAAATCAATAGTGTGTCTTCCATCACCGTTAAATGTAATGTCAAGACTACCATTTATGTTCAAACGAGCAACTGTACAATCAACAGAATTTTCGTTCCCAAAAACTAGAATCTTTCCATCAGAAGCAACATCAACATTGGAAAAAGCGTCATTAGCAGAAGTCGAAATTGTTACTTTCCCATCGCCGTCAAAGGAAGTATCGAGCGAACCATCTTGATTAAGCAGGGCAACGACTAAGTTATCATCTATCCCACTTGCCGCAGAAACCTCACACCCTAATACGATTTTTCCGTTAGTCTGAAGTTTAATTTTAACTACGCTTGACTCGTTTCCGAACTCGATTAATGAAACACCTGATGAACCGAACGTCGCATCTAAGGCAGTGTCAACATTGAATCTGGCAACATAAGCAGAATTTCCTGAAACTCCTGTATTTACTATTCCGGAGATAAGAATTTTCCCGTCTGGCTGAGCCAAAATGTCCACGCCGGTTGCTGAAACCGAGATATTATTTAAAATTCTTCCATCATTGCTGAAAGAAAAATCCAAAGCTCCCGGACTCGCCGCATTTGCGGAAGTTGTTAAATTAAAAGCAATTGCGATAATTGCGATTGTGCAAAATGTTAGTTTGTAAATTAAGTTTTTCATTTCTTTTCTCCTCTTTTATAAAGTTTCCGACTTAAAATTATTGGTCGAAACTTGGTCTGGTACTTCACCTACAACAAAGGCAGAAAAGCGTTTTTCACTTCCGCTTGGCGGTTTTGTTGTATAGATTTTTACCGAAACAGTTTTGCCAACCTTGATTGGTTTAAACGAGCATCTAACATAACCTTGAACGCCAGTATCCCAACCACTCGGAGTTGGAATTGCCCGGCAACCTTTTGACATTTCAACAACTTTTGTTTGAAACGGTAAAACCACAAACAAGAATACTTTTGAGGCATCGTCATCTCCATTGTTTTTTACAGTGATAGAACTAACTAATCTGTTTTGTAGTTCAGAAATGCTTATTGAATCAACGCTCACATCAGCCGCTGGCACGTCTTGGGCATTAACCGCGACAACAGTAAAGAAAATCATTGCGAATGTTGCCAATATATTTGTTCTGTTTTGAATTTTATTTTTTCATTTTTTTTTCTCCTAAAATTGAATTTTTGTATGAGCCGCCAGCCAAAACTGACGGCAAGTCATAAAATCAATATTCATGAGTCATTTTTCAATAACTCGTTTGTTTACAATATATAATCATGGTTTAACGAATTGGTTTTAATGTAATATCACTCGCTAAACCGAAACTTGTTGTCGCTGAACTTCCGTTTGCATAAAGCTGATGCCAATTACCGCCACGATAAACTGCGTGTTCAAATCTTCCGTCTCCGTTGTAGTCAGCCGGAATTGGCACATCGCCGTTTAATCCGAAATTTAGAGAATGAAATTCATTGTCGGCATTATCCAACCAATACCAATTTCCGGTTGATGGACGATAAACGGCTGTGTCTGGTCTGCCATCACCATCAAAATCTGCCGCCATCGGAATATCTTCCGCAAGTCCGAAGGTAAAGGTTGAAAATGCTCCGTTTGAACTATTTAAGCGATACCACGTTCCATTACGAAAAACGGTAAAATCGGCTTTGCCATCAGAATCGAAATCTGCAGTAATTGGTTTATCGCCAGTCATTCCCCATTGCACCGCTGAATATCCGCCGTTTGTGGAATTGAGCCGATGCCAAACGCCTGTTGATGGACGAAATACAGCAATGTCAGCACGTTCGTCACCATCAAAATCCGCAGGAACAGGTATGTCTTCCGCGAGTCCGAAAGTAATGGCTGAAAATGCTCCGTTTGAACTATTTAAGCGATACCAGTTTCCGTTTGATGGACGATAAACCGTTATATCCGCCCGATTATCGCCGTCAAAATCTTCCGCTAAAGGAATATCGCCGTTTGTTCCGAACCGGATAATTCTCATAGCGTTAGTTTGTGATTCAAGAACATACCAATTTCCTTCGCTTGGACGAAAAACAGCCAAATCGGTTTTACCATCGCCGTCAAAATCCATAACGGGTCGTGGACTGTTTGGTGTAGCTGTAAAATCAACATTAAGGTTTTGTTCAAGAAAGTCGAGATACGCAACGCCGGGCGAGAAGTTATAGCCTTCACGTTCAGGGAAAACAATGTAGAAACTTCCGGCTCTAACATCTGTAAAGCGGTAATCGCCAATAGCATTTGTGGTTGTTGTGCGAACATCGCCAAAGGTATTAACCAAAGTCAGTCGAGTGTTTGGAAGTCCGATGTTTCCGGCAGTTGATTGAACATCGCCGCCAAGATTTGTAAATGCAGCAGTAGGACCCGAAGATATAGGACGACCGACAAAAGTCAGCCGTTTATTACGGTTAACAGTTGTTTGAATTGTGCTTGGATTGAAGTTGTAGAAATTCTGAGTTGCCGAAACCAAACAAGTGCCATTTGTAATTGTATCGCCCAGATAAAAGTAACCTTGCGAATCTGAAAGCATAAATTCATCACAATCGTTACTAAAAGCGATTGCCGTATTTGCCAACGGATTGCCTGATGTATCAACGCTTCTGCCCGAAATCGAAAAATCGCCGAGTTTGCTGATAAATGCATCTGTGCTTCCGTTATGTTGAGGCTGAAAAACTTCGGCAGTTGTTGAATAATCAGTTGAAGTAGTGAATCCAGTCAGATAAATATTGCCGGATGGGTCAACCACTATCGCTCTGCTTTGATCAGAACCAGTTCCGCCGATGAAGGTTGAATAAAGCAAATCTGAACCAGTAGTGTTTAATTTTGTTACAAAAACATCACTACTGCCATTATGAGTTGTATCAAACGCTGGAGTGATGGTCGGATAATCACTTGAGAATGTAGCTCCCGCCAAAAAAACATTGCCTGATAAGTCAACGACAATAGAATTGGATGTCTCAAGAGTAGTTCCGCCGATAAAGGTTGAATAAACCAATGCCGAACCAGTTGTATTTAATTTTGTTACAAAAACATCACTAGTGCCACCATTGTAAGTTGTATCAAATGCTCCTGTTGTGGTCGGGAAAGTGGGTGACTCGGTGCTTCCTGTAAGATAAACATCGCCCGAAGTATCTACGACTATGGATAAGCCATATTCATCAACGGCTCCACCAATAAAAGACGAATAAACCAATGCCGAACCAGTAGTATTTAATTTTGTTACAAAAACATCACTACTGCCGCCATTATAAGTTGTATCAAATGCTCCAGCTGTTGTTGGGAAAGTGGATGAAGCGGTGCTTCCCGTAAGATAAACATTGCCAGAAGTATCTAAAGCTATGGAGTCGCCTGAATCAGAACTGCTTCCGCCAATGAAGGTTGAATAAAGCAATGCCGAACCATTTACATTTAATTTTGTTACAAAAACATCACCACCACCATTGTAAGTTGTATCAAATGCTCCTGCTGTTGTTGGGAAAGTAGATGAATTTGTGTTTCCCGTAAGATAAACATTGCCAGAAGTATCTAAAGCTATGGAGTCGCCTAAATCAAGACTGCTTCCGCCGATAAAGGTTGAATAAATTAACGATGAACCTGTTGCATTTAATTTTGTTACAAAAACATCACCACCGCTATTGTAAGTTGTATCAAATCCTCCAGAGGTAGTCGGAAAATTGGATAAATTTGTGTTTCCCGTAAGATAAACATTGCCAGAAATATCTATAACTATAGAGTTGCTTGAACCAACACCAATTCCGCCGATAAAAGTTGAATAAATTAACGCTGAACCAGTTGCATTTAATTTAGTAACAAAAACATCACGACTACTATTGCGAGTTGTATCAAAACTTCCCGGCGTAACCGGAAATGATGTCGATTGTGTATATCCTGTTAAATAGACTTGTCCCGCTGAATCAACCGCTATATCTTCTCCTATTTCTTCGTCACTTCCGCCTAAATATGTTGAAAACGAAAGATTTGCTAAATTTACTGTTGGGTCAATAACGAGCGGTTTTGAACTATCGTAATTGCCAAGCGAGAATTTCACAAATGCGGATTGCGGATTGCGGGTTGCGGATTTTTCAAGCACAAAACTGCTTTCAATTTCCTGCCTTAAACCATTTGCTACTTGATAGGTAAAAGGCTTGTTTTGCGTGATGTCGCCGTGTTCGGTTTTGATTAGCAAATTGCCTTCTGCATCAAGTTCAATATTGCTGGCACCTTTAACCTGCCATTCAATTTGGTTCGGATTCGCATTTGGTTCAACCACAAAATCATACTGCACGCCGCCTTGTTCGCGTCCATACCAAACCATATCAATGCCTTGATAAACCTGATTTGTTCGCACCGTTTGATAATTGGTAATCTCCGTTTGCCAGTTAGCTTCTTCGCCTTTGAAGTAATTTGTTTTATGCTCAAGTGGTTGCAAACCCGCAAAAGTTGAATCTTCATTCGCACCAGCCAAAGACATATAAACAGCTGTTGATTTTCGATTTTCGGTTTTTGATTGTGGATTGCTTAAATCATCAATTGCAGCATCGCTTCGTCTCTTCGTCGCATCTTCCTGACGCTTTTCGTGCAAAACGTAAACGGCATCAGTTGCAGTTAAAAACAAATCATAACCGCGAGTTCCACGTGTCAAATAGCGGACTTTGCTATTAAATTGACCTTTGTTTTCCTCAAAATAAACTGATTGATTGCCAAGATTTTGAATAGCTTGTTCTTTCGTAATCGGATTTTCAATTTGTTGCTCAGCCGAAACTTTGGAAACAACCAATCTTCCGTCAACGACAAAGAAACTCATCAAAAACAGAGCCATAATGGTAATCGCTGCGATTACAACCTTAATTTTTTCAATAGTGTTTTTCATAATTTTCTCCTAAAATTGCGTTTTTGTTTTAGCAATGAATGTACTGCTCGCTCTGATTTTTTTGTTTTGCGTAAACACACAGAGTCATAATTTATTTATCGTCTGAAATAAAATCTTCGCCCGTTAAATCTTCATTTAGCGTAATTGTTCGGGTTGATTCAGCAAACGTGTATCGCTTTGATTTAACGGTCAAAACATAAACCTTCCCGACTTCTAAATCTTGAAATCTGTAATAGCCGAATGGATTTGTGCGTGTATATTTGATTTCGCCTGTGGTTGTATCTGTTAGCGTGAGCGAAACATTGCGGATTCCGCGATTTGATGCGGTTGAAATTCGTCCGTTGATTGAAGCATTGGCGGCGGTTGGAGCAAAGTTTTGATAGCGGGCGAGTCCGAATAAATTACTGCTTTCTCCGCCGATTAAAATTTTCCCGTCGTTTTGAATCGCCAAAGTTTTTGCCGAATCGCTTCCGCCGTTTCCGTCAGTTTGCACAATTCCGCCAACGCCGAATAAATCTTGTGTGTTTGAAAACGAAGAATTGTCTAAACTTCCGTTCGGGTTATATCGAACAACTGCGTAGTTGTTATCAAAGCCTTCAGCTAAACCCGTAACTTGTGTAGTTCCGGCGGCGACAATTTTTCCGTCAGGCTGAATTGCTACTGAAAATGCTTCATCGTTTATGTTTATTCGAGTAAGCAGTTTTCCGTCTGAATCAAAACTCGTATCTAAACTTCCGTTTGTGTTGTATCTGGCTAATGCAAAATCTAGTGAGTCACTCCCAACCGAAGATAAAGAAGTTCCGACGGCAACAATTTTTCCGTCAGGCTGAATGGCAATTGAATTTATCCTGCTGACATCAATGCCAATAGACGTTTTAACTATTCCGCCCGTGCCGAATGTGTTATCCAATGTGCCGTTCAGGTTGTATCGAATTAGTGCAAAATCTTGAATATTTTCAGGTAAAGGCGTATGCGTATAACCGCCGACAACGATTTTTCCGTCAGTTTGAATTGCTATCGAATTGCCCGCGTCATTTTCACTAATCGGCGTTATTATTACGCCGTCGCTGTCAAAAGTTGTGTCTAAACTTCCGTCCACGTTATAGCGAACAGTTTGAACTTCGGTTGCGGCATTTATTTGGGAAACTCCAGTTACGACAATTTTACCGTCCGTTTGAATCGCAACTGAATTAGCTTTATCAAATCTTGAATCAACATCGGTAATTACTTTTCCATCGATGTCAAAAGTTGCGTCTAAAGTTCCGTTTGCGTTGTAGCGGACAACTGCAAAATCGTAATCCGTGCCGTTGAAGAAATATCCGGCAGCCGTAATTTTTCCGTTTGTTTGGACGGCTATAGAATTGCAAATATCTTCGCTACGGTTTCCGATGTCGGTTGTTACTTTGCCATTGTTTCCAAAAGTCGCGTCCAAACTTCCGTTAAGATTTAACCGAACAATGGCGAATTCTTCGTCTGAACCGTTAAAAAAATTTCCGCAAATAACGGGTTTTCCGTCAGATTGAATCGCCAAATCTTTGATTGAAGCGATGTTGTTTCCGATATTTGCCGTAGTTTTTCCATCGGAATCAAATCCTGTGTCTAAACTTCCGTCTGCAAAGTAACGGACGATTGCAAAATCAGTATCAAAATCATCGGAATTTCCAAAGACAAGAATTTTGCCGTCAGGTAAAACGACCGTTGAATTCGCCGCGTCATAATCTGCGATTGATGTAATAACTTTTCCGTCTGTATCAAAAGCGGTGTCTAAACTTCCGTCAGAATTGTATCGAACGGTTGCAAAATCGCCATACAAACCATCACGAGTTGAACCTGATAAAAGAATTTTTCCGCCGGATTGAAGTTCAACAGACCTGCCGAAAGAATCTTCAACGGGCAAAATTTGTGTGGTTAATTTGCCATCGCCATCAAAAGTTGTGTCTAAACTTCCATCGGAGTTGTATCTGACGACAGCGAAATTATTATTGGTTGTTTCGCTGTTTGCGGTTCCGCCAACCACAATTTTGCCATCCGACTGAATTTTTACTGAATTGGCAACATCGTTTATGCCTCCGATAACCGTCGTCAGTTTGCCATCGCCATCAAAACTTGTATCTAAACTTCCGTCAGAATTGCATCTGGCAACTGCGAAAACATGATTTATTGTGCTGAGACTAATATCTGTGCCGGCAAAAATAATTTTCCCGTCAGATTGAATCGCCACCGAATTCGCCGACGCGATAAGATTTATGCTAAAACTAACTTTGCCGTTGCTGCCAAAACTTGAATCCAAACTGCCATCAGTGTTGTATCGTGCGGCAATAAAATTCACAGTTGGTGACCCCGAACCACCAACTACGACAATTTTCCCGTCGGGTTGAATAGCAATTGAGTTGGCAGAATCGCCTTCGGTCATAAATGAAGTTGTAACTATTCCGTCGCCGTCAAAAGTTGTGTCCAAACTTCCGTTGATGTTGTATCGCACAACCATAAAATCAAGATTAAATTGATTTCCGCTCTCTCTTTGAGTTCTTGTTTTACCTGCGACAACAATCTTGCCATCAGATTGAATAGCAACGGAAGTAGCCTCGTTATTAAATAAAAAGTAATCGGTCGTAACTTTGCCATCGCCGTCAAAAGTTGTATCCAAAGAACCGTTCGGATTGTAGCGAACTACCGAAAAATCATTGTCAACGCCGTTAAACGAATATCCCGCGGTTACTATTTTCCCGTCAGTTTGAACTGCCATCGCCAAACCTATATCTTCTCCGAAACCAAACCCGAGATTCAGTTTGCCAGTTGAATTAAAAGTTAAATCCAAATCGCCCGGAGCGGGAAAGGCAGTAATTGTCGAAAATATAATGGTTGATATTGTTAAAATAATTTGCAGTAGTTGTTTCATAGTTCCTCTTTATTTACCTGAAAATTGAATTTTTGCAAACAAATAAATGCCCCGAATGAGTTTCAATTGAATGAAGTTTTCCGAGTTCGATTAACCTGAAAACTTCGTGTGTACGTATTTGCATATGTGTTACAGCCGCATCCAAATTCAACATTTCGACAACCATTCTGCAGTCATTACAAAATTCCTCAATCGGCAGGTTGTTTTGTCGGACGACATAAACTTCGTGTTTTTCAGTAGTTATCAGATATTTTTTTGTATTTAACGGCATTTTGTTTTACAATTTGCCTACCGACGGAAACAATCAGCCTGTTAAACTTAATCGCTTCCGACCGATGAGCAAATCAACTTTTGTTGATGCGGTGAATTTAGCTTTTAGTGCCGAAAAAAGTCTTGGATTTTTTTTCGCATTTTCTTCGCATTTTTATCCAATCAGGTTATGAGTAATGAATTCAATAACTTACGCACCTTTGGAAAGTTTCGTTTAGACACGGAAAAGAAACTTTTGTGGTTTGAGAACGAACAGGTTAACGTTGCTTTGAAAGAAATTGAATTGCTTTGCGTCCTGACGGAAACGGACGAGATGGTCACAAAAGACGAATTGATGAACCGCGTGTGGAAAGATTCGTTTGTCGAAGAAAGCAATATCTCAAAACATATTTACCGCTTGCGAAAAACGCTTGCCGAATACGGAGAATCCGAAAACATCATCGAAACCGTTCCAAAACGCGGTTATCGGTTTATCGGAAAAATAGAAAACACCTCAAATTCTCACGATTTAATCATCGAAAAACATTCGATTACTAAAACGATTGTTGAAGAAGTTGACGACGAATCAAGCAGAACATATTTACTGCCTTCGCCTAAGAGAAATCGCTATTTGCTTCCTGTTTTGGCTTGTTTGGTTTTTTTAACAATGGCTTTTGGGATTTATTCTTACTTCAACAAAACACAAAAGATCGAGGGTATAAAAACCATCGCAATCGGACAAATTCAATCTCTTTCGAATAACGAAAACGAATTGACTTTGGCTTTGGGAATCAAAGAAAAATTGTTGATGAATTTGGGTAATCTGCAAGACTTAACTGTCCAGAATGTGCAAATCGGCGAAAGCGAAATTGATAAATTAACGACCGCCGATGCAGTTTTGTTTGGGTCGGTTCAGAGGGTTGAAACCAAAGTCAGGGTAAATTTGAGACTTTTGAAAGTTGCAGATAAAAAGCAAATTTGGGCGACAAGTTTTGATAAAAACGAAGCCGAAATCTTTCAATTACAAGACGAATTATCGCAAAACATTACCGATTCGCTTTCAATCAACCTTAGCAAAAACGAACGCGAACGAATTTACAAACGCTACACCGAAAACGAGGAAGCCTATCAACACTACCTTCGCGGACGATTTTTCCACGATAAACGCAATTCTCAAAATTACCTAAAGGCAATAGCTGAATTTAAACAAGCCATTGAATTAGATAGAAACTTTGCGTTGGCTTATTCGGGATTAGCAGATGTTTATCCTATGCAAGACGATCAAACTATAGATGGAAGGAGTGAAATGTATCAAGAAGCATTGAAAATTGCAGAAAAGGCTCTGAAAATTGATCCGGATTTAGCCGAAGCCCACACGTCAATTGCTTGGATTAAACGCAATCATAAATGGAATTGGGATGATTCCGAGAAACATTTCAAACGTGCGATTGAACTGAATCCGAATTATTACAACGCTCGCCAATGGTATGCTCATTTTTTATCGGGAGTTGGCAGATTAGAGGAAGCACTAATCCAAAACGACAAAGCTCGTCAGATTGAGCCTTTATCAAAAGTGGTTTTGGTTAATCGCCAGGCTCAATTGATTTTCTTACGAAGATATGACGAAGCATTAAAGTTGACCGAACAGTTTATCCAAATGGATGACGATATAAGGGCAAACGCTCGCTTGCATTCAATTGCTCTCTTAAATGCTAAACAAGATGAAAAAGTTATTGAAGTAGTTGAAAAGTATATCCAAGAAAAAGGCGACTTAAAGATTGGAGACCAAACTCTATCAAATTTAGCAACTGCTTACTTCCGCACAGGTAAGTTTAATAAAGCAAATGAGTTATTTGAAATGCTTGAGCAAACTGCAAAACAGAATAGCGAGGTTGCGTTCAGACTTGCCCAAGCATATTCCGATATTGGCAAAAAAGACGAGGCAATCGCCCATTTGCAAAGATGTTACAACGATCACGATGACCGAATGGTTTGGCTCAAGGTCGAGCCTCGGTTTGACAATATCCGCAAAGACGCAAGATTCCAAGAGCTTTTGCGAAAAATGAATCTGCAATAAGCAAAACTTGGAAGATTAGCTCAACCAAGGTTTGCTTAGACAAAAATTCAAACCTATCTAAACGCTCAAAGCATCGCCAATCAACTTAGCTTGCTCCAAATTATGAATTGCATAACTACCAGTCGCTGGTGAAGCTGAAGCATCACGACCGACGTAAATTGGCGATTTAATTTCTGCAATTCGCGGTTCGACAAATGTCCATCCGCCCATATTTTTTGGTTCTTCCTGACACCAAACAACGTCTTTTAAGTTTGGATATGAAGCGATAACCTCTTGAAGTTTTGCCTTTGGAAATGGATAAAATTGCTCAAGCCGAACAATTGCGACTTCCGAATTTTCACGAGCTTTTCGTTCTTTATCGAGGTCGTAATAAACTTTCCCGCTACACAAAATAATCCGTTTAACTTTATTAGAATCAGCAGTTTCATCAGAAATAACTGCTCGAAAACCACCATTTGTTAAGTCTGTGACCGCAGAACTTGCCTCAGGCAAACGCAACAAACTTTTCGGTGTCATCACAATCAACGGACGCACAATTTCTTGCTTCGCCTGTCGTCTTAAAAGATGAAAATATTGTGCCGGAGTTGTCGGATTACAAACCTGCAAATTATTCTCGGCACAAAGTTGCAAATATCTTTCTAAACGCGCTGATGAATGTTCGGGACCTTGCCCTTCGTAGCCGTGTGGAAGCAACATCACGAGCCGACATTTTTGCTGCCATTTGTCTTCAGAAGCCGATATATATTGGTCAATAATTACTTGAGCACCATTTGAAAAATCACCAAACTGAGCTTCCCAGATAACCAAATCGCTCGGCGAAACAACCGAATAACCGTATTCAAAACCAAGCACGCCTTGTTCTGAAAGTGAGCTGTCGAAAACGTAAAAACGAGCTTTCGGGTTTGCTTCATTGCGGATTTCGGCAAGCGGAGTCCAACGTTTTCCGGTAATTGTGTCATACATCGAAGCGTGTCGGTGCGAAAATGTTCCGCGTCCCGAATCTTGTCCGCTCAGCCGAATCGGAATTCCATCAGTAACCAGCGAACCAAAGGCGATTGCTTCCGCAAAACCCCAATCCATCGCGACTTCGCCGATTCCCATTTTTGCACGTTTTCCGAGTTGACCAACCATTTTCGGATTAATGTGAAAACCTTCAGGCACAAGCGAAATTTTATCAGAAATTTGCTTTACAATGTCTTCGGAAACGCTTGTGTTTAATATGTTTGAGCCATCTTCATCGGCAACTGTCGGACTCAAAGCAGCTCGCACAGGTCTGTCAGCCGCGATTTGTTTTGCACGTTTCAAAATGTCTTCATAAACATTGACAACGCTACTTGTCATCTCTTTTAAATCGTCTTCAGAAATAATTTTTTCACGGATAAGTGTTTGTCCATAAAGATGTTGCACGCCCGGATGAGCTTTGACGCGAGCATACATCACAGGTTGTGTGTATGAAGGTTCGTCGCCTTCATTGTGTCCAAGCCGCCGAAATCCGATCAAATCAAGCACGACATCTTTGTTAAATTCTTGCCGATAACCGAGTGCAATTTCGATTACGCGAAACGCCGCTTCAGGATCGTCGCCATTGACGTGAAAAATTGGAGTTTGGGTAATTTGAGCCGCGTCAGTCGAATAAATTGAGCTTCGAGACATTTCGGGCGAGGTTGTAAAACCTATTTGATTGTTGATGACAATATGGATTGTGCCGCCAGTTCGATAACCTGAAAGATTAGCTAACTGCAATGTTTCCATCACAATACCTTGTCCGGCAAACGCCGCATCGCCATGAAGCAGAACCGGCAAAACTTCGTCAATTACATCTTCGCGAGTTCTCTGTTGTCCATTTCTGAGAACATCTTGTCTCGCTCTCGCCATTCCTTCAACGACCGGATTAACAAACTCCAAATGACTCGGATTACACGAAAGTTGAATCGAAATTTCGTTTCCGCTCTTCGTAATTCGCTTGCTGCTCGCACCTTGATGATATTTGACATCGCCTTCATCAGCCGGAAAACTCGGATGCGAAGTTCCTTCAAAAATCGTAAAAATCCGTTCCGCCATGTTGTAATCGACGATGTTTGACAGCACATTTAATCTGCCGCGATGAGCCATTCCGAGATAAATATCTTTCACGCCTTGAACTGAGGCATTTTCAATTAATTGGTCGAGCATCGGAATCAACGTCTCACAACCTTCGAGCGAAAAGCGTTTTTGTCCAAGATATTTTTTGTGCAAAAATTGCTCAAACTGCTCGGCTTCGATTAATTTTGATAAAAGTTGCTTCTTTGTTTCGGCTGCAAGTGGTTTAGCATCAACAAATTGCAAGCGAATTTGCTCACGTATCCAGGCTTTTTCTTCGCGGCTTTGAATGTGGCGATATTCTATTCCAACTTTTCCGCAATAGGCTTTTCGAAGAATATCTAAAATCACACGTAACGTTGCAGAATGCGTTTTGTTCAATCCGCCGGTAATAAATTCGCGGTCGAGATCCCAAATAGTTAATTTGAAGTTTTCTAAATCAAGTTCCGCCGCGTGATGCGATGTCATATTTAACGGATCAATGTCGGCGAGCAAATGTCCGCGAATCCGATAAGCGTTGATTAATTGCAAAACGTTTGCTTGTTTTTCGACTTGTTCGCGGAAATGATCGCCACCAAAAAGCGACGGATTATAATCTTCTGCCCAACGCATCGGCGGATAATTTAGCTCTAAATCTTTAAAAACTTCATCGTAAAAGCCATCCTTCCCGACAAGATATTCGTGAATTTTTGCGAGAAATAATCCTGACTCAGCACCTTGAATAATTCTGTGATCGTAGGTCGAAGTAATCGTAAGCACTTTAGATATACCAATTTGCGATAACGCTCCGGCAGTCATCGCTTGATATTCAGCCGGATATTCAATTGCTCCAGTCGCGATAATTACGCCTTGCCCGTTCATCAAACGCGGATTTGAAGCGACAGTTCCAATCGTTCCCGGATTTGTCAGCGAAACCGTTGTGCCTTGAAAATCTTGCATCGTGAGTTTGCCTTCACGCGAACGTTTGACGATTTCGTTGTAAGTATCCAAAAACTGGACGAAATTCATTTTCTCTGAACCTTTAATGTTCGGCACAAGAAGATTCCGCGAACCATCTTTTTTCTCAATATCAATGGCAATTCCAAGGTTTACGCTCTCATGTGCGAGCCGCGAAGGCTGTCCGTTGACGTTTGCGAATCCATGATTTAATTGAGGAAATTTGCCGAGAGCTTTGATAATTGCCCAACCAATTAAATGCGTAAATGACACTTTTCCGCGTCCGGTGTTTGCTAAATATTCGTTGATAATTCGCCGATTTTCCTCTAAAACTTTGACCGGAACACGACGTGTCGAAGTTGCTGTCGGAACACGCAAACTTTCTTCCATATTTTCAACAATTTTTTTCGAAGCACCTGTAATTGTTTTGTATTCAATGTCAGAACCGAGTGCAATTGCGGCTTTTTCTTTAGCTGTGGAAATGTTTGGTTGCTCAACAGAAGGTGTTGATAAACTTGGAGTTACAAGCGTAACCGGCGTTATTGGTGTAATTTTTTCAAGTGGCGAAACATCATTCATCAAATCAGAAAAAAATGTTCGCCAAGATTCATCGACCGAGTTTGCATCAGCCTTGAATCTTGTCAAAAGACCTTCAACATAGCTTGCGTTTGCCCCAAAATGTTCTTTTATATATTCAGAAATATTTGTCACTTTTTAGTTATCCTTAAATTCAGAAAGTTCATCTCTTTGATTTTAACGCAAAACTATTGAAATCGGAAAAATCGCTTGTAATAAAAAGTTTTGATACAATTAACTTTTCCAAAACCAAGTCTTTTTTAAATATTTATAAAACTTTTATGAACCAATTAACAGTCATTTTTTTATTACTAATATCAATTTTCGCAATGAGTTGTAAGAAAGAAATTTCAAATATTTCGACTGCTGAAACACCAAAATCTGATAAATCAAGCTCAGTTGATGATCCGGTTTATTCAACTAAAATTGAATTTTTGACCAATCCAAAAGAAGTAAAAATCAATGAACAGACCGAACTTTCATTTACCGTGAAAAATTCTTCGGGCGAAACGGTTAAAGATTTGAAAGTTGTTCACGAAAAACCGATGCATTTACTTGCCGTTTCGGGAGATTTGAACGAGTTTTATCATCTTCATCCTGAAAAGCAGGCTGATGGTAGTTTTAAAGTTCTTTTTGCTTTTCCCAATGGCGGAAAATATAAGTTGTTTGTTGATATGACTTTAGCTAACGGAAATCAAATAATTCGTTCCGTTGAACTAAATGTTAGCGGCGAAATACCAAAAAGCGAAAAATTAATTGCTGATAAAAAATTTGAAAGTTCACTCGGCGGAATAAGCGTTACGATGAAACCGGACGGCGAGATTGTTGCCGGAAAAGAGATACTTTTTGGCTTTAGTGTCAATGATATTGCGACAAAAAAACCGGCAACCGATTTGCAAAATTACCTCGGCGAAAAAGCACATTTTGTTGTGATAAGCGAAGATTTATTAGAATTTGTTCACGCACATCCAATGTCACTTGACGCAGTAAAAAGCGAACATTCTGAGCATTCTCATCCAGAAAAAACTGGAAATAAGTTGTCCGTTAATGCTGAGACAGTTATTTCTGCACACGTAACTTTCCCAAAAGCAGGGCTTTACAAACTTTGGGCTCAGTTTCAGAGAAATGGACGCGTGATTGATGTTCCTTTTATTGTTGATGTTAAAGAAAATAAAGAAACGCCGCAAAAGACGGCAAATATAGAAATTCCAAAAGATGCGTTTCAAATTACGGTTAGTAAAGACGGATTTATTCCGAGCGAAGTTTCGTTTGAAGCCGGAAAATTTAAAAAACTCGCATTTTTGAGGATTGATAAAGAAAATTGTGCGAATGAGATTGTTTTTAAAGATTTGGACATAAAAAAACAACTTCCAGTTGGCGAAGTTGTTTTGGTTGATTTACCAGAAAGTTTAAAAGGGAAAACAATTTCATTTGCTTGCGGAATGAATATGTTTAAAGGAAAAATTACGCTTCAATAGTTTTATTTTTGCGGAATTACATCATCATTTGTAAAAAATTCTAAAGAGGCAGAATTTAAACAATAACGCAGATTTGTTGGCGGCGGTCCGTCTTCAAAAACGTGTCCGAGATGTCCATCGCAACGCTGACAGCGAATTTCGATTCGCACCATTCCATAACTCATATCGCGAATTTCACGAACGTGTTCAGGGTCAAAAGTGTCGTAAAAAGAAGCCCAACCCGAACGCGAATTAAACTTCGCATCTGACTTAAACAGAGGTAAACCGCACAATCGACAAGCATAAACGCCTTCTTCTTTGTTGTCGGTTAAATTGCCACAAAACGCCGGTTCTGTTCCATGATTAAGCAAAATATCATATTCTTCACGAGTCAATCCTTGTGCCAAAAACTCGCGTTTTTCCTTGGTTATTGGGCTAATGTCGTAGCCGGATTCTGATGTTGTTTGATTTGTGTTCATAGTAATTTAAAACTTTTATTTATGTTAAGCAGTTCAGCTGAAGTTTTGCGATGTTTTGAAATGCTAAACGGTTGAATTCAATGGCTTTAATTCATCATTCACCATTCACCATTCACCATTTTTTATTATCGCTTACTTCGTTTCGTCTTTCTCAAGTGCAACCAATTTTTTTTCCAAAGTTCTAATCGTTTTTGCCATATCGCCAAGTCGACGATATGCAGCGGTTGAACGAAGCCAATCGCGATTTTCGAATGCGGGAATTCCGGATAAAACCTTGCCGTTTTCGACATCGTGTGACGTTGCAGATTTTGCGGTAATCACAACATCATCGCCGATTTTCAAATGTCCGGCGATGCCAACTTGCCCCGCGAGAATCACACGTTTGCCGATTACAGAACTTCCTGCAAGTCCAGTTTGTGAACAAATTAGCGTGTCTTCTTCAACCGTGCAAGAATGTCCAATTTGCACCAGATTGTCGATTTTTGCACCGCGTTTGATGCGACTTTCGCCAACGCTTGCACAATCAATCGCCGTATTTGCACCAATTTCGACATCATTTTCGAGCACAACTTTTCCAACTTGCGGAATTTTTAACCAACGTTTTTCTTCGTCTTTGGCATAACCAAAACCATCTGAACCAATTGTCGTATTGTTGTGAATAATGCAGTTATCGCCGATTTCACAATTTTCACGAATCGAAACGCCGGAATGAATTACCGTATTTTCCCCAATTTTAACTCCATCATAAATTGTTACATTTGGAAAAATTCTAACATTCTCGGCAATTTTGCAATGTTTTCCGATAACAACATTCGCGTTAATTTCAACGTTTTCAGCAACGATTGCAGTTTCGTCAATTACGGCAGTTTTATGAATGTTTTTTGATAATTTTACGTCTGGATGAAACAGTCGCAAAGCTCGTGTGTAAGCCAAATAAGCATCTTTGCAACGCAGAATTGCAAGATCATTTCGCTCAATTGCAACGCTGTCGTTTAAGAAAATCGCACTCGCATTTGTTGTGTGAATTTGCGGTGTATATTTCGGATTTGCAAGAAATGAAATATCACCAATCGATGCTAAATCTAAACCCGCAGCGGCATTAATTTCAAGATTTAAATCGCCGATTTCTATTGTTGAAAATGTTAATTTGGCTAGTTCGGAGAGTTTCATAAATAAATTGTGTAAAGTAAAATAATAAACTAAACTTACCATAATGAGCAAAACGAATTTAGCATACAAAGAAAAGTTATATTCCGTTGAAGAATATCTTGCCTTTGAGCGTTCTGCGGATGAAAAGCACGAACTAATTGATGGAAGAATTGTTCCTTTAAATGAAAATTTTGAAATAAATGCAATGGCTGGAGCAAGCCGACGGCATAATTTGATAAGTGGAAATATTTTTGCAGAAATTCGAAACCAATTAAAAGGAAAAAATTGTGAAGCGTATATTAGTGATATGCGTGTTCAGCTAAATCAACTTCGATATGGTTATCCTGACGTTGTTATTGTTTGTGAAAACCCAGAATTTCTTGATGATGAATTTGATACTTTGCTTAATCCTGTTGTTGTAATTAAGGTTTTATCACCTGCGACTCGGTTTCGTGATAAAACTGAGAAACTCGAAGATTATCAGAAAAAAAATAGCATTCAAGAATGTCTTTTAATTGAGCAAAATCAAATTCGAATTGAGCATTACATCAAACAATCTGCCCGTCAATGGCTTTTGAGAATTTACGACAATATTGACGATACTGTTGTAATAAAATCTATCGGCTGCCAAGTTAAAGTTTCAGATATTTATCTTCAAATTCAATTTGAACAGCCGTGATCTTCGAATTTCTCCTACATTTGTTTTTTCAATTGCACAATATAAGACCGATAAGTCGTTGCTTCGTTTGTGTTTGGAAACAATTTTAAATAATTTTCATAAACAGTGATTGCTTCTTTTTTCTTACCAATTTTCTCGTAAATTCCGCCAAGAAGTTCATACAAAACTGGTTCGCCACCATAAAGTTGCCCAAGTGCAGTTGTTAATTCTTTAGCGGCAATTTCGTAATTTGCAGTTTCTTCTTCAAAATTGCTTGCTGCTCCAAAACCTTCGGCTTTTCCTTTGTAGAGCAAGCCCAATCCGGTATGTGCTTCGGGTTGAATGCCTTTTCCTTCTTTAATTGCTCGTTTAAATGACGCGATTGCTTTTTCGTCTTCGCCATCAGTGTTGTAAATTCTGCCTTCAACAGCGGTTGCTTCCGGATAAATCGGACGAATTTTGCGGGCGTTTTGGATTGCTTCAAGAGCACTTGTTGAGTCGCCCATTGCACTATAAACTCTCGCCAAACCAACGTATGCTTCAGCATATTTTGGGCGAAGTTGAATTGCAGTTTCGTAAAGTTTTGAAGATTTTTCTTTGTCTAATTCAACTTCAGCCTTTTGAAAAGTGAGTTCGGCTTCATCACTCGATTTTACTAAAACTACTGAAAGTTCGCTGCTTTGTGTTGGTAAAATTGCTTGTGAAGTTTCTTTAAATCCGATTGCACGAAGTCTTAAAGTGTTTTTTCCGGTAGCAATTTTAACTGCAAGTTTCCCTTTGCTGTCAGTTGTTCCACGCTTAATGTCGTTTATCCAAACAGTAGAATTTGGCTCAGTTGCAACTGTAATTGTTTTAGTTTTAACGGCTTGCGAAAATGCTACAAGACTAAAAATTGTAATAAAAAAACCAATACTAAATATTTTTTTCATAATTTACCTCGAACGTTTGATGAACCGATTTTGATTCGTGTTGTTAAGAATAATACTATCAAAATGCAGAATTAGCCCAATGGTGAAAGTTCTTCGTTTGGCAAAATTCCACCAGCATCATCGTTATCAATTTTCCCTCGTGCCGCGTCTTCATTTGCAAAAGCAAGTTTGATAAATGGTGGAGCAACAAGAGTTGTGGCAATTGCCATAAACAAAACTGCGGCAAAAAAACTTCCACTAATAACACCTAAACTCAGTCCGATTTGGGCGACAACAATTCCGACTTCGCCTCTCGGAACCATTCCAACGCCAATTTGTATCGACCTTCGCCAACCAATTCCGACACTTGCAACCGCACAACCAATAAATTTTGTAACAATTGCGAGAATTGTCACAATTACGGCTAACCAAATAACATTTAAATCGCGAAAAATTTGTAAATCAAGCGACATTCCGATATTTGCAAGGAAAACCGGCACAAAAAACTCCATCACACCGCTTGTTTGTTTGTGCATTGAACGATTGTGTTCGGTTGCTTCTGCCAATGCCATTCCGGCAAGAAATGCTCCAATAATTGCAGCGACTCCAATATAAGTCGCGGCAAAAGAAAGCGAAAGGCACAAAATAAGTCCGGCAATAAAGTAAGGTTCACCGATTCGCAATTTACCAAAATAGGGTGCAATTTTTGTGACAAATTTTGAGCCAATTGTCGCAACAATAATAGTAAAAATGATTGATAATCCGGCAGTTTTTGTCAGTTCAAAGTAATCGACCGAACCTTTCGATAATCCTGAAACAATAGACAAAATAAGCAACCCGAGAATGTCGTCAATGACCGCAGCTCCAAGAATAATTTTTGCAGTTGGAGCGTCGAGCAAACCTAAATTTCCTAACACTCTGGCGGTTATTCCAACTGAAGTTGCAACCAACGCAGCACCGACAAACATTGCTTCAATTTGATTTCCGTCCCAATAAAGTGCAATTAAATAACCCGCAATAAATGGCAGAATTACACCCAAAATTGCGACGACAAAGGCTCTTCCGCCAACTTTTAAAATTGCTTGTGGTTTTGTTTCAAGTCCAACTGTAAAGAGCAAAAAAATTACGCCAATTTCGGCAAAGGTTGAGATAATATCGGTCGGTTTAACCAATGCCAAAACGCTCGGTCCGATTATTATTCCGGCGAGAATTTCGCCCACCACAGCCGGTTGACCTAATCGCTCAAAAATCTCCGCAAAAAGTTTGGCAACAACTAAAATTATAAGTAAACTGAGCAAAAAATCTGCTCCGTTTAAATTGCTTGCCAAAATATTCATAGCCAACATTCTACAACGCAATAACCCCAAACGCCATAACGCAAAAAAACGCCATAACGCTAAAACGCAAAAAAACGCTAAAACGCTAAAACGCTAAAAACGCTATAACGCTCCAAACGCTTGACCTTTTTCGCCGATAATTTATAATTGTAATTGTGTGGCAGGGTAGCTCAGCTGGTTAGAGCGTCGGATTCATAACCCGAAGGTCGGGAGTTCAAGTCTCCCTCTCGCCACCATAAATTTTAAAAGCAAAATTTGAAAAGCATAAAAGCAACTCAAGTTTTGCTTTTGTTTTTTGCAAAAATGTAATATTTTGTTGCTATGAAACAAGTTTTGCTTATTTTAATTTTTCTGTTAATTTTCTTCATGAATACAATCGCACAAACGCCAAAAGAATACGCCGCGGCTTGGGATAAAAAGCACATTTCAAATCTAAATCCTTCGCAAATGAGACACAAAGATTTGCTGGTTTATTTCGAAAAGCTCAAAAAACTCGGTTTGAAAATTGATGAAGTTGGTAAATCTTACGGCAATCGCGAGATTTTTCAGATTGCTTGGGGAACTGGCAAACTCAAGATTTTTATGTGGTCGCAAATGCACGGCGATGAACCGACTGCGACATCTGCGTTGGTCGATTTGTTAGCCTTTTTGCAAACAAATAAAAAGCTCGGTTGGGTCAAAAAACTTTCTGAAAGTGTGACAATTCACGCTGTTCCAATGTTAAATCCAGATGGCTCAGAGTTGTTTCAGCGGCGAAATTTGCAGTTTATTGACATCAATCGCGATGCTCGCCGGCTTGAAACTCCTGAAGGTCAACTGCTCAAAAAACTTCGTGACGAATGGCAGCCAGATATTGGTTTTAATCTCCACAATCAAAATTCTCTAACGACAGTTGGCGACACTAAAAAGCAAGCAACAATTTCGCTGCTCGCAGTTTCGGGCGACGAAAAAGGTCTTTCAAATGAAGGACATTTACGTTCGCGGCGGATTTGTTCGGTAATGGTTAAGTCTTTGGAAACATTCATCAAAGGTAATATAGGAAGATATGATGACGAATATAATCCGAGAGCTTTTGGCGATATGATTTCGGCTTGGGGAACGCCGGTTATTTTGGTCGAAACTGGTGCTTTGCACGGTAAAGATGAGATGTTTTTGATTAAGTTGAACTTTATTGCTTATCTTTCGGCACTTCAATCAATCGTTGACGGCAGCGAAAAAAAGGCTTCGATGGACGTTTATGACAAACTTCCTTTCAACGCCAGCGATGATATTTTTAATTTTATTTTCAGAAAAGCGACCATTTTGAGTGAAAATGGCGAGCCTTTTGTGGCAGATGTTGCGGTGAATATTGAAAGACGAAGAGCGAATGAGCAAGCACCGGTGTATGTTCGCGAAATCGGCGATTTGTCGGTGTTTTCCGGTCTCGAAGAATTTAATGCCGAAGGTTATTTTCTTTCACCAAAAGAAGGATTTTTAAAAATTGGCTCAGATGCCGAATTTTCGTTTGTTAAGAAAACGAGCAAAATTGACACAAAAAAATTGCCCGAAGCAGAGGCAATTTTCTCAAAAGGGAAATGGACGAAAGGAAAATTGAAGTAGAACTGTAACGCTGTCATCCTGATGGCGGTCTTGTGAGCATCTTGCTCGCAAGTCATTTTAAACTCGAAGATACTTGGGATTTGAGATGCGTTGGCTGGAAGCACAACGCGACCGCCGACTGGAAGTCAGCGATACTAACAAGCTGTAACGCCGTCACCCTGACGGCGGTCTTGTGAGCATCTTGCTCGCAAGTCATTTTAAACTCGAAGATATTTGGGACTTAAGAAGCGTTGGCTGGAAGCACAACGCGACCGCCGACTGGAAGTCAGCGATACTAACAAGCTGTAACGCTGTCATCCTGACGGCGGTCTTGTGAGCATCTTGCTCGCAACTTTCTTGCTTTCGAAATTGTTTGGATTCAAAAAGCGTTGGCTGGAAGCTCAACGCAACCGCTGGTTGGAAACCTGCGTTACTTTCGTATTGCTGGCATCTTGCCAACGCAGCGTTTACCAATTAACCGAACCTTCTTTGCTCGAATCAATCTGAGCAATATTAACACCTTCGTCGTAAAAGAAAATCTTCATATTATCGAACAAAAAAGTGTGCGAATCAGGATTTGATACGTCCAAACCGAAGTGATTAATCAACTGATTTTGTTTCTGTAACCATTCTTTCCAACAATTTTTGCAACACTCTGTCCCGATTTTTTGACCTAATTCGGTCGGGATTGGTGCAAAGCCGATTGCCTCGCCTTTTTGTCCGCATTTTGCACATTTAAAACTATCGCTATTAAATAAACCCATTTTCTCTAACTCCTAGTTTCTTAACTATTTGCCTTGCGTATTTCGTCTAAAATATCTTCGTCTTTTGGACGAAAAAGGCTAATTGTTTCTGTCTTTTTGTATGTAATTATTCCGTCTTTGTTGATGACAAATGTGGCTCTCGCCGAACGATTTGGGAGCCACGATTTTACATCGTAAAGGCTTATTACTTCATATTTGTCGTCAGATAAAAGTCGCAATGTAAGCGTATGTTTTTCGGCAAATTTTTTATGAGATTCGTGCGAATCAGTCGAAATGCCAACAACCACAGCACCAGTTTCCTGATATTGCGTCCAATTATCGCGAACTGAGCAAAGCTGTTTGGTGCAAATTGGCGTGTCATCTCCCGGATAAAATAACAAAACCACAACTTTTCCGAGTTGCGTTGATAATTTCCAGATGTCGCCTTCACCGTCTTTCAACGAAAAATCAGCAGCTTTATCGCCAACATTCATAAAATAACCTCAATTCGTAATCATAACTTTAGAGCCGTATTTACGCAAATTTTGGATAAAGCAATCTGAACCTTTCACAACAAACGAGCATCTTTTCATCAAATTCAAAACCCAATTCGCGGCATTCTTTGGTGAAATAATCGCGATGACCTTTTCGCCAATCGTCGATGTTCTCGTCGCCTTCGCCTTCGTCTTTAGCGAAGCTATAATCCACCTCTAAAAATGGAATATGACGAATTTCTGTTGTTTGGATTATGCACAACGGCTTGCCTTCAAAATCAGTTACAACGCTGTATCCATCAGCGATTGGTGCGTTCTCAGGAATCTTTTCGTTGACTAAAACGAGACTTGCGGTTGCTCGCTTTGTGCCATTTACAACAAAATTTGCGAGGTAAATCGACATTTCTTGCGAGTTGCCGAAATACCAAATTTGACAAGGCGTATCTTCAGGAATCGAACGATTTGCTTTGCGAAACGTGTTCCAATATTCTTGTGCTAAGTGATTTTTATTCATATTAATTTAGTAGATCGGCAATTGCCTTTGCAAACCGAATCGGAGAATTTTTATCCATTCGAAAATACAACGCAGGTTCAATCAATTCAAGTTCCATCAAGCAAAAATCGTCGTTTTCATCGCGGACAAAATCGACTCGCGAATAAAGCGGAAGCGGTTTTATACAATCCAGAACTTTCTTCGCTGCGTCAAGTAACTTTGCCGATGGTTGCACTGGTTGAATATTTCCGCCGTGTTCCTCTTGAACTCGAAAATCATCTGTTTTCGGAGTTTTCAAAATTATGTGGCTGTAATCTTCGCCAAAATAAAACAATGAATATTCGCCTTCGCTAACCACATTTGGCATAAATGGCTGAACCATAAAAGGTTTATTTGTAAATACTTCGGTCAAATTTACATCAAACTCAGACAAACGATATGTAAATTCCGCTGTCGCCGAAATTATCGGTTTGATAATGAGTTCGCCAGTTTTGAAGAACGCTTTCCAATCGTCGAATTTCGATTTTGTAACTGATATTTCGTCACAAATTGCCCAAATTGTCGGAACAATCTTCACGCCTTTCGCTTCCAATTCTTGCAAATAGGTTTTCGCCAAATTCCATTCGACAGTCGCGAGCGAGTTTTCAAGTCTCGCGTTTGAAGCCTTAATTTTTCGCAGAACTTCTAAAAATTCCGCGGGTGATTTTTGATAATCCCAAGTTGTGCGAATAATTACCGCTTCGAAATCATCCCAATTTACGCTTGTATTTCGCCAAGAAACTAAGGAAACTTCAAAACCAAGTTCTCGCAAAGGTTCCATCGCGAGTTCGTCATCAAACGTATAGCCATCAAGGCAATCCATTGAAAGAAAACAAATCTGTCTCATACTTTTGCCTTTTTACTTTTTACTTTTTACTTCGCTCCGGCTTCCAGGTTTAATCGCTATTTCACCATTCGCACAATTAGGGCAAACCTCTGTCGAATAAGATTTTACCTCAAGTGTGACGAGTGCAATTCGCGGCACTCCAACGTCTGCTTTTCCGCCCGAACGGTCAATTATCGAAGCTGCCGCTGTAACTATTCCGCCGTGATTTTCGATGACGCTGATGCATTCTTTCGTTGAGCCGCCAGTAGTGATTACATCTTCAACAACCAAGAATCTTTCGTTTTCGTGAATCGAAAAACCACGACGTAAAGTCATCACACCTTCCTGTCGTTCCGTCCAAATAAACGGCAAATTTAATGCTTTTGCGGTTTCGTAGCCAATTACAAGTCCGCCAATTGCGGGCGAAACTACGCAGTCGAATTCGTGTCCAGCAAATTTTTCTGCAATCAATTTTCCAAAGGTTTCGGCAGCTTTCGGATCACGTAAAGCCAATGCACACTGCAAATAGCTTGGCGAATGTAAGCCGCTGGAGAGAATAAAATGTCCATCGAGAAGTGCGTTTGTTTTTTTAAATTGAGCAAGAATGTCTGTTTCGTTCATTGTTAAATTTTGTTGCAAAGGTTGCGGAAAATAGTTTTCGAGTTAGAATAAAGCTAAATGGTTCCTTTTTCAAACCTAATATCCGATTCGCTTTTAATTAACGAAACAATCAAACTCCTTCACGCTTCTGGCGGAAGTGCGTCTGCGATTGATGTCGTCGATGCAGTGATGAAAATTCGCAAACCTGACATCAAATGGGCGAAAATGTTGGTTACTGGAATGGTCAATGATGATCCGAGACTTGCCTTAAATGAAGATATAGTTGAACTTATTCCACTCAAGCATGATTTAATCAATCTCACCGAAACAGATTATGTCGTTTTCGATTTTGAAACAACCGGAGCAAAATGTCCGCCGTGTCGCGTTACTGAAATTGGTGCTTATCGGATAGAAAAAGGCAAAATCGCGGGTGAATTTCAAACCTTAATCAATCCGGAAACTTCAATTCCGCCATTTATTACTGAGTTGACGAGAATCACGGATTCGATGGTCGAAAATGCACCAAAATTTGGCGAGATTGCCGGAGATTTTCTCGATTTTATAGGCGACGCAGTTTTGGTCGCACACAATTCGCAATTTGATATGAAGTTTTTAGACCACGAACTTGGTCGTGTTTTTCAAGGTTATCGAATTGCAAATCCGAGCCTTTGCACAGTCCAACTTTCGCGAAGACTTGTTCCAAACATCGAAAATCACAAATTAAAAACACTTGCAGAATATTTCTGTGTTGACCTCACTAATCATCACCGTGCAGCCTGCGACGCGAATGCGACAGCGAAGATCTTCGTTGAATTGCTCACAAAACTTGAGGAAAAAGGCGTGAACGATTTGGCTGGAGCGAGAAAAGTAAAATTGTAAAATATTATCTATTGACATCTATTGCCATAATATCGTTCAATTATATTGGAGTAAAAATTATGGCAACTGCAACGATCAATATCTCAATACCTGACAGTTTGAAATTACAAGTGGAAAAAATCATTGAAACCGAAGGTTATGGCAATACAAGTGAATTTTTTCGTGATCTTGTCCGTGATTATGTGAAGCGGTCGCAAGAGCGGAAACTTGAGGCAATGCTTGTAGAAGCTATTGAAAATGGAGACTTTACACCGCTAACAAAATCCGATTTCGATGGAGTAAAACAGCGTGGACTTGAGAGATTGAAGAAACAAGGTGTAACAACGTAATGTTTGATTTTATAAAAAGCGTTCAGTCGATTCGTGATATTGAAGAGGCGTTCGTTTTTTATAGCGGAGGACAATCTTGAGGTTGCTATTCGTTTTCTCGAGTCAATTGAGGAGAGTATTTTAAGAATTGCTGAGCATCCATATATTGGGAGCAATAGGAAATTTGAAAATACAAAACTCAAAGAAGTTAGAATGTGGATTGTCAACGATTTTGCTGATTATGCAATCTTTTATGAAATTGAAGATAAAACAATAAAAATATTGCGTTTTATGAATACAAAACGAGATATAAGTTCTATCTTTAATTTGTAAATATATTTGCCAAACAAATTGACAAAAAACTAGCTCCAAGTCTTCCGTTTCTTAAAACTTTTTACAACCATATCTTTCCTCATTTTTGGCAAATGGTCAATAAAAAGTTTTCCGTTGCAATGGTCAGTTTCGTGAAGCAAGCATCTTGCCGCGAGTCCTTCGGCGGTTTGTTCGAACCATTCGCCGTTTTCGTTTTGGGCTTTAATCGTAACTTTATTGGCACGAACCACAACTGCCGGAACTTTCCCGAGTGATAAACAGCCTTCTTGTCCGCTTTGTTCGCCTTCGGTGTGAATTATTTCAGGATTTGCAGCAACGAGTTTTACGTCTTCGCAGTCCATCACAAAAAGTCGCAAATTCAACCCAATTTGCGGTGCAGCTAGCCCGACTCCATCGGCTTCATACATTGTTTCAAACATATCAGCGACTAAAATCTGAAATTCCTCATCAAATTTAGTGATAGGTTTGCCGATTTCGGCGAGAACTTTTTCGGGATACTCTGTTATTTTTCTGACGCTCATTTTTTTCTCAACAATCTTGCTTTTTCCAGATAAAAATCTTTTGTTTCGATAACATTGTAGTTTTTTGCGACAAAATCTTCCAATGGCTGGCAAGCAACCGTCGTCTGACAATTATCTTCAGTTAAAAGCCAAATTTCGGTTGCATCGGGCGGAATTTTCGAAATCGTGAAGTCGATTTGTTTGCGAAGACTGTTTTCTGTTTCTTTTTTTCCTTCAAGCCAAAAATCGACAAATTTCTCGTCCGGCAATATTTTATTTGCACCTCGATAATGAACCCGAAACGACAAAACATCATAAACTTGAAAGATAATAATTGGCTGATTTGGCTTCTCATTTTGTTCGACAAACTCCGCAACTCTCGCCCAATCGCCACGTTTTGCGGCATTTGGATAAAGTTTATAAAGCGAATATGGAAAAAGACACAGACAAATCAGTCCAAATATCAGCCAAATTCGATTAAATTTTTCGGTAATTAAAGTCGATAAAACCACGAATTGTAAAAAAATAACAGAGACAAATAACGGTGAAAAATGTCGAATTGCGATATAAATTTCACCAAGTGCAAAATATGAAACTGCCATAAACGCAAGCATTACAAGGTTTATAGTCGCGAAAATAAGTGTTGCCTGATTAATCTTTCGAAATCTTGTGGCGAATGCGTAAACTGAAAAAACAGCTAAAAGAATCAGCAAAATTCGATTGCGTAAAATTGAAATAATTGTCGGTTCTGAAGTCGGAAGAATTTCAGTCGGAATCGTAAAAGTTAGGATCGAAGCCCAAATTGTTCGGAGTAAAATTACGATTGATTTTTCAGCGGTATAAACAGCCTCGCGACCAGTAAATTGCTGAGAAATAACCGATAAAAGCGGAATAATGCAAATGCCAACAAAAAGCATTTGGAGAAAATAATTTTTCGCATCTTTCCAACGTTTCAAAACTAGCAAAACGCAAAAATGTGCAACCAAAATGAAGCCTAGATAATAATGCGTGTAGAGCGAAATAATCGAAATTAGAACATAAATAAACTGCGAATTTCTGTTTGATTTAGCCTGATCTTCTTGCAAATAGCCGTTAATAAAAAACTTCAAAAGCAATATTGAGAGCAAAATTATCGCTGAATATCCGCGAATTTCCAGACTTGCCATAAACAAAAATGGATGCAGAGCAAAGAAAATCGTCAAATACTTTGTCTGTTTTTCGTTCAGCCAATTTTTCGCAATGCTCGGAAAAATAGCGATAGAAGCAACACTAAAAATGATTGAAAAAATGCGAGCAAAGAAAACTGAATTATCAATATTTCGCCACAAACTTAGTAGCAAAAAGTACAACGGAGATTGTTTTTCGACAGCGAAAACTGTTTCAAATGTGAAAGATAAACCGTGATTTGTAGTTTCGAGAGTTGAGGCTTCATCAGACCAAACATTTAGAAAATAAGCTAGCGGAAGTGAAATTGCCAGATGCAATGCAATCAAAATCAGAACTAATTTTTTGTGACTTTTTACCATTTTAAGATGCGGTTTTACGATACAAAGCCCAGAACAAATCTTCACTCGGATAAGGAAAATTAAGTTTGTCGGGAATAAGTTTGAGTAAAAAACTATCACCTAAACGATATTTTAACAACGACTTAGCATGCTTGCCTGAAATTTTTTTACTTGGTCTGCCCGAAGCAACTTTATCGAAACCAAAATCTTTCAGAAAATCGGTTAATCCGTTTAACGAAAACCATTGCAAAACACTCGGCGGCGAATATTCGTGCCAGTTTTTGCCAAATATTTTTGCAGAAATAGATTCACGATTCCACGTTTCAATGAGTAATAAACCGTTTTCTTCTAACAAGTTTGCTGCGTTTTCAAAAGATTTTCGTGGTTCATAAAAATGAGCCGCAACTTGAATCATCGAAACTAAATCAAACTTTTCGTCCGTTTTAAAAGTTTCGAGCGAGCCTTGGCGAATGTCTAAATTTAGTTTTTCACGTCCAAATTTTGCCATCGTAGCATTTGGTTCAAGCCCAATTCCTTTCCAATTTTCATCCGCAAAACCTTGCAAAATAAAACCTGCGGCAGATCCAACGTCCAATAATTTGCCACTTTCCGTAAACTTCGACAAAATTTTCGCATACATTTTCCCGCGTTCACGCAACATATTTCCTTCTGCAAAATAGTCGCTATAACCTGCACCGCCGCCACTGAAATATAAGTCGTCATAAATCATTGCAACGTGCAATTCATCCGCCGGAATTTCCGCAAAACGATGTTTGCATTTTACACAATCTAGCAGATTAAAGCCTTTAACGACAAAGGCTTGATATGAATCTGATTGACATAATGGACACTTCATAGGCTCTTTATTGGCAAGTTTTTATCGCGAACAAAATCGGCGTGTTTTTTCATATTCACAATCTCAAAATTACCTGAAAGAGTTTCGATAATTTCGCTCAAAAATTCAAGTTTCTTTTCAAGTGGCAAATTCATCGCGGGGAAAAATTTAAGCTCAGCCGCATCTTCGCCTGACATAAAATCGAGCGGATGAAGGAGCAAACTTAGCTCAGTTCCGGTTAATTTGCACATCTGAACCGCTGTTTTCCAATAAGTTTTGGCGGCAAGTTTTGAAAATGTCGAAAGATAAATAACATAGCTGGCGTGAATCGGCGTTTTGAAGATCGGCAAAGTCGTTACTGGAATCTCGACCATAGATTTTTCGCCAATTTGCCATTTATAAGGCTTTAAACTCTGAAATCCATCGCTGAATTTCCCGAATAGTTTCTTACGTTTCTCTTTTTCTTCGGCGGACATATCAGGCGAAGCGAGAAAGTAATATGCTCGTGCAAGCGGACCGATATATGTTGGCAGCGTTGAGCAATCGTATTCATAACCGCGTTCCGCCAAAACTTCTAAAACCGTTGGCGAAAGCGAATAACCCGGACCGCGAAAGCCGATGAGTTTTTGATTCGTAAAACGGGAGATTGCATTTTCAGTTTTCTCAAATTCTTCGGTAAGTTGTTCTTTTGAATAGAGATGAAGCCAAGGTTCGTGGTTGAAACTATGATTTCCGATCTCATGTCCGGCGGCAGTAATTTGCGAAAGTGCTTCGTGATTTTTATCAAGTGCAGCATCTTGTCCGACAATAAAATATGTAATTTCCAAGTTTTTCTCTCGAAAAAATTCGAGCGAACGCGGCACAACGACATCTAGATACGACGGAAAACTTTCCCAACCAGTATCGCCGTGCGTTTTCATATACGACCATTTATTGTCGAGATCTAAACTTAAACTAGCTAACATAAATTAAAATTAAAAATTAAAAATGCAAAAAAAAATCAAGAACATTATTTCTTTGACGAGACAATTATTGCAGCTATTATTTTCTTAATTTCTTCTGATTCTTTTTTTATTTCCACGATTTTTTCAGATTTTACTATTTCGCTTGCTTCCATCAGACGTAACCAATAATTCGTTTCTCGTGCTTCTTTTAGTGCAATAGACATTTTACTGATAAAATCTGCTCTGCTTTGCCCAGCTTGAGCTTCTTCTACATTTGCTCCAACCGAAGTTCCCGAACGCAAAATCTGTTTAGCTAAAATATTTTTCTCAAGTTCATATTTTTTATTCAAAAATTGTGAAAGTTTTATGATTCTTAAAGCAAAATTGAAAGTTCGTTCAGTAATATCATTCATCTCAGCCAATGTCCTTTTTGCATTTTTAATTTTTAATTTTTAATTCGCGGAAGGTTTTTTCCGCGAGCTGAATTGTTTCATTAACATTCAAAGTTCCATTCGTTATTTGTGCCGAATTTACAATGTAAACGCCGTCAATTGAAGTCTTTACGCTTGGAACATTGTCTGAATAATTCAGCATCGGAATCGGAAAAACTTGCCGAACGCGAGAGATTTTGAATGATAAAACATCTTCGCGTTTGAAATGAGCATACATTTTTTCGAGTTCGGCGACAAAGGTTTCTTCGATCTCCGCGTCTGATTTTTCAAATAACTCGTCATTGGGCGAAACGTATTTTGGCAGATAAACCAACGCATTTCCGCCGAATTCTTTTTTATCAACCAACGCCGACATTTCAATAATTCCGGTAAAAGGCGTTTCGTCCGTAATGTTTGTCACATAAAATTTTGAGAGCGATTTCTTCAACAAAACTGACGCACAAACAATGCCTTGATATTTGATGTTTGTGAGTTTAAGTCGTTCAGATTCAGTTAGTTGTGGCAGGATTTGTGCGGCAATATTTGATGGACAAGTCAGGATTACGTTGTCATACAAGTCCTTAGTCCTTTGTCCTTTGTCCTTTGTTTCCGATTCTATTGTGATTTTTCCATCTCTGTGTCTCAGTGTCTCAGTGGTGAAAATCTTAGAAACTCTCGAATTCAAACGAATTTCAACGCCTTTTTCCCGCAAAACTTCCGCAAATCTCTGCAAAACGGTCGAATAACCGCCGCGAATATAGCCGAACATTTCCTTTTTCAAACCCGAATTTCGGGCGGCATACATTCGTTGAATCGTCGCCCAAATAAATGCAGCCGAAGTTTCTTTGTAGGCTTCACCCAATTTCGCTTTGAGCAACGGTTTCCACATTTTTTCAAAAGTCTTTTTGCCCGAAAGTTTCGTCAGCCAATCTTCAACACGGATTTTTTCTAGCGATTTCCAATCTTTCACACGCGAAGCATAAAAAATCGTTCCGCCGAGACGTAATTTTGAAATCAATCCAAGTGGCGGGAATTTTAGAAATTCCAAAGTGTTCGACATCGAAACGAGCTTGCCGTCAGTATAAAACCCCGTTTTTGTTTCAACCCATTCAAACTCATTTTCCAAGCCCAATTCGCCGACAATTTTTCTCGTAAATGAATCGGATAAAAGAGTAACGTGATAATGTTTGTCCCAAGTTAAATCACCGATTTGCCAAACAGAAGCCAGTCCGCCGATTTCGTTGGCAGATTCAAAAATTGTTACTTGGTTTCCTTGCTCGGAAAGACGTAAAGCTAAAGTTAAGCCGAGTAAACCAGAACCGATGATGGCGATTTTTTTTGACATATCGCTGGAAGAAATTTAGCCACAGATTGCCACAGATAAACTCAGATGAAAACCAAGACGGATGGGAAGAAAACGGATGAAACAAAAAATAAGAACATCAAATCAAATCTAAAAAACATCTTGTGTTCATCTGTGTAAATCTGTGGCTAAAAATTCTTATAAAAATTCTTTCCAGTTACTTAAAAGCAATGATAAATTTATCAAATTAAATCTTAAAAATATCTCATGTTTATCTGCGTAAATCTGTGGCTAAAAAAACTATAGAACAAACCTTTTAACTTCAACTCGCGGATTGCCGAAATTTATCAGCAGACAAATTTTCAATCCTGTTGCTTTTAAATAATTCAAACATTGAGCTTTGTGTGCATCGTCCAAATGTTTAACCGACTTTAATTCAACAATCACACTATCTGCAACCAACAAATCAGGCTTGTAATGTCCAACTCTAAACCCTTGATAAAATACATCAATCTCTTTTTGCTGTTCGACTTTTAAGTTTAGTTTTCTAACCTCGAAAGCCAAAGCGTTTTCATAAACTTCTTCTAAAAAGCCGCAACCGAGTTCATTTGCAACTTTATATGCTGAACCAATAATCTTTTCAGTTATCAAATTAATTTCATCTTTTGAATCATCAGTTTCAAAAAGTGCTTTCAATAAATCCGATTTATTATGTTCTTCCATCTCTTTTCTTAATCTGAGTTTATCTGTGTAAATCTGTGGCTAAAATATTTCTTTCACATTACAATTTTCAATTTCATATTTCAACCCGCAATCACAAGCAACGTCTTTCTTATCAATACTTTCATCAAACTTATAAAAAAGCTGTCCACACTTACAAACCGCACCAAACGAACGTGCCGGCGAACCAATCACCAAATGAAAATCGGGAACATCTTTCGTCACCAGCGAACCCATTCCAACCATTGCCCAGCGTCCGATGGTTAGATCGTTGCCGATTGTGCAGCCGGCACCGATGGTCGCACCTTCACGGACGAGAGTTTTTAGCGTGTGTTCATCAGGCTCAGACGGTCGCAAGGTTTTCAGATCAGGAAATGTCGCACGCGGAAAACGGTCATTGGTAAACGTTGTGGCAGCAGAAATCATTACGCCGTCTTCAATCGTCACTTCGGCACAGATATAAACCATCGCGTTGATTTTTACCCGGTTGCCGATTTTCACGTCGTAAGCGATATAACTCTTTTCGCCGACGATACATTCTTCGCCGATGCTCGCACCGTGACGAATATGGACGTTATCCCAAACGCTTGTGCCTTCGCCGATTGAGACGTTTTCTTCGATAATTGCTGTTGGATGGATTTTAGTCATAGAATTTTCTTCCCCGAAAAGAATACAAAAAAAGAATTTTTAGCCACAGATTTACACTGATAAACGCAGATTTAAGAAAGGTAAATCAAATTATTTTTTATCCTGTTTTTATCCGTGTGCATCTGTGTAAATCTGTGGCTAAGTTTCTTTTCTTATTTTGTGTCTTTTCGTGTTTGTTCGTGGCTAACCTATTTCTTCGCTGTATCGCTTTTCTCAATCACCGTTTGCCACAGATTTTGATTAAGCGATTTATACGCGGCTTCGATTACCTGAACCGATGCGAGTGCGTCAGCAGGTTTGATGAGCAATTCTTCTTCGCCTTTTAACGCTTTTGAAAAATTCTCAATTTTACCTTTGAACGATGCAACTTTGTCGTAGCCTGAGCCGAAAACTGTCCAATCAGGCGACGAATTTAGTTTGTATTTCGATTCTCGCCAGCCGATGTGGAGCGTTCCGCCGGTGCCGTAAACGCTGATAAAATTGGGCAATTCTTTGTTGATTCCCCAAGTTAGATCGACGCTTGCAGTAATTCCGCTTTTTGTTTTCGCCAATAATTTTACGTTTTCATCAACCGATAAATCTTGCGTGGAACCTGCTTCGACCGCCAAAATTGATTCAATACCGCCGAGGAAAAATCGGATAATATCAACCGAATGCGTGCCGTTATCAATCAAAACGCCGCCGCCGGAAATTTCAGCATCAGAATTCCAACGCTTCGACATATCGACTTTCGCCGTGAACGCATTTTCAAACTGGACGACATCGCCCAAAATTCCCGATGCGACAATTCCTTTCGCCGTAATCACATCATCGCAATAGCGAAATTTTGAAGCCATCGTGAATTGAACGCCGTTTTTCTCGGCTGTGGCAATCATTGTTTCAGCTTCGGCAACCGAAACACACAAAGGTTTTTCGCACAAAACAGGCGTTCCGCGTTCCATAAAATAGCACGCAATTTCAGGATGCGATTTCGGCGGTGTGCAAATAATTACCGCGTCAAGTGTCTCGTTTTCAGCAAGAGTTTTGTAATCAGAATAAGCCTTTCCGCCGACAATTTCCGCCAACGCTTTCGCCGATTCTTCACGCACATCAGCGATTGCAACTAATTGACAAAGCTCACTTTGCGTAAATGCTTGGGCGTATGCTTGGGCAATTCCGCCCGCTCCGATCAAGCCGAAACGCAAAGGCGACGCGGTGACAGGGAGACGCGGTGACGCGGAGATTTCTTTGTTGAACTCTTTGTTTTCCATAATTTTTATTTGACTGCTTAAATTTAATTTTGACAATTTGATTTTCTCGCCGCGTCTCCGTGTCACCACTTCGCCCCGTCGCAAAAACTCTGCGTCGCATTACTTAATTATCCATTTATCGGGGTTGTTAATCATATTGACTAATTGCCCGATAACCAAATCATACTTTGAATCTAAATCATTAAATTTCGCTTCGGACATATACCCGCAACGATGCGAAAATTCTAACCAAACGCGAGTTTCTTCGGCTTCGGTTTCACAGTCAGAAAGTTTGCTGACAAAATGTGCTTGATAGCGACGTTTTCGCCAAGCCTCAGCCAGATTTGCACAAACTGAACGAGAAGAACGCCTCATTTGGTCAACCATTGAATACTTTTCTTCAGCCGGATAATTTTTGGTCATCTCAAAAATCTCCATCGCCAATTCAAATGCCGATTGATAAACCCGCAACTCTCTGTAACTGCGAATTGAAGCCATAAGTTAAAATTATTGACACGAAACTTTTCCGCAAACCACGCAATTCTCTTCTCCGTCTCTCACCATCTCCGCATCTCCGTGTCGTATTTCTCCGTCTCCGCGTCGAGTTGTTTCAACGGCTTCACGGATTGAATCAGCCAAAAATATCGCGTGTTCTTCCGTATATTTTTCATTTATCGGCAAAACTAAAACATCGTGCAAGCCTTTAATCGTGCCTTGAAAATTGTCGTCGTTGTAATCAACGGCTTCGGGACGTGCCAAATTGAACGGAAAATGCGAATCGCCGAGTGTGTTTTGATCGCGGAAAACCATACATTTATACGCCGGTTTGACGACATATCGCGGGGCGGAAGCAACATCATAAACTTTCAACGCTTTTGCCAGACCGACCGAACCGTCGGCGATTTTTGTATCATCAACCCGCAAGCAATATTTCCAATAAACGTGCGTTGCGTTTGCGGCAGGTTTGTAAACTTCGATGCCGTCAATATCGTTGAGTTTTTCGTCTAAAATCTTCGCCATTTTTTGCCGTTGAGCAACGCAAGCATCAAGTTTTTTCAGTTGTTCGCACGCCAAAGCCGCTTGTAATTCGGTCATTCTGTAATTCAGAGCGATAAAATAATGATCGGGATTTGGATCACCGTAACCCCACGCTTTGTTGATGCAAAGATAAAGTTTACGAGCCAATTCATCGTCGTTTGTCACGACAATTCCGCCTTCGCCCGTGGTCATATGTTTGCCTTGTTGGAACGAAAATGCCCCGATCTTCCCAATCGTGCCGACATATTTTCCGTCAACCGTCGCCAGCGGAGATTGTGCCGTATCTTCAATTACCGGAATGCCGCGAGCATCGGCAAGTTCCATAATCGGCTTCATATCGCACGGATTTCCGAAAAGATGCGTCACGATAATCGCCTTTGTTTTCGGTGATAAAACTTTTTCGATTGTTTGTGCCGTAACATTCAAAGTTTTTGGGCAAACGTCCGCAAAAACCGGAATCGCACCTTGATAAACGATTGGCGTTAAAGCTCCCATATCGGTAATCGAAGTTGTGATAATTTCATCGCCCGGATTCGGGTTAATCGCCGCGATTGCAACGTGAACCGCCGCCGAACCTGAGTTGCACGCGTAAGCATATTTCACGCCCATTCGCTTGGCAAATTCTGTTTCGAGTTGTTTGCCAAACTTGCCTTTGGTCGTGATTAAAACGCCTGTTTGCAACACTTCCGTAACTGCGGCGATTTCTTCCGCACCGAAAGTTCTGCCGGAAATGTCCTGATCCGATGGTAATTTGATGTTTTCTTTTTCTACTGCTGATGTCATAAGATTATTAATTATTAATTGTTAATGTTTAATTGTTAATTGTTAATTGTTAATTTGATTGGTTTTGTTTTTAATTAACAATTAACCATTGATAATTAACAATTATCTTTCATTCTTTTCCTCAGTTAAAACAGGTTTAATCTTCTCTTTTTTCCCAAAAAATCTTTGTTTTGAGAGCTTTGAAAGTAGTTTTAAGTGTCCGAAAATCGTGCTTACCGTTTTCATTTTTGAAAATCCAAACAAACGAACTTCTAAAACTGCAGGAAATTCGACAATTTTTCCGCCTGATAAGTCTAATCTTCCCAACATTTCCGCGACTCCAAGAAAACCTTTTTCCTCAATTGGCAGATTTACAACTGACGATTTTCGATAAACTCTGAAACAACTCGTAAACGTCGAAAGTTTTGTGTGCAAAGTTCTCGCGTAAAGAAACGACGCACCTTTTGAAAGAAATAAACGCCAACTTGGAACATTCCGCACGCCACCGTTTTTATGATAAGGCGAAGCTGTAACCATATCAACGCCATCAGTTAGCAACGGAACCATTTTCGCTAATTCGTGCGGATCGTAGGTGCAATCGCAATCCATTGAGCAGACAATTTCGGTTTTGGCTTCACGCAACCCTGTCATTATTCCAGCCGCAACGCCTTGATTTGATTCGTGTTTGACGATTTTGACATTTTCTTTTTTACCGAAAAGTTCGTGCAAAATATTCAGCGTATTATCTTTGCTGCAATCATCAACAAAAATAAAATTTGGTTCATATTTTTCGCTCAATTCCTCTTCCACACTTCGCAGCGTATTGGCTAAATATGGCAAAGCAGCTTCTTCATTATAACAAGGAATGACGATTGTGATTGCAGATTGCGGATTGTGGATTGCGGATTTCTGAATTTCGACACGACTTCGGACTTCGGACTTTGGACTTTGGACTTCGGCTTCGATTCCTAAAAACTCACTAACTGTTGTAAATCCATACTTTTGTAAGACTTCTTTGATAATCCATTCCATTTTGTCGAGCTTGCGATAATGGCGGATTTGATTAAATTTTGAAGCTGCGTTAATTCGCGGTTGTTCAGGATCAATTTCCCAAACGTGAAAATACATCACAAAAGGTTCTTCGTATTTTTGCGTCCAATTTTTGACCAAATTCCGCATCAATGTATATGGAATTTGGCGGAAATAATTTCCGCCGGAAATTGGTAAAAGTCCGAAACCGATGTTGCGAGTTGAGTAAGGAAATTCCCAAATTGCTTTGCCGTTTGCGTGAATTTGATGTGAAAAACGTTTGTTTTTGTTGTCCTTTCGCGTTGGCAAAAAAGATGCGTCATAAACAAATCCTTCTTCGGCTAAAACATCAAAAATCCACGAATCTTTTTCGTAATTTAACTTTTCCGCACTTCGATAACCGACAACTTTTTGCCCGCAAGCATTTTCTAACGCCTGATTTGTGCGACGCAAATCTTCACGAAATTCTTCGTTGGTTAAGTTCTTTAAACTGCGATGATAAAACCCACGAGATGCAACTTCGTGTCCGCGAGCAACAATTTCACGAATCAATTTCGGGTTTTGTTCGGCAATCCAACCAAGCACAAAAAAAGTGGCTTTAGTCTTTAGTTCGTCAAGTAAATCTAATGTTTTGAGTGTGTTGCGTTCGTAACGAGGCTCAAAATTTGCCCAATTTCGTTGCTGAATCAAATTTTCAAACGCACCGACATGAAAGTAATCTTCTACCAAAATTGTGAGTATATGATTTTGAGACTTATTTTCCATTAGCTAAAACTTCGGCGATTCGCGTTGCTGCTTTTCCGTCGCCGAAGGGATTTTGAACTTTTTTCACGGATTTTATCCAAGTATCAACTCCGTAATTTTCTTCAAGAAGATTATACAATCGATTCGAATTTCCGCCTACCAGTTTTGCAAATCTTGCCTCAATTGCTTCGGGTCTTTCGGTATTTTCGCGAAGAATTAATAAAGGTTTGCCCAAACTTGGTGCTTCTTCGTGAACGCCGCCAGAATCAGAAACAATTAACCAGGCTTTTTTCATCAACGCAATGAAATCGTGATAATCCGTCGGTTCAATCAGAAAAACTCGTTCCTGTTCACCCAAAATTTCTTTAGTAATAGTTTGAACATTCGGATTTGGATGAACGGGAAAAATGAGGCAAGTATCCTCACGCTTCTTAATAAAACAACTAATCGAGCGTAAATTCCCAGACATTGTTTCACCAAAACTTTCGCGACGATGAGTTGTGAGCAAAATTCGTTTTAAGCCTTTTGTCGATTCGATAAGATCAAGGAGTTTTTTGCTTGGCTCCCAGTTTTTAGCGATGAAATTGAGTGAATCTACAACAGGATTTCCCGTAACAAAAATTTTTTCCATCGGCACGCCTTCATTCATCAAATTTTTTCGATTTTTCTCGGTTGCTGCGAAATGAAAACTTGCTATTTTCGATATTAATTGCCGATTCATTTCTTCTGGAAAAGGAGAATTTATATCACCCGAACGCAATCCAGCCTCGACGTGTGCAACCTTAATTTTGCGATTAAATCCGGCAAATGCACCTGCAAGTGCCGTTGTTGTATCGCCTTGAACAACTATTACGTCAGGTTTTTCTTTGTCAAGAATCGCGTCAAGCCTGTTTAAAACTTTACCCGCTATCATATTTGGTGTTTGATTGTTAGTCCCAACTTTTAAGTTATAATCAATTTTTAGATGAAATATTTTCAAGAAAGGCTTGAGCAAAGTCGTGTGCTGATTTGAAGAAACAACGCAAGTTTCGATAGTTTGAATGGTTCGCAACGCAGCAATTACTGGTGCAAGTTTGATTACTTCCGGACGTGTTCCGAAAAGAATTAATATTTTTTGTTTTGCCTGCATATTATAAGATTTCAAAGCAATAAATTTTTGATTTTAGTTTGAATATTAGACGCAAAAAAAAACACAATTTGCAAGATAATCGGCAAATTGTGCTTTTTTTAAGATTTTCAAATTTGTTTATTCTGGCGAACCTTTGCACCCACTCGCAAAAAGTGCAGGTTGTTTTGTGCTGATAATCGGATAATTTTCAGCTTCGGCATTTAATTCTGTCCATTCTGCATATTCTTCGGGCAGCGACATATCTGAAAAAATAGCTTCGACAGGACATTCCGGCAAGCAAGCATCGCAGTCGATGCAGTTATCCGGATTAATATAAAGTCGATCAGTAAGTTCGTGAAAAGCCTCGACCGGGCAAACCGCCGCACAATCGGTGTATTTACATTCCACACAAGGTTCAGTTACGATATAGGTCATTCTAAAAAAATCTCCTCACACGTTTAAAAGAAAAAATATTACTATAAAAGGATAACTTGTCAATTGAGCATAGACAAGTGTTAGAATGCCATCATCAAATTTATTGAAACTTTTTTGGGAAAATAACAAATATGAAAGCAGAACGCGAATTAGCGATGGATTTTTTGAGAGTTTGTGAGGCAGCCGCAATTGAATCTGCCCGAACAATGGGGCAAGGCGATCGTAAACACAGCGATCACGTTGCGGTTGAAGCAATGCGGGAAGTAATGGACACGGTTCCGATGCGTGGACGAATCGTCATCGGCGAAGGCGAACGCGACGAAGCTCCGATGCTTTATATCGGCGAAGAACTCGGCGGAAAACAGTTTTCCGATGAAGTGCGTGCAACTTTTCCTGAGGTTGACATCGCCGTTGATCCGCTTGAAGGAACAAATCTTTGTGCGTTAGGAGCAAATAATGCGATTGCGGTTTTGGCTGCAGCCGAACGTGGCGGATTGCTCAATGCACCAGATATTTACATGGATAAAATCGTTGTCGGACCTTCGTGTCGCGGTGCGATCGATATTGACGCTCCGGTTAAACAAAATTTAAAAGCAATTGCACGTTCTCTGAATCGCGACATCGAAGATTTGACTGTAATGTGTCTCGACCGAAGTCGGCATCGCCAATTAGTTGCAGATGTTCGTGCGGCTGGAGCGAGAATTCGTTTGATTTCTGATGGCGATTTGTCTGCCGGAATTTCGGCGGCAGTTGCCGGAACTAATATTCACGCATTGATGGGAATTGGCGGAGCACCGGAAGGCGTAATTACTGCCGCTGCAATGAAGTGTTTGAATGGCGAAATTCAAGCAAGATTAGTTTTTGATTGGGAAAAACTTGATGTCGATAAATCCAAAATTCCTGCACCTGATGTTGTCATGAAACGTTTGAAAAAGATGGGAATTACTGATCCAAATAAAATTTACGACACCAACGATTTAGCTCCTGGAAAGAAAATTATTTTCGCCGCAACTGGCGTAACTGATGGTTCTCTACTTCGCGGCGTAAGATTTTTTGGCACCGGAAAACGCACTCATTCGTTGGTTATGACAACTGAAACGAGAAATATCAGATTTGTTGATACAGTTCACGTTGAAGGCGGACCGGACGCAGTTATCCGCTTCTAAAATGAAACTTTCAGCAGAAAATTATACGCCGCAAAATCACATTGAAAAACTGAGGAAGCGTGCGTATTTTTCGTGGTTTATTGCCACTGTCTTGGTGCTGATTTGGCTTTTATTAATCATTTCAGCACCAATGTTTGAAGCCTCAGAAAACCAAATAATTTCTCAACCAATTTATAAATTTTTCAGCTTTATTTGTCATCAAATTGATAACCGTTCATTTCACATTGTTGCACATAAATTTGGTGTTTGTTCGCGTTGTTTTGGAGTTTACGTTGGACTTTTTGCGGGAATTATAATCTATCCAATATTTCGAAAAATTGAAGAAAATGAACCTTTACCGCGAATTTGGCTTTTTCTCGCGATGATTCCTATCGGCATTGATTGGACGCTCGGTTATTTTAATATTTGGGAAAACACACACCTTTCACGGCTTATTACCGGAGCAATTCTCGGCATAGCTTGCGGCGTATTTCTGCTCCCTGCTTTCGCCGATATTAATCAATTATTACTCGCTCGAAATCGCAAAACCAAAAGCAAAAATTAGGCTTGTTGTTTTTGATACTAATGTTATAGACTTATGACAAATTTAACCAAATTTGGAGCAACGTTCATGGATAAAATTACGCTTGATATTTTAGAAAACGCCCTTCGTAATGCACGCGAGGAAATGGACACGGTTCTTTTTCGTTCGGCGATGTCGCCGGTCATTCGCGAACAACACGATGGCTTTCCGATGATTTGTCATCCTGATGGGCGTATGGTTGTCGGTCAATTTGGCTCGCATATTTCTGGTTTTGTAAAAAATTGGAAACGCGGAATCAACGAAGGCGACGTTTTCCTTGTTTCTGATCCTTATTCCTGTGGCGGTGCGATTTCGCATATCAACGACTGGCTTGTGATGATGCCAATTTTCCACGAAGGCGAAATGGTCGGTTGGGGTTCGCAATTTGGTCACACGATTGACATGGGCGGACCAGTTTCCGGTAGTTTGCCAACTGATGCTGACACAATTTTTGGTGAAGGAACTAGAATTCCGCCGGTAAAACTTTACGACAAAGGTGTACTCAACGAAGATTTGCTCGATTTAATTCTCGCAAATTCTCGCGTTCCGACAATGAATTATTTCGATTTGATGGCGATTGTCGCGGCTTGCAAAACAGCTGATAAACGTGTCAAAGAAATGTGCGAAAGATTTGGGAAAGACACTTATTTAGAAGGTTTGGAAGCTCTTTTGCAACGAACGCACGACGCAATGAGCCAGCTAATTGTGATGTGTTTACCTGAAGAACCGCTCGAATTTGAAGATTATATCGACGACGATGGACGCGGAAACGGTCCATATAAAATGAAGCTCACAATTTATCGCAAAGGAAACGAGGCGTATTTTGATTGGACGGGAACTGACCCGCAGGCTCCGGGACCGATAAATTTTTATCTCAATGAAGAGATGTTCAAAATGTTCATTGGCGTTTATTTGATTATGGTTTTTGATCCGCAGATTTTGTTTAATGACGGCTTTTATCCGCTCTTGCACGTTACAATTCCAGAGAAATCTCTATTAAATCCCGAATTTCCGGCAGCACTCGGTTGTCGAACACACGCTCTAACTCGTTTATTTGACGTGCTTGGCGGTGCGTTAGGCAAAGGAGCACCAGAACTTTCAACCGCGGCTGGCTACGGAACATCTCCATATTTGCTCTACAACGGACACGATGAAAACGGCGAGTTTTTCCACCTGATGGAAATAACTTATGGCGGAATTCCGGGCAGACCTGTCGGCGATGGAATGGACGCACACTCTTGGTGGCCACTTTTTGAAAATATTCCGACTGAATATCTCGAAAGCTATTATCCGATTACAGTTATGGAATATGGCAGCTTAATGGATTCGGGCGGTGCAGGTTTTCATCGCGGCGGAAATGCGGTTCACAAAGTTTATCGTTTCGATGTTGATGGCGAAATTGCAATTCACGACGACCGAGATCGCTCGGAACCTTGGGGAATTATGGGCGGACTGCAAGGTGCAAAATCTACAAAAGAACTTATTCGGATTGATGGAACTCGCGAAAATCTTCCGTCAAAAATCTCTCGTGTGCCTGTCAAAGCTGGCGATGTTTTGATTTATCGAACGGCTGGCGGTGGTGGTTGGAAAGATCCATTTGATCGCCCGAGCGAGAAAGTTTTCAGCGATGTGCGAAATGGTTTGGTCTCAATCGAAAAAGCAAAATCAGATTACGGAGTTGTTTTAGACGCAAAAACATTGGCGATTGACGAATCTGCAACCGAGAAATTACGCGGCGAAATGCGTGAAAGTCGTGGCGAATTTCCTCTATTTTCAATCGGTCCAGTGCCGGAAGCAATCGGAGTTGTGGCAACTTGGGGCAAATCTTCGGCGGCGGCAAACTAAATCTTTTTAGCCACGAATTAACACGAAAAGACACGAATTTTTTAATGAATTAAAACAGCTTATTCACTTCTAACAGTCTTTCTTATTCGTGTTAATTCGTGAAATTCGTGGCTAAAACATCCTATGTCGGATATTATCCACAAAGACTACTCTAATCGGAGATTTAGTTGTTGTGTCGTTGATAAAAAAATATTTAGCCACGAATTAACACGAAAAGACACGAATAAAACAAAGAAAAACCAATCAAAATTTTCGTGAAAATTTGTGTAAATTCGTGGCTAAAAATTTGTCTAAAAATTTGTAATGATGAGTTCATTAGCTTCTTGATTTGAGGTTTTTTTGACATTTCGCATTCCGTAAGCAAATTGGATTGGCGAAATTTTGGCAAACGAGAAAAGTTCGCGGATGTATTCACAATCGTCTAAAGTTATTAGCCATCTGTGTTTACAAGATTTCATCACTTTGGCAAAATGTTTGTGATTGAAATTTGAATGCAGATTTCCTTTCTTTCCATATAGTTTTGAATTTATGGCTGAAAAATACGGCGGGTCAAGATAAATAAAAACGTTTTCGCCATCAGCGAGAACAATTTTTTCATAATCAAGATTAGTAATTTCAACATTTTCGAGCAACTTTTGTGTCGGTTTCAAACGCTCAATGCTGCTCGTTGTAAAGCGACCTTGAAAAGCTGATTCGCTAAAACCGCCGCTTTGCGATGTGCCTGAAAAAGTGATTCGATTGAGAATAAAAAAAGCAGTTGCAGTTTCTAAGTCGTTGACGTTACTACGTTTATCTTTAAGAAATTGATAAAGTTTTTTACCGTCTGCGAAAGCTGATTTCATCTCGGTAACTTTTTCAATCATTGTAACGACATCACTTTGCGTCTGTTGCCAAAATTTGAAAAGTTCAATATAAGCGTCATTTATCCAAAACTTTTTATTTGAAAATTGTTGCTTTGTTTCGATGAAAACTGAGCCACCACCAAGAAATGGTTCACGATATTCGTCAAAATTTGGAAATTGACTCACTAAATATTTTGCAATCCGGCTTTTTCCTCCTGGATAACGCAAAGGACTTTTTATCATTTTTTGTTCCAAAACTACATAATTTCGTTTAGAATAAAACAAATAAATTGCGAGGTAAATTGTATGTCAGCAGTAATTGATAAAATTGAAGAAAACACAGACTTTGGGACTGGTTTTTATGACAAAGTTTTTCCAATCTCTCTAAAAATAAACACCAAATCTTGGTCGAATGATGAGTATTTTAATTTTTGCCAAGAGAATAAGGACTTGCGAATTGAGACAAATAAAGATGGGGATTTGATTATTATGCCACCAACAGGAGCAGAAACTGGAGATAAAAATGCTGAGTTGACTACCCAACTTAGAAATTGGGCGAAAAAGAATGGAAAGGGAAAAACTTTTGATTCAAGCACTGAATTTGAACTGCCAAGTGGAGCAAAGAAATCACCTGATGCTTCGTGGATTTTGAAAGACAAATATTCTGTTTTAACTCAAAAAGAACGAGACGGTTTTCCGCCAATTTGCCCTGATTTCGTTATCGAATTACGTTCGAAAACTGACAGATTAAAACCGATTCAGGCAAAAATGACTGAATATATTGAAAATGGTGTGCGACTCGGTTGGTTGGTTGATCCATACAAAAAACAAGTCCATATTTATCGCAAAAATGGTGAAATTGAGATTTTAGAAAACCCTAAGATTGTTTCCGGTGAAGATGTTTTAGAGGGATTTGAATTAGATTTAGACGAAATTTTTTAGAATGTATGGAGTCCAGCCTTCAGGCTGAAACACACTTAAGCGTAAACTCCGAACTTTACAAAAATATGAATGACCAAGAAATGTATCAACAACGCGGTTTCGGCAACAAAATTGGTTTTGGCGAACGACCTGCACTGCTTGTAATTGACTTCATTAAAGGATTTACAGACACAAGTTGTCCACTTGGTTCAAATTTAAATGCTGAAGTTTCAGCAACTAAACAATTGCTTGAGATGTTTCGTGAAAAGAATTTGCCTGTTCATTTCACGACCACAGCTTACGATAGCGAAATGGTTTCGGCAGGTGTTTTTGTCAAAAAAGTTCCGAGCCTTTCTCATCTCAAATTAGGTTCGAATTGGGTTGAAATCGATGACCGTTTAACTCCGATTTCGGGCGAAGTTGTGTGGACAAAACAATATGCCTCAGCGTTTTTTGGAACGTCATTGAGTTCCACACTTTCCGCACAAAGGGTTGATACGCTTATAGTTACAGGTTGCACGACTTCAGGTTGTGTCCGTGCTTCGGCGGTTGATTCGTGCCAATATGGTTTTCTCACAAATGTCGTCCGCGAATGTGTCGGCGACCGTTCAATGTCTGCACACGAAGCAAATTTGTCAGATTTAGATGCAAAATACGCTGATGTTATAAGTTTGGCTGAAGCTATGTCTTTTTTGGAAACAATTTAGCTTCGATTTTATGTCGCCAAGCAAGTGATGTGCTTTCAATCAAATAAAACGAAATCAAACTGAACACCACGATTCCGATAAAATTATACGGAAAAAGATTAAACCATTGCGGCTCGCTACGGTTGAGAAACGGCTGTTGCCAAAGATAAATCGAATAACTCATCACGCCGATTTGCGTCATCATTGAAGTGTTTAAAAATCTTCCAAATAAATTGTTTTCGTAATTTGTAATTGCCCAATCGATGCAAATTGCAATCAAAAAATTGCTGATTGTAAACGAAATTCCGAGATAAAATTCACGCGGATCAATTGTTGAATTTATTAAAACTAACACGATTGGAATGATGAAAATAAGTCGTGAATTTAGTAATCTCAAGTAAAGATTGCTTTGATGCAATTTCTCGTAAAAGATTGCAAGTAAACAACCTACGGCAAGTCCGTCAGCGTTTGCGTGGAAGCCGTAATAAATCCACATCTTGCCGCTTTCACTAAACATTTGATAATCAAGGAGTCGCAAAAATGGTGAAAGAATAAATAATCCACCAAGAATCCAGACAATTTTTGTGCGTCCTAAAAGCAATAAAATAAACGGATAAATGAGATAAAATTGTTCTTCAACAGAAAGCGACCAAGTGTGCAATAAGTTCCAAGTATCGACGTTAATATAGTTGCTTGTGTATATGATTGGAGCAATAAAACTTTCGTTTTTAATGTTTAGAAATCCAAAATAACTCGCGAGAAAAATCACGAAAAGATAGAAATAATATGGCGGGAAAATCCGTAATGTCCGGCGAAAATAAAACTTCGACAGATTAATAGTTGAATTTTTTTCAATTTCCTTGAGTAAAAGTCCGGTAATTAAAAAGCCTGAAATCACAAAAAAGAATTTCACGCCGAGAATTCCGAGATTAAATCGGTCGCCGAACCCAAGTGTGTATAGAAAATGGCTCGCGACAACGCACAAAACGGAAATTGTTCTCAGACCGTCGAGCGAAGGAATTCGATTGTTGGCGTTTAGATTCATAGAATGCGAAAATGAAGTATGCCAAATTTACATTATTTGATAAAGTTTACTTTTATTTAATGGAACAAAAGAACTTAAAAATCAGACGTGGAAAGTCGGACGATGCAGAAATTCTCGCACCTTTGGCAGTGAAGATCTTTAACGATACATTTGCCGAGAATCCTTTAAACAAGCCGGAAGATATGCAGGCTTATATCTCGGAAGCGATGAGCCTGGAGGCTTTTCGCAAGCAATTGGAAGGCTTAGATTCGATTTTTTTCATTGCAGAAATTGACGGAAAAATGATTGGTTATGCAATGCTAGAAGAGCATTCAACCGAGCATTGTATCGATGACGAAAACCCAATCGAACTCAATCGTCTATACGTTTTACAAGAATTTCACGGAAGAGGAATCGCCGAAAAATTGATGAATGAGTGTTTCGAGATTGCTCTTGAAAAACAGTATAAAACGATGTGGCTCGGTGTTTGGGAATTCAATTATCGTGCAGCAAGATTTTACGAAAAACTAGGATTCAAAAAAGTCGGCAATCACGTTTTCCAACTCGGCAGCGACCCTCAGACTGATTTAGTAATGGAAAAAACTTTATGTTGAGGATTCGAAAAGCCACGCTTACAGATTTAAATTTGATTTCCGTCTTGGCGATTACAACGCATTACGAAGCCTATTTTGAACTCGACCCGTCGCACGATTTAGCCGATTATTGCGTTCGGTTTTTTGACTTGGAAACGGTAAAATCCGAGTTGGAAAATCCGAGTTGGACATTCTTAATCGCTGAATATGAAGGAAATGCAATCGGCTTTGCCCAATTACGCGAGGGCAAAAAAATCGAGTGTATGGAAGGTAAAAATGCTATCGAGATTCAACGGATTTACGTTATTGAACCAATGAAAGGCAAGAAAATTGGCAAAGCCTTGATCGAAAAATGTTGCGAAATTGGGAAAGAAAAAGGTTATGAAACAATTTGGCTAGGAGTTTGGGATGAGAACATTGAGGCACAGAAATTTTACGAAAAAATAGGAATGAAAAATGTTGGGATCACCGACTTTTCTGATGGAAAGAATGAGTTTGTAAATTTTGTTTTTGCGAAAAATTTTTAACAAATATAATGCAAATAGTGTCAAAGTAGTCTAGTCTGTCCAGAAAGTATATGTTAAGGTTGCTTTGAGGTTTTATGTATGGAAATCAGCGTTAACTTACCAAATAATCTTTATAAAAACGTTTCGTATCTCGCACAAGCGAAGAAGAAAAGTGTCGCTGAAATTATAAAAAATGCGGTTAAAAAAGCACTTGTCGAAGATTCGTCTGATTTTGCAGAGCAAGCGAAAATTATCGAACAAAGCATCAAGTTTTGTTCGGATAAAGAAGTTTTGGAACTCGCAAATTTGCAGATGCCCGATGATGAACGCTTAAATTCATTGTTTGAGAAAAACCGTGAAAGTGTTTTGACTAAAAAAGAATACGCCGAACTCACAAAATCCGTTGAAACGAGCCGAATCAACGATTTACGAAAAGCCTTTGGGATTATTGAAGCAAAAAAACGCGGATTGATTTGACGTGAGTAAAATTTCTAAAGAACTTGATAAAGAAGTCCGTGAAGCCTCAAAAAATCGTTTTAGCTATTGCCTGACACCACAAAACTTGACCTCACATAAACTTGAAATCGAACACATTTATCCAATCTCAAAAGGCGGGTTTTCCGCAAAAGAAAATCTTTGTTTAGCGTGTCGGCATTGTAACCTCTATAAATCTGCCAAAATTCTCGGATTTGATGCAGTCTCAAGCAGAAAGTCGAAATTATACAATCCAAATACGCAAACCTGGTCAGAACATTTTGTGTGGGACAAAGAAAAAACTTCAATTATCGGTAAAACGCCGTGCGGACGTGCGACAATCTACGCCTTGAAAATGAATGACGAGTTACAAACAAATGCTCGAAAAGTTTGGAAATTAACAGGTTTGTTTCCACCAAATGACTAACTCAAGTGCGTTGCGATTCTCAAAAAAAACAAGTAGAATTGCAACAAATAAATTTGTATTAAAGATATGACAAACAGACCACTTAAAGGCTTAAAAGTATTGGAAATGGGGCAGCTTCTGGCGGGACCATTTTGTGCTTCGCAACTGGCGGGATTTGGTGCGGAAGTTATCAAAATCGAGAAACCTAAAACGGGTGATCCGCTCAGAGTTTGGCGAAAATTGCACAAAGGAACATCTCTTTGGTGGCTTTCAATGGGACGCAACAAAAAATCTATTACGCTTGATATGACCAACCCGAAAGGGCAGGAAATCGCCCGAAAACTTGCGGCGAAAGTTGATATTTTACTTGAAAATTTCAAGCCCGGAACGATGGAAAAATGGGGAATGGGTTATGAAGAACTTAAAGCCATAAATAAAGGAATAATTATGGTTAGAGTTTCAGGTTGGGGACAAACCGGACCTTATTCGTCACGTCCGGGTTATGCAAATGTCGCTGAAGGCGTTGGCGGAATGAGGTTTACGACTGGTTATCCAGATCGTCCGCCGGTTCGCACAGGAACTTCGATTGGTGATACTTTGGCTGGAATGCACGCGGCACTCGGAGCGTTGACGGCGGTTTATCATCGCGACGTGAATGGCGGCGAAGGGCAAGTTGTTGATGTGGCGATTTACGAATCAATTTTCAATATGATGGAATCTACGCTTGCCGAATACGACAAACTCGGCGTGATTCGTGAGCGGACAGGTGCAAAACTCGAAGGCATTGTCCCGACTTCAACTTATCCGACCAAAGACGACAAGTTCATCATCATTGGCGGAAATGGTGATTCAATTTACAGGCGTTTGATGACCAAAATCGGACGACCCGAATTTGCCGAACACGCCGAAATGCAAGACAACGCCGGTCGAGTTGGACACGAAGCCGAAATTGACAAAGCGATTACCGATTGGACGCTAACTCAAACATACGATGAGGCTTACGCCGCGATGCTCGAAGCCGAAGTTCCGTGTGGACCGGTTTATTCAATCGCAGAAATCGTCAAAGATGAGCAATATATCGCTCGCGGAATTTTTGAAGAAGTTGAAATCGAACCCGGTGATAATGTAAAAATTCCCGCTGTTTTGCCAAAATTAACCGCAACTCCCGGCGGAACAGATTGGATCGGTCCAAAACTCGGCGAACATAACGAAGAAATCTATCGCGGATTTTTGGAAATGTCGCAGAGTGAATATGAGGATTTGATTGCGAATGAAATTATTTAAGAAATGATTTATACACTTAATGGCGAGGAATTTGAATGGGACGAAGAAAAATATGCTGTCAATTTACGGAAACATCAAGTAAAATTTGAGGAAGCAGCAGAAGTTTTCTTTGACCCTGAACAACAATTTGGTGATGCTTCGGTCAAAGAAGAAATTCGTGACTACGCTATCGGGTATTCTTGGTCAAATCGAATGTTATTAGTTGTTTATGTTGAAAGAGGCTGGCGGACACGAATCATTTCGGCACGCACGGCAAGTTCGCACGAGAGAAAAGATTATGAGTAATAGAAAAGAAATTGTTACCGAAGAAGGCTTTGTTTTGAAACCTTATCCGCGTGAAACAAGAGAGGTTTCAGTAAATATTTCGGTTGATACGATAGAGCTATTGGAAAAAAAAGCTAAAGAGCGAGATATGCCGTTGAAAGCTCTAATTAAATTCTTTATCAGTCAAGGTTTACGGCAAGAAATGACTCCGCAAGAATCAAGCGAACTTTTCAGAAAACGTATGAAATCGAGAAAAGGTGTTAAAGAACTAGAAGCCGATTTAGTTGCCTAACTTGATTTATGAATTTACCCAAACAAGTTGAAATAGTTGAAGTTAGTCCGCGTGACGGTTTGCAAATGTTGCCGAATTTTGTGCCGACGGCGGATAAAATTAAACTCATAAATCTCGCCAAAGATGCAGGTTTCAAACGTATTGAAGCTGTTTCGTTTGTCTCGCCGAAACACGTTCCACAGATGGCAGATGCGAGCGAGATTCTAGTTGCGATTGGCGATGATCCGAATATTGATGAAGTTGGACTTGCGTTAAATGAACGCGGTTACAAGGCTGCGATTGAGGCGAAAGTTGATTGGATTTGCTACGTTATGGCGGCGACCGAAACGATGTCGCTCAAAAATGCCAACACCACGATTGCCGATGGTTTAGCAATGACGAAAAATTGCATCGCGGACGCACACAAAGCAGGCGTAAAAGTTCGTGCGTCAATCGCCGTAACTTGGGTTTGTCCTTATGAAGGCGATGTGCCGAAACAGCGTGTTTTGGAGATCACAAAAGAATTAGTTGAAGCCGGTGCTGACGAAATTGCTTATAACGATACGGTCGGTCGGGCTGTGCCAAATGATGTTTTTGAACTTTGCAATCAAGCGAAACAACTCTTTCCAAATCAACAGTTTGCGGCACATTTTCACGATACAAATTTTACGGCTTTAGCAAATATTTATGCGGCTATGACGGCTGGTTGGAATATTTTTGATTCATCAGCGGGCGGACTCGGCGGTTGTCCTTTTGCGGTTGGAGCAAGCGGAAATGTTGCGACTGAAAAGGTTTTGTGGCTGATGAATAAAATGAATATTGAGACGGGAATTGATTTGGAAAAGCTGAAGATTTGTTCGGATTTTGCAAGAGAAATTGAGTCAAAGGCAAAAGCAGTTTTAGCCACGAATTAACACGAAAAGACACGAATAAAACGAAGAAAAAAACAAAGAATAGAACAAAAAATAAAGAATAAAACATAGATAGAACACAAAATAAAAGCAATTAAAATAATTTGTGAAAATTAGTGTAAATTTGTGGCAAAAATTCTTATGAAACAAATATTTCATTACATAGACGGCGAAAGTGTTGCTTCAAAATCGGGCAAAACTTTTTTGTCGGAAAACCCTGCGAACGAAGAAACTATTGCCGAAGTTGCATTTGGCGATGCGGAAGATGTTAATTTGGCGGTTGAATCTGCCGAAACAGCTTTTCAAACTTGGAAAAACGTTACGCCACTCGAACGTGGGAAATTGCTGTATAAAGTTGCCGATAAATTGCTTGAACGCCGCGAAGAATTTGCCCTCGCTGAAACAGAAGATTCAGGCAAAACTTTTCAGTCAAATTTGAATATTGACGTGCCTTTCTGTTCCGATTTTTTTCGATATTACGCAGGTGCGGCTGACAAACTGCGAACGCCTGTTCCGAACAACGAATATGGCACGCATCGTTACGCTACTCGTGAACCTTACGGCGTAATTGGGGCGATTGCACCTTGGAATTTCCCGCTTGTAATGGTAACTTTGAAACTCTCGGCGGCACTCGCTTGCGGAAATACGGTTGTGATGAAAATGGCGGAACAAACGCCTGCAACTGTAACTATGTTGGCGAAATTATTGGTGGAAGTTGGTGTGCCTAAAGGAGTTGTCAATGTTGTCCACGGCGACGGAACAACTGGGCAACATCTTGTTCATCATCCGAAGGTAAAGAAAATTGCGTTTACAGGTTCGTCAGCCATCGGTAAATTATTGGGCGAGCAAACAGGGCGAATGACCAAACCTGCGTTGCTCGAAATGGGCGGAAAATCCGCAAATATTATCTTTGCCGATGCCGATATTGACCTTGCCGTGAACGGAATTTTGCAATCGAGTTTGGGCAATAACGGACAATTTTGCCTCGCCGCAAGTCGCGTTTTGATTGATGAAAAAATCGCTGATGAAGTTACCGCAAAAGTTGTTGAAAAAGCTAAGAAAATTAAGGTTGGAAATCCGATGGATTCGAGTTCAAATGTCGGACCAATTATTTCCCGCAAGCAAATGGAACGAGTTTTAAGTTACATCGAAATCGGTAAAAACGAAGGTGCGGAAGTTGCGACAGGCGGCAACAGAATCGGCGACAAAGGCTATTTTGTTGAACCCACAGTTTTTACAAAAATGACTCCAAACATGCGTATTTGGCGTGAAGAAATTTTTGGTCCGGTCGTGGGAATTACAACTTTTTCAGACGAAGAAGAAGCCGTAAACCTAGCAAATGACAGCGATTACGGGCTTGGTTCATATTTCTGGACAAACGATTTAAACAGAATGCACAGAGTTTCAAATGCAATGGATTCGGGCTTGGTTTTCGTCAATATGCCTGCTTATATGACACCAATGATGCCCGCCGGAATTAGAAATCTGAGCGGAACAGGACAGAATTTCGGACTTGAAGCGTTAGAAAATTATACTAAGTTAAAAGGAATTTACGTTAATTATAGTGGAAAGATTTTTCCGTGGCTTACTTAATAATTTAAGATTTCAAATTCCAGATTTCAAATTAATTTAGAATCTGGAATCTGGAATCTGGAACTTACTATTTAGAGAATATATGAGCGAAACAAAACAAGCAGTCGAATTTCCGGTATTTTTGCGACATAACGGAGTTTGGGAAGGAACATACACCTTAATTGATGCTAAAACGGGTAAAATTCTTGATCATCATCAAAGCAAATTAACTTGTAAAACTAATGGAATTGACGAATATTCGCAACAAAATGTTTATACTTGGGCGGATGGAAAGGTTGAAACTAAAGAGTTTCCGGGCGAATTGAAAGACGGTTGGTTGAAATTTGACAATCCGCGTTTGAAAGGTGCGTCAACCGAAGTTGATGAGGATTGTATCTTTTTGACTTGGGTTTATAAAGACCAACCAAATAACAAATTTGTCGAAATAATCACGCTTGAATCAGATACGCATCGGTGCCGGACGTGGCAACATTTTGAAGATGGAGTTTTTGCAAAATTAACCGTGATTGACGAACACAAAGTTGCTTAATTTCTTGTCGGTTTCGCAACGCCACGTTTGGGTTTTCTTGGCACCAAACTTCGTGAATGTTTTGCCGGTTTATTTTTGGCAGATGCGGCTTTTAATGCGTTGGCTTCTTCTTGTTTTGGTGTGCGTCTTCGGAGAAAATCTTTAACATCTTTTTCTAAAAGCACTCGAAAAGAACCAATCGGCATTCCTTCATCTGTCAGATTTCCGATAGAAATTCGACGAAGTTTAACAACGCTATGGGCGACTAAATCAAACATTTTTCTGATTTGAAGATTGTGTCCTTCAAAAAGTGTAACCACATACCAGCCGTTAGTTTTTGTTGATTCTAGAACTTTTATTTCGCACGGCGAAGTCTTAAATCCGTCTTCAAGAACTGTTCCGCGACGCAATTTGTTAAGCGAAACTTCGGGCAAAATCCCTTTAGTTTTTACTTCGTAAATTTTTGGAATTGTCTTTGAAGCCAAAACAAAGTTAGTAAATTCTCCGTCGTTGGTCAATAAAATCAAGCCTTCTGTTTGATAATCGAGCCGACCTACGGGATGAAGTTTTCCAAATTTTTTCGGGATAAAATCCGTCACAAGTTTGCGTTTTTTCTCGTCAGCAACGCTTGATAAAACACCTTTTGGTTTGTTGAGAAGAATATAAGTTGGCTCGTGCTTTTCAATTTTGATATTAATGAGCTTTCCATTGACTTTAATGTGGTCAACTTCGTGGTCAGCTTTTGTGCCAAGAATTGCACGTTCGCCATTTACGGTTACGCGACCGTTAATAATCAATTCTTCGGCTTGTCTTCGCGACGCAATTCCTGCTTGGGCAATAAGTTTTTGTAATCTTTCCTGCATAAAGAATGTAGTTTAGCTTATTTCAAGCGAGTTATCATCTTCGAGTTCGAAAAAGGTTGCGGTTGAAGGCATTTGCTTGTTCATAAAAAGATTTGTTTCAAAGACAAACTTACGCTTAAATTCTTCAGAATGACTTTCGAGCGATGAAATTTTTATAACTTCACCGTCAATTAATTCCATTCCGAGCAACCAAATCGGGTCGCCTTCATCATCTTTTTCCTCAATTAAAAAAAACTGTGATATTTCGTTAAATGTGTATTTCTCTGCAGACTTACCGGAAACGCCAAATCGTTGTAAATAGACGGTTTCATTAAGATTATTGATTGTTATTTTGGTAATTGGTGAGCGATAAAAAAACCAACATCCGGCTGAAACCCCAATCATTCCCATTAAAAATGCGAGGAAAATTTTATAAAATTCTATCTGGTGATAATTTGTAAAACCGCCGAGCGAACCGTAAACGACAATTCCGCCGATACTCGCGAAAAATAAGCCGATAATCCACATACAACCTGGAGTTTCTCTGATAATTAATTCGTTTTGAGTTTGAAAACTTTTCATCTCAAACAAATTATATCAATTTGGGAGTATTGATTGGAAGATTAATTTGCGAGGTCTTCAAAATCTTCGAAACTCGGAAGCTCTGACAAATCTTTTAGTCCAAATTGCAATAAAAAATCTTTTGAAGTGCCGTAAAGCATCGGCTTACCGACAGTTTCTTTTCTGCCTTTTGAAATAATAAGTCGTTTATCGAGCAACGTTTTGATTGACGAAGAAGACTGCGTTCCGCGAATTTCGAGAATTTCGGGAACAGTAACCGGTTGTTTATATGCAATAACGGCAAGCGTTTCGAGTGCTGCGAGCGAAAGTTTCGCATTCGGGCGAGTTTTTAAAAACAGACGAACTTCTTCGTGATATTCAGTTTTAGTTGTAAATTGCCAACCGCCCGCAATTTCGCGAAGCGTCAAACCACTTTCACGATTTGCGAGTTCGCTGACGAGATTTTCAATTGCCGCCGTGACAAATTCGATTTCCTCTGACAAAACTTCCGCCAAAATCTTTGCAGAAATCGGCTCATCAGCCACAAAAATCAAGGCTTCTAAAACCGCTGTTAATTCAGAAATAGTGCGGACAATTTTCGGATTTTCAGTAATATTAGATAACATAGTCGATTTGAAATCTTAACACAATCACTTAATTTTCCTCACTTCAGAACACGGAGCGATAGCGACTTGGCTTTTTGCAAATGTTAGCGAGCTTTTGCTTTGCAAAAAAAAGGCAGAACCGCGACCGCTAGGAAGCGTTATTAACGAACCGTAAGAACTTCGGATTCCAGAAAAACGCTCCTTTGCAGTCGCGGTTCTACCTTTTAATTCACACCGAAGCTTATATTCACCACCGCTGTCATATCTTTATCAATCGACGAAGTATCACTGATGCCACCATCGGAAACATCGGTCGAATCCGCCGCGGTGATCTGCAAAACGCCCATTCGTGCTGAACGAACTGCACCGATACGATTTCCCGTGCTAGCTGCAATTTGCTCTGCACGCACTTTTGCCTCTTTCGCTGCTTCGCCGAGCATTTCGATCTTCAAATCGCCGAGAAGTGTGTAAAAATATTGCGGCGAATTGGATTCGATCAAGATTCCTTGATTTATGAGTTCCGTAGATTCGCGTGCGATCTGAGCGATTTTGTCCACTTCATTCGAACGCACCTCAACCATTTGAGTCAGCGAATAACCCGTGATTTCCGCTGTTTCGATTCCGCTTGCGTCACGTCGTTTTATTTTCGAAGTCGAAATCGAGGAAACTGTGATCTGATTTTCCGCGATTCCTTTCCCGATCAAATATTTCTTCACCAGCGGAACATTTTCCGTGAGCGAGCGATATGCATCAGCCAATTTCGTTGATTCAAATGAAACGCTCGCCGTCCAAACCACCAGATCTGATTTGATACGCTTCTTCGCCGCACCAGTAACCGTGATCGCTTCATCGCCTTTTTTCGAGTTCGAATAAAACCAACCAAATATCAACGACGAAATCACCAGCCCGATCGCCAAAGCCACGCCAGAATTAAACCAATTACCATTTTTCTCAAAACTCATCTAATTTTCCTCCCGCAACTAAACCTAGAATGCGATTAAATCACGAAACGAAGAAAATCTATGTGCGATAAGTCACAGGAACGATATGTGGAAATCCACATCGAAAACGCTAGAACCGCGACCGCTAGGAAGCGTCGGCGATGAATCGAAGTTCTTTGGTAACTGAAAAACGCTCATTCGCAGTCGCGTTTCTGCCTTTAACTCCACTTATCGATTTCAGTTTGAATATATTCGCCGAGATGTTCTATTTCCTTGTGTTGTTTGGTAAATGCCAAAAGTTCGTGCAGCCGCCGCATATCTTTTTCGGCTGAATCGTTGTTTCCGGCTTTTTTGTGTGTATTAAGACGATTTCCCAATGCAATAGCGATATTCGGCAGATTCTGAATTTCTCCGTGTTGCAGAGTTTCTTCCCAACGGTTGATTGCCTTGCCGTAAAACTTGATTGCTTCGTTTATTTCATCTAATTGAACAAGTGCAATACCTTTGTTCAAAAAAGCCAAAGCCAAATCGTTTTCAAGTTCGGTGCGACCGCCGTCAACCAAACGCTGACGAATCGAAATCACTTCGTCGTATTCGGCGATCGCTTCGTTTAATTTGCGAAAACTAAAAAGTGCATTGCCTTTGTTCATTAAAGCCGTCGCCAAATCGTTTTCAAGTTCGGTGCGACCGCCGTCAACCAAACGCTGACGAATCGAAATCACTTCGTCGTATTCGGCAATCGCTTCGTTTAATTTGCGAAAACTAAAAAGTGCATTGCCTTTGTTCATCAAAGCCGTCGCCAAATCGTTTTCAAGTTCGGTGCGACCGCCGTTAACCAAACGCTCAAATATCGAAATCGCTTTGTCGTATTCGGCAATCGCTTCTTTTAATTTGCGTAAACTATAAAGTGCATTGCCTTTGTTCATCAAAGCCGTCGCCAAATCGTTTTCAAGTTCGGTGCGACCGCCGTTAACCAAACGCTCAAATATCGAAATCGCTTTGTCTAATTCGGCGGTCGCTTCGATTAATTTGCCGAAACTACCAAGCGAAACGCCTTTCTTCACATAAGCCGAAGCCAAATTGTTGGGAAGCTCAAGATATTTGTAAATCTTTTCGGAGCATTCGTAAAGGTTGATGGCATTGGTTAAGAAATGATGCGTATATTGTTTGTCTCCTATGTTACAAAGATTATCGGCATACGATTTAATATCAAAACTATCTTCAAACTTGGGCAAGGTTGCAATTGTTTGTTTGCTGAAATAATTGTGCAGATTGTAATAGACAGAACCACGAAGGTCGCGTTCAATGGTCGCCAGATTGTGTTCTACTAACCGAGAAATATCTTCGTCGTCTGCCAATAAACGCAAGGCTTCGTAAGAAACAGGTTTATCGAAAAAGGCGACGGCTTGCAGCAATAGTTTGATGCTTGCCGATTGAGCCTCGATTTGCCGCGAAATCAAATACTTGGTGTGCGTTTCACCGTCTTTTTGTTCGTGTGCGTCAAAGGTTGTGAAATCATTCAACACACTTTGCAACGTGCCGTTCGGCGTGTGTCTGATTGAATACAGAAAACCGATCAGCGAAGTTACGGCTTGCGGAATGTAATCCGTTTTGATTAGGAATTCTTGCAAACGTGCTTCGGGTTCATTGTGCAACCCGACCGATCTGCCGTTTGTCCGCATCATTGCCAACGCTTCAACTTCGGGCAAACCTTTGGCAATCATTTCGCCCGTGTCGTCAATCGCTTCAAAATGTTCATCCGATTCAAAACGAAGTGCCGATTGCGACAGAAACACACCGCGAATTGTATGATTGCCTTTGAACAATGCTTCAAGAAAAGCGTAAACATCACGGTTAATCAGTTGATATTTATTGTCGCCCGCCAGCCAATCTTCAAAGTTATCCAATATCAGCCAAACCTTGCCGATACTGCGAATATGTTGAAACAAAACACCGTTCAGATAAGCAAACGGAAAGCCCAAATCAGACGGATAACCAATATTAAGCCCGATAATGTTGGCAAATTCACTGACAATTTGCGAAAGACTTTTTGTTTGTTCGCAATCAATCCGAATAATGCGTTGAACGCGGTTAAGGTAATCGGACTTGATACTATTTGTCTCGGCAACTTCGCGTAAAGCCTTGATTAAACAATAGGACTTGCCCAAACCCGTTGGAGCAACGACAATATAAAAACGCTTTTCGGCAAACGAACCGCTGCCGCAAAAGGCATTGCGAATAGTTTTCGCTTCAACCTCACGACCGAAAACAACGGCATCAAGATTTGTCAGATTACGGACAAACTCAGTTGGAATTGTCGGCTTTGGTGTATTGCGAAGTTCATCAAGAATCTCTTGCAACCGATAAAAAACTTCGGTTCTGAAATCTCTCGTAAAATCAATTAGAAACTCGGTCTTGCCTTCGGTTCGATAAGCAGTTTGTTTTATATCGGCAATCTCTTTGCAAAGAACGTCAAACGATTCGCCGTGTTCACCAAGTTTATTACACAGGTTTTTGAACAGTTTGTTTTGCAAGGCAAACCCGATTCGCGGTGTCTTACATTCATCATTAAATATCCCGCAAACCAAACTAAACCAATTGTATGAATGCACAGGCGAAGTCGGATTAGCTTGCTCTGTCCAACCTTCTTTTATGTTCTTCTGCAAAAGGTCGAAACCTGTTTGACTGAATAAAGAAAACGATGCGGCATCGGTTCGGATAATGTCGCAGGTTTCTTCTTGCAGTTTAGAAACGAGTTTGGCTTCAATCTCAGCTTGATTGTTTACGTTGAAAACAGCCAAAACATCGGCTTCATTTAATTGTGATTGCGGAACATCGTCAAGCGAACTTTTGATTTTTGTTTGCAAAGAATCCGCAAGTTTGGCAATCCATTTCTTTTCAAGTTTCAGGCTGTCATCTTCGCCATATTCCAACAACACGCCGCGACACGCAAACCAAGTCGCCAACAACAAAGACTTTCTCGCAGCTTTATTCAAATCGTGATTAAGTTGAGTTTTGTTGTAATCGGGAGTTTGTTTGAAGATTTTAGAAAGTGCGTGGTCGGAACCGTCTTTGAAAACATCGCCAAGCGAACCAACGCCCAATTCACTAAAAAGTGCGTCGGACAAATCACCGCTTCCAAGATATTTGCTGATACCGAAACCGATTAAAGATAAGGCAACTGAAGAAATGAGAGACATTTTGAAACTCCATGACGAAATAGAATAACTGCTTTGAAATATAGTAAATGAAAACGTCTGATTGGCAAAGAAAAAAGGTTCGTAGCATGGAAGAAGTCTGCTTTGCATACGGTGGAATAATATCTACACTTGCGTATATAGGAAGCGTACGCCACAGACACAAGCCCGGTTTGCATGGGGCAGAGAATACTGTCGTCCGCAAAAGGACTCTAAATCTCTTCTACCAACGACTACACGCTCACGCATGTAGCTTAAATTTTTTGTCTGCAAACAGACTCAAATGAACCAATCAGGAAAAGCCAAAACAAAAGCGTCCGAAGCTAAACTCCGAACGCTGAGATTTAACATTTACAATTAACAACTCACAATTAAAAAGCCGGTTCCTCATAAATCCCATAAACATCTCGCAAAGCTGTGCAGATTTCCTCGACTGTGGCGTAGGCTTTTACGGCTTCGATGGTTGCGGGCATCGTGGTTAAACTAAGAAACTCGAAGGACGTTTTCTAACGATTGAGGCAGAGTTACAGAATGAAATCTTTCAAAAGAATAGCCATAATCTTCGCCCGACTCATCAACGATTCGAATTAATCCTTCCGTTGCGGCTTCTTCATCAACAACAGTTTGATAAATTTTTCCAAATTCCAACGATGCTTCGTAACCTTTGTTGTCGATACAAACTACAAATTCTTGTTCATTCATAACTAATCCAAAAACGGCAATTTTATCTTAATTTCTTCGCTTACTCGAACAAAGTCTATCATTTGTATCAACTTTTAGAATGCAGGTTCCTCATAAATCTCATAAACATCTCGCATAACTGAAGAGATTTATCCAAAACATTGTGTCACCGAAATATGCCTCGAGCCTTCAAGACTCCATTTTTCTTGACGATAAATAGGTCTTCAACGTATGCTCCCATCAAGCACCTTGCTCGATTTCCTTCAATCGCGAAAAAAGGCTTTGGATAAATCTCTTTAATTTGAATTGGCTTTAGATTTCCCGTTTCAAAGTAAACAGGAGCGTCAAATTCTAAGGAAATCGACTTAAATGGCTTTCGATGATAATCGTCGAATCTGTATGGATCACCACAACTCGCCCATTTTCCGTCTTTGGTTTTATTAACATCGAAATATTGGTATTTTTCGTGATAAAGTTTTCCATTATATTCCGAAACAAACAATAAAACGTGTCGATACTTCGAAAAAGAAGGTTCTCCGTAATGATCATACACCTCAAATTCAATCATTTCTTTGTCATAATTCCCATAAATATTATGAACTATTTTGTATTTAGCTTGGAATGCCGAGTCCATCAAAATTTCACCTTTGTCTAATTTAGGATTAAATGGTTTAACTTCAATTTTCTCGCCAACGAATACATAGATTTTATCAGGTTTATTTTCTTCCAACTCCTTATCCAATTCATCAAGTATTTTCTTTTCTTCAGCTGAAATCTTAGTCTTTTGAATTTTAGAGCCGCCAGTCTTCTTTCGCCTGGTTTTGGATTGACCATCAATTGGATGTGCCCAAACAAGAATTAATAACGACAAAAAGAACGTAAGAAAGTAAGTTGTTTTATTCATTTACCACTCCTAAAATGCTGGTTCCTCATAAATCCCATAAACATCTCGCAAAGCCGTGCAGATTTCTTCGACTGTGGCGTAGGCTTTGACGGCTTCGATGGTTGAGGGCATGGTGTTTTCGTTTTCTACTGCGGCTTTCTTTAATTTTTCGAGAGCGTTGGAAACTGCACCTTTGTCGCGTGTCGTTTTGACCCGTGCGAGGCGTTCGAGTTGGTGATCGCGGACGTTTTCGTCGATTTTTAGAATTTGAGTTGAAGAAATCTCATCTGGCATTTGATATTTGTTGACACCGACGATTATTTGCTCTTTTCGTTCGACTGCTTTTTGATATTGATAGGCAGATTCCTGAATTTCGCGTTGCGGAAATCCAGCCTCGATTGCTTCAACCATGCCGCCGAAACCGTCGATTTTTTCGAAATATTCGAAACAGCCGTCTTCCATTTTCTTCGTAAGTGCTTCCACATACCACGAACCGCCGAGTGGATCTATCGTGTTCGCAACGCCTGTTTCTTCGGCGATAATTTGCTGTGTGCGAAGGGCGATTAGAGCGGAAGCATCGGTTGGAAGTGCCAGAGCTTCGTCGTAACTATCTGTGTGCAAGGAGTTTGTGCCGCCGAGAACTCCAGCTAGTGCCTGAATCGCAACTCGTGCGATATTGTTGAGCGGTTGTTGCGAAGTGAGCGAAACTCCGGCAGTTTGCGTGTGAAAACGCATCTGCAAACTTCTTGGATTTTTCGCACCGAAACGCTCACGCATTGTTTTTGCCCAAACAACTCTTGCGGCTCGATATTTCGCGATTTCCTCAAAAAAGTCGTTGTGTGCATTGAAGAAAAACGAGATTCGCGGGACAAATTCGTCAACATCCAAACCGCGTTCGATTCCGTATTGAACATATTCCACGCCATCGCGGAGTGTAAATGCGAGCTCTTGCAAGGCGGTCGCACCAGCTTCACGGATGTGATAACCGCTGACGGAAATCGGATTATATTTTGGCAAGTGTTTAGAGGAAAATTCGAGCGTATCAACCACCAATTTCATCGCAGGTTTGATCGGATAAATCCACTCTTTTTGGGCAATATATTCTTTTAAAATGTCATTCTGAAGCGTGCCGGAAATTTTGTTGAAGTCGCAACCTTGTTTCTCTGCAAGTGCAACGTAAAACGCCAAAAATATCGAAGCCGGAGCGTTAATTGTCTGCGAAACGGTAACTTGCTCGAGCGGAATTCCATCAAATAACGCCTCAAAATCCGCAAAACTCGAAACCGCCACACCGCATTTCCCAACTTCGCCTTCCGAAAGCGGCGAATCTGCATCCAAACCCATCAAAGCTGGAAGATCGTAAGCGGTCGAAAGTCCAGTTTGACCTTGAGTCATCAAATATTTAAAGCGTTTGTTGGTTTCCTCAGGCGAAGAAAAACCCGCAAATTGCCGCATTGTCCAGAGTTTTCCGCGATAACCGGTTGGGTGAATGCCGCGTTTGTATGGATATTCGCCAGGGAAGCCGACATCGTCAATTTCCGCAACGTTTTCTTCAGTAAAAAGACGTTCGACAGGTTCAAGCGAAACACCTTCGAAAGATTGCTTTCGTTCCGGCGATTTATCTAAAACTTTCTGCAAGGTTTCTTGTTCCCAACGGTTTAAATCGGTTTGCAATTCTTTTACTTCAGACATATTTGTATCCTAAAAAATTTTTTTATATCACCATAAAATTTACATTTAGTTTTGTTTTTATTCAAATAACGGTTGGCAAAAAATAGAAGTGCGGCTTGCATTCGGGAAACGCAAGCCGCTGATTTTCGGAAGGGCAAAACAGTAGGATAAGTGGAGATGATAGGCAACAGGCAGTGTTATTTGACGGGCATTTGTGTCTTCATGAAACATTTCTCCACAATGAATCTTCCCTAAAGACACGAGAAACTTTTTTTATTTGCGAACGAAGCCAAGTTTTTGAGATTCACGCTCAATTGTTGCTTCGTCGGTTTTCAAACTATGAACTTCTTGTTGCAAAATCACATTTGCAGCGTTCAGTTCTTCAATTTCTTTATTAAGTTCAGTATTTTGTTGAACTTCATTTCGTGATTCTGAAAAAGCACGAATGTTAATTGTCAGGCAAATTAAACCAGCCAATAAGACTACAATCGTAAACAAAAACCATTGCGGCATTGATTCCTCGCGTTTTTTGGAACTTATTCGAGTCCTATTATTTCTTTTAGGTGTTGCCATTATTTTAATCAAGTAAAAATTTGCGACCTTCTTCAAGCAAATTATCTAAATCTTTTTTACTTTCGCTTTCGGCGTAAATTCGAACCATCGGTTCGGTGCCAGATGGACGCATTAACATCCAACTATCATCGGCAAAGATAAACTTTACGCCATCCATCCGATTAATTTTTTCAATCTTCTTTCCGCCGATTTCTCTCGGTTCGCGGGAAAGTCTTTCCGCTAAACTTGCTGCAATTTCGGGTGTTAATTTGACTCCAATTCTCCCCGATTCAAGATTTCCAACTCGGTCAGTTAACTCTTTTAACTGTTCCGTTAAACTTCCACCGCGTTCAGCCACTGCTTCGGCTGCCAACAAACAAGCGAGTATTCCATCTTTTTCAGGAATGTGACCTCTAATTGAAAGTCCGGCTGATTCTTCGCCGCCAAGAATAATCTTGTCTTCATTTATCAACTCACCAATAAATTTAAAGCCGACTGGTGTTTCGTAAAGCTCTAATCCACGAGACTTAGCGACTCTGTCAACAAGATGTGATGTTGCGACTGATCTTGCAACGCCTTGTTTCCAACCACGACTTTCAGCTAAATAATCTGTCAAAAGAGCGACTAGCTGATTTGGCGTAATAAATTCGCCATTGCTGTCAATAACTCCGAAACGATCCGCGTCACCATCTGTCGCAAGTCCAAGTGTTAAGCGTTTCGTTTTAACAATTTCGCGAAGTTCGTCAAGCTGCTTTTCACTCGGTTCAGGCGAACGCCCACCAAATGTTACATCTCGCCAATCGTGGATGGTTTCAACCTCTAATCCTAAATCTCGCAACACTTTATCTAAATATCCACGACCTGTTCCGTATAAAGGGTCAAATGCATATTTACCGTTTGCTTTGGTAAGTGTGTCAAAATGAACCTTGGTTTTTAACTCTTCTAAATAAGAAAATAGGGGATTGTATTCTTCGATTGTGCCGCCATTTTTGTTTGATAAATTTGGCTTACTTTCGATAATTGTTTCAATTCGTTGAGTAACTTCGGGCATTGCTGGTGCTCCATCTGAAGTTGAAAATTTAATTCCTTGATATTCAGGCGGATTGTGCGAAGCTGTAAAATTAATCGCACCGCTTGCAAGTTCTTTTCGTATTGAATATGAAATTGTTGGGGTTGGGGTTGGGTGATTGCAAAGTAAAACTCTAAATCCTTTGTTTTTTGCAATCTCAGCTGCAACTTCGCAAAACTTTTCGCCCATAAAGCGAGTGTCGTTTCCAATAATAATTGTCTGCTGTGTTTCGTTGTTTATTTCTGTCAAATAACTGCAAATCGATTCTGTTACAAGACGAACATTAGCAAATGTAAATTCGTCTGCGATTATTGAACGCCAGCCAGATGTTCCGAAGCGAATAGCCATTTCATTCCAATAAAATAAAACTCTTGATAAAGTTTACAATCTTCGTAACACTGGATTTACCCTTGAAGTTTTAAAAATTTATCATAGCAACTAATAACTTGTAAAACGTTTTTAATAAACTATAACACCATTATAATCAACAAGTTCTGAGAAATCATTCAAGTATAAGGTAAAGTAAGTGCTTAAAGTGAACGACAGGTAAACGAAAAATACGTTTTTATCTTAACTTCATTAAAACAAATACTTTCTAGTTGGGCTGATAAGCCATTGGAGATAATGAAAATATAATGTTTAAGCATTTATTTAATCACTTTTAAGCATTTTTTAAAACCTTGACGATGTATTTTTAATTTTTTGTTATTGGAATGAGTCATTATAACTCTTTTAGTAGTAAAAACTTGTAAATGAGTCATAAAGACACATTAATAATTTGTTTGAGAACAACAAAATATTGGCTATCTGTATTATCCACAATGTTTAAGAGCAAATTGTATTAACGGCATAGATTTTGCAACATAAATCATAGAAACAGCTCTCGGTTCGGTTCAAATTATATCCAAACGAAAGTCTAAAAATTAATAACTTCAAAAGCCAACCGGCTTTATTTGAGAAACCTACATTATATTTCGGAGAAATCGCAATTATGAGACCAATCAAACACGTCGAAAAAGGACTTGCAGTCGTTGCAAGTGGATTGTTTAAAACAATTAAAAGTGTTAATCAATTTAAACCAAACGCATCTTTTATCCCAAAATGGTCAGACAAACCAATTTTAAAATCTTGGCAAAAATCTAAGCCAACACTTGGCTTTCCAAGAACAACTGATTCGTTATGCCCAAACTGTGTGATTGAAGCACGCGAAGAAATTTTGGCTGGAACGAGAGATGTTTCGACGCTTTTAAATGACAGCGTTGGTGAAATTAAAGCTCAAATTATTGAACGCGATGGACAAATTTGGATGATTAAAGATTGTCCTAAACACGGACATATTGAAGATTTGATGGCGATTGACTCAAAGTTTTTGAAACATATTGAAGATTTGTTTCCTGGACGCGATCAAGAATCACACAACGATGAAAAATTACATAATCACGGAACTTCCACAATTAAATACGGTCGCGGTGCTGTTTTAACTGTTGATTTAACAAATCGTTGTAATATGATGTGCGATCCTTGCTTTATGGACGCAAACCAAGTCGGATTTGTTCACGAACTTTCGATGGAAGATGTGCAAGAAATTTTGGATAACGCAATCCAAATCAAGCCGCGTCGTCAAATGTCAGTTCAATATTCGGGTGGCGAACCGACACTTTCTCCATATTTCCTAGACGCAGTTCGTTATGCAAGAAAAGTTGGTTACAACTCAGTTCAAGCCGCGAGTAACGGAATTGAATTTGCAAAATCTAAAGAATTTTGTCGAGAAGCTGCCGAAGCTGGTTTAAGATTTGTTTATTTGCAGTTTGATGGAATTGGAAACGATGCCAACTCACACAGACAAATTGGAAATTTATTTGACGTTAAACTTCGTGCAATCAACAACTTACACGAAGCTGGTGTTGATATAATTTTGGTAACAACGCTAGTTAACGGCGTTAACAATGACCAAGTTGGAACAATTATCCGTTTTGCTTTGGAAAATCCAAAGAAAATTTCGTTTATTGCTTTTCAACCGGTTTCGTTTACCGGACGCGATGAACACATTACTGAACAACGTCGTTTACAACAACGTTATACACTTTCGCATTTGGCTCAAGACGTTCAAAAGCAAGTTGGAATTACAGAACCGACACGCGATTGGTTTCCGCTTTCATTGATGGGAGCATTTGCCGATTTTGCGGATGTTGTTCACGGACCAGAATCTGATTGGGGACAAGTTTCTTGCGGATGTCATCCAAACTGCGGAGTTGGAACTGCGGTGATGATTAACAAAGAGACAAAAGAAATGGCTCCGGTTCCGCAGTTTTTAAACATTCAAGGTTTGGTCAAAGATATGCAACATATCACGGACACAAATCGCGGTAAATTGTTTTCAAACATAATGATGGGTTTAGCCTTGCTCAAAAATTATAATCCTTATGGAGCTCCGAAAAGTTTAACACTTGGCGGAATCTTCAAAAAGTTTGATAAATCATTTGGATTAAGCGGAAAAGATTACGGAAAAGTTAGTGGAGATCGGACAGCGGAAGATATTGAAAAACGTCGTCAAGACCCTTGGAATTTCTTATTTATTGCCGGAATGTGGTTTCAAGATTTGTTTAACTACGATTTCCGCAGAACTGAAATGTGTATTATTCCTTATGGCACACAAGAAGGTGAAATTTCGTTTTGTGCATATAATACCGGCATTGGTTGGAGAAATATTATTGAACACATGCACCAAAATGCGACTGTTGCTCAATGGTATAAAGAAAACGGACGACACGAAGTTTTCGCTCGCGGCAAAGAAGTTGATATGGGCGACAACTCGCATAGCTTAAACCTGAATGAAGTTGATTTAAGCCGTCCGAATAAACCAGAAATGGAAGGTCCAAAAACCGCGGCAGAAGAAATGCAAATGATGAAAAAACTTTATAACTCAATGGTTATGGAAAAAAATAACATCAAAGGCGAAAAACTTGTCCAAATTGGTGGAATTAAACGTGAGAAAAAAGAACCAGCGAAAGCATAGTTTTTTTCAAAAATAATGTTAAAGCCTCGTAGATTTTTCTACGAGGCTTTTTGATTTTTGGTGTTGCCCTCAACTCAAAATTAAGTCACTTAGTTGGATCGACATTTATACAAATCTCATAAGATTTCCAATAAACTTAATTATCAATTAAACTAAATTTAATAACACAAAGGAGATTTCATTAATGTTGTCGATCCGCATTTGCCTTTTACTAATCATTGTTTTCACCTCAACTTCCGATATTTTTTCGCAGAATCCGGTTGATTTACAGTCGCGTGCCGAAGCAACGAATTACGAGGAGACGAGCAGTTATGATGATGTAAATAAGTTAATTGCCGAGTTCCAGAAACGAAGTCCGCTGATTCGGGTTGAAAGTTTTGGAACTTCGCAAGAAGGTAGAAAATTGCCGTTGATGATTCTCGCCGATCCGCCAATTTCGTCGCCAGTTGAAGCAAGAGCAACCGGAAAACCGATAATCTTCATTATGGCAAATATCCATGCAGGCGAGGTTGAAGGTAAAGAAGCCGCACAGGTTTTAGCACGGCAATTACTTCTCGGCGACTTGAAACCATTACTCACAAAACTCACAATTTTGATTGCACCAATTTACAATGCGGATGGAAACGAAAAAATCAGCCTCGAAAATCGGACGCAGCAAAATGGACCGATTGGCGGAGTTGGTGTTCGCGAAAATTCGCAAAAATTTGATTTAAATCGCGATTTTATGAAACTTGAATCGCCCGAAGCTCAGGCACTTGTTGGACTTTTTAATCGTTGGGATCCGCAAGTGATTGTCGATTTGCACACGACAAACGGCTCTTATCACGCTTATCAACTGACATATTCGCATCCGCTAAATCCAAATACTGATGCCACAATTCTTAATTTTCAAAGAGATAAAATGATGCCGTCACTTGCTAAATCAATGCTCAAAAATCACAAATTTCGCACTTATTATTATGGAAATTTTACTGGATTTTCTGACAGACCAAAAGCTGGTGAAAAGACTCAGTGGGAAGCATTTACGCATCAACCACGAATTGGGCAAAACTACGGTGGACTTCGTAATCGGCTGACAATACTTTCTGAGGCTTATAGTTACTTGCCTTTCAAACGTCGCGTTGAGGTGACAGAAAAGTTTGTTGAGGAAATTTTCAAATATTGTGCTTTAAATTCTGCTCAAATAATTCAACTGACAAAAAGTGCTGACGAACAAACTGTGTCAAAGTTTTTAGGAAATGAGAGCGTTGAATTTGGTATTGCATTTAAGCCAAAATCACTTGCAAAGCCTGTCGATATTTTGGTCGGCGAAGTTGAGAAAATTAAAAATCCGCGTTCGGGCAAAGAAATGCTGGCGATGATTGAAGACAAAATTACGCCGTTAAAAATGGAAGATTTTGGAATGTTTGAGGCGACGCGAAGTGTGAAAGCACCAAGTGCATATTTGTTTAATTATGACAAAAAAATTGTCGATAAATTGCTTCAACATGGAATTACAGTCGAGGAATTAACCGCAGATTTATCGAAAGAAGTTGACGTTTTTATGCTCGAATCTGTAAACATTTCAAAACGTCCTTTTCAGGGACATTTCGAGGCAAAAATTACTGGTAAATATAACAAACAAAAGATAAATATGCCTGTCGGAACAATTCTTGTCAGAACCTCGCAACCGCTCGGGCGACTGGTTTTTTACTTGCTCGAACCCGAAAGCGAAGATGGTTTAGTAACGTGGAATTTCTTTGATTCGTATCTTGAAGTAGGCAAAATGTTTCCGGTTTATAAACTGATGCAAATTGAAAATATTGCGAGCCGACTGGTAAATTGAGAGAAATTTTTTCTATTTCCAACGAAGTTTTTGCCACTCATTTTGTTGTTTTTCGTCGAGAAAAGTCCACGCCACAACGCGGCTAATTTTGTTGCCCTGACCCATCGGAATTGTCTTTACGGCAAAGGCTTGGGCATCATCGAGTGCGTTGTAAATATTTTTAAGATGCCAATCTTTTGAAACAAGCGTTGTAAACCAGTAGCACGAATCCCAAAACATCCGGCTTTCACGAATCATATTTTTGATGAATTTTTCTTCGCCACCATCGCACCATAATTCGTTGCTTTTTCCGCCGAAATTTAAAGTTGGATTGTTGACTCGTTTTTGCTTGAGATTTGAAACTTTTTTTGCTGATGCCGCAATAACATCTGCCGCAGACGAATGAAAAGGTGGATTGCAAATCGAGACATCAAATAATTCGCCTTCTTTCAAAATAGAATTGTAAATATTTCGCGAATCAGGCTGTAACCGACACTCAATAAAATTAATCAAAGCGAGATTTGATTCAACAATATTTGTCGCCGATTCAAGAGAAATTGGGTCAATATCAGTTCCCACAAACGACCAGCCATATTCGCGATTTCCAATTATTGGATAAATGCAATTTGCACCAATTCCAATATCGAGACATTTAATTTTGCTGCCAATTGGTATCTTTCCGCCATTTTTTTCAGCGAGTAAATCGGCAATATAATGAATATAATCGGCTCTTCCAGGAATTGGCGGACACAAATATTTTGGCGGAATATTCCAGTGTTCGATTGCGTAAAATTGTTTGAGCAATGCTCTATTTAGTGTTAACACAGCTTTTGGGTTAGCAAAATTTATTGATTCATCGCCATAAATATTAAGTGCTGTAAAGTTTGCTAATTCCGGCGAAACTGCAATTAATTCGTCAAAATTATATCGCTCACGGTTGCGATTTCGCGGGTGAAGTTTATTCTTTGTTTCAGAATGTTTGTTTTTTTCTTGACGCATTTGTAAAGTTCTATTTAGTTACTCGGACTCAGAAGTTTGATAATAACCGCAAGTTTAACATCAAAAAAATTTTAATTTAGCTGTTTGTGTCGGTATTCATTTTTTCATATTGATTGTGAATCGCCAAAATAATTACTCCGAACAAGACAGCGACGATAATTAGAGCGATGTTGAGCAAACCTTCAGCTCCAAAAGATAGTTTGAGCAGAATTGTCGAAATAATAAAGCCTGAATTTCTAATCACTTTGCTAAATTTGTCGGTGTGCAGAAAAGAAAATAATAACAGCAAAACATCAATCATTATCAGAATCGTGAAAAAATCAGCGAAAAAGATGTTGTTGATGTCCGTTAGAGAACCGACCATTTGACTCAATGAGAAAAAACTTTCGTAAATCCAACGGCTCAAGCTAAATGTTGCGAGCAATAGAAATATCGGAATTAAAAACATCGCAATAATTCGTTTCATTCGGATAAATTTTGCGATTTCTGATGGTATTTGATCGCTTTTTTTCCGAACCTCTCGCTGTTCGTTGAGTTTGTAAAAAACAAAAATCAGAAAAAATAGCGTAATCGTAGCAATTAAATCGTAGGTGAACTGAAGATCGTTTTTTTCCTTAAACCAATCAAGCGTAAATTCTAGTTTGGACAAATCTTTAAAGACTCTTCTGATAACGATTAATGTGATGATTTCGTATTGTTTTCCGATGTAAATTGAGGTTGATTTCGGCAGATAATAAACTAGCAAATAAACTTCATAAATCAATATAAACGAGAAAGGCGTGTAGATTGCAGCAATCGGATTTGTCAACAGTTTTGTCTTGTCTTGTATCTGTAAAATGTTAAAATCAACTAAAAATATCAGCAATAAATGAAGAATAAAACTAATTATCGCAATCGTAACTATTACTCGTTCACTCTTTTCTTTCGTTTTTTCCGAAAGCAATTTAGTGGAAAACAATTCAAATATTTTTTCGATTTTGCTCATACTTTTATCAAATCTTACAGTCAGATTTATGGTGTCAGCCAACGCATTTCGGGTTCATCTTTTTCATCCCAAGTAAAAAATGTGCGTCGATGTCCGATCGCGTAAAGTTCGAGACAATCAATCGAACTTATTTTCGTAGAAATGACCGCGAAATTTGGAAATCCGACTTCGCTTTCTTCGATGGTCGGCTCGCGGTTTTCAATTTCGACAGGCATTCCCGAAGTAGCTTCCGCAACCACGCAACTCGGTGCTTCGCCCATATAACAACGCCGCCCGAAAGCTCGCGTCGCCTGCCTTTGTTTCAGTTTTAAAGCGTTTTCCGCCTTCGTCTGAATTGTCGCTTCGCCCGCAATGCGAAATTGCATTTTTTCGCCGGCGTGATAAAAAAGCCACGAAACTCTGCGATCTGCCCTGATTTCCTCAATCTTTGGCGAACGCGAATCCGTATGAAAAATTAAACTTCTTTCTTCGGGCAGAAACTTACGAAAAACAATAATTCGTGTCTGCGGACTGCCGTCTATTCCAACGGTTGCCAAAGTCGGCGTGTGAAGCGGCGATTTTCGGTCGGCGACACCGCGAGTTAGCATTGCGAAAATTTTGGATAAAAGTTCTGCTTGATTCATTTTTAATATATTTCGCTAAAATTCCTCAAATAAACGTGGATTACGGTAATTTAATTCTGTCCAAGTAATCAAAATTGCGTGTGGAACTGTTAATGCAGAAAGCAAAACCAAATATGCAGAAGTGTAGTTGGTAAGGTCAGAAAATTGAAATTGCCAAAGCCAAAATATCAACCCAATTCCCAATAGCGAAAAAAGTGTAACGGGTAATGCCCGGCGATGGAATCTGCTTATCAGAAACCATAAATTGTTGCTTGCAGATGATTTATTACCATTTTCATAAACATCAAGCCGCAAAAGATGTCGCCACGAATGCACGCCAAGCAGATAAATTGTAACTGCCAATAACGGTGTAGTCAGCCAAAAGAAAATAATCAAAATACTTGTTTCAACTAAAATTAGTAGATTTTTTTCAGAGATTAATTTTGAGTCTTTTGGGTTGAATAGCAAACTACTGATGAAAATTAAAAGAATGCCGAACACGCAAATAAACGGTGCAAAATTGAGTAAGGAAACAACAATTTCTGTGTTTTGATCTGGAATCAGCTTAGCCAAAACTGTGCCGCTTTGGGTTGGAAAAAAAGTTAGCGGAGCAAATACCAAGATAAAACCGCGTCCGATTGAATTGATTATCCAATCTCTTTTATCCACAATTTCCCAAACTGCATCGCCGCTCCCGAAATGCCAAACTGTTAAAAATAGAAAACCGACAATTGCAAAACTTGGCAGAAAAACCCAAATTCCAACAGTTAAAAGTGCAATTAAAATATAGATTAGCAATAACTTTGCTAATTGAAACTTGCTCTTTTGCTGACGGCTCATGCTATCTGCCAAAAGCCAGAAATCATAAGCTCCGTGCGGTAAGCCAAAAAATAAAGCACTGGCGATTAACAACCAAGCACCATAACTTTCGGCATTTTCGCCCGCTGATTTACCGAGCAGACAACCTCCGAGCAGGCTTAACCACGGGATTAGATATAATTGTAAAAGATTTCGATATTTCATCTTTTGCGACTAACTTTCGCAGAATATTTTGCAAACCTAGTTTTCCGAAAAGCACTTTTGGTAATGCGGAAATAATTGCTAAATCATCTGAAACCGAACTTTCATCAGTTAAAAACCTTACCAAAATATCAGGCGAAACTTTTCCAAACAACCTCATAAAAGCGTCTTTCGCAGCATTTGGATTTTCAACAATCAAATTCAAAAACACATCGTCAAAAAAATTATATTTTGACGGAGCGATTGATTGTTCAATGCTTTCGCCGTTGATTATTGCCTCTGCAATTTTTGATGTTTGCCGTTGAATTCTGTGAAAAGCATAACCACTCGAAGGTCTAGCACTTCCGCCGGCAACTCCAATGTTAAAAATTCGTTCACTTATTTTAGTTGGAAATGTTGCCGAAGTCATCGGAAGTTGTCCCGATTCTTTTGCTTTAATCACAAAATTATTGCCGTAATTTTTTGCAATGTATGTTTCTAAAGCCTGTGTATGTTTCTCAAGGTCAAGCGGTTTTGTGCTGAAAGATGTGCTTTCAACCAAGGCTTTTTGATCGGAATAAGGCAAAACATAGATGAAATTTACACCTTCGATTTGTGCCGTGCGAAAATCCATTAAAGTCGCTTTTTGCTGATTAAAAACTGCATTTGTGAACTCAATTTCCCAACCTAAAAAAGTTTGATGCAAATAAATTTTGGACGTATCTTTGATTGACTCAAAATTTTTGCTTCCTTCGTGTCTGGCATCAAAAACTGTCTCGGACTCCCAGGTTTGTTGATTTGTCGTAACTTCTACCAATCCATTTTTCTCGACTACTTTCTCAACTCTCTCACCCAAATTTAAATCCACAATAGAGTTGTTCTTTTTCCATTGTGAATGAAAATGTGAAAAAAACTGCGGAGCGTATATTTGTTTGTATAAATATTCATCAGAAATTTGCTCGGTTGAATGATTTTCGTCACGAGCTGACCATACATTCCACGAATGTTTGACCAATTTTTCCATCGAATCAGGCAATTTAGACCACATACACCAACGCTGTTCACTATTAAAATCAGTCCGGCTGTCAAGCACAACAACTTTGCCTTTATAGCCCGAACTTTCTAAATAATGTGCCAATGACGTGCCTGAACAACCTGCTCCAAGTATTAAAATGTCGGCTTTTTTCACGATGTCACTCCTGCTCTTGATGAATTTATAAAAGAAAATGCTTGAGGTTCGTGGTTTTAATTATTACATTCAAACCCCAAGCATTTCAGCTTCACTTCGATTTTTAAGCAGACTACGCTTCAATCAAATTGCCTTCTTTTTTACGGCGTGCCAATAATGCTGCACCCGCCAAATAGACTATAATTCCAGGTCCAATTTTGTTAATTTGGTCTCCCAGATTATAAACCGCATGAACGATGTTCAAATCTAAACTTGGGAAAAATGATGGAATCATATATCCAATTGGATATATTCCCCAACCGGTAATTACAAAAAGCGACATCCATTTTACCGCCCAACGCTCTTCAGGATCAGCAGTTTTAGCCATTTCCTTAACCGTTGTGTATAAAATATAGACTATCCCAACATATCCTATTGTAGAAATTGCTCCCCAAAGTAAATGCATTGAAGTGTTTGTAACGTATTGTTCGCCAATAAATCCGGCAACAATCATCAGTAAATCGAAAAGAATTAGATAAACAACAACCTTACCGACTTTACGTCCAGCGGCGACCGCGAGCGGAATTTTCGCCACCAACAAAGGCGTTGTGATTAACCAATCCATATATCGAAAATTGATGATGCCAAAAAACGAATTGGCGGTAATTTTCGCGTAGTCAGCACCGTTTTGAGCTAACAAAGGAAGTGTGACATCCGTATATAAACCTTTCATATAAAAATAGTGAAATGCCGCAATACCCACAATTATCGCCGAAAGCGTAAGTGCTGTGCGATATTCCGGTGCCACACTATTTCTTTGTGCCAGAAAAAAGACAAACGCCGCACCCATTGAAATGTATGCGACGAAAAAAGTGAACTCAACAATCATTGGCAAAATGCCAACTTGATCCGCGGTAATCATAGAGGCTGAAAAACCCAAAGTTACCGAACTTAATAATGCTCCTAACATATTTGATCTCCCTAGTTTATACTTGTTTTTTATATAAAACTTTTACTCGACAAGCCTAAAATTTAAACTTATCACCTGCACTTTTTATTCTTATGCTTCAAAAAGTAGGTAAATCATTTGAAGCAATCTAAATTGAATGATTTTCGACAAAATGTGTTGCTTTATTTGAAAAATAATTAAACTTCCAAGCAAATAAAAAAATTGTCTTAATTCATAATTTTTAAACTAACATATTTGTAACACGAAATCGCTCAAACCGTTCATTAAAAATTAAGGTTTGATAAGTAAGTGTCACTAATATTTAAATTCATTAATAAAATCGTTATTTTAGATTTCAACTCGTTATTTTTGTTAATGTTACTGAATAACACAAACCGCACAAAACGCTCATTGGTATTGGTTATTATCAAGTGTTTTAAACGAGTAAGGTAGTTTGAAGATTAATTTAGGAAATTAAAAATAATAAATTGCCTGATTTTCAGCTTGTCTCTTTACAATGCAGGCATTTTTGCGACAAAATGGTCTTCCCCAAAATAATTTATTTTTATCTGGAGATTTCGTATGAAAATTACTTTCGTAAAACTCGTGGTTTTTGCTTTATTGCTAACGTTTAGTTCAATCTGTTTCTCGCAAGACCTTGACGATGTCACAATTAGTGGAAAAATCAGCGATACCAATAATTTGCCGATAACAGGTGCAACTGTTTCTGCAACTTTAACAACAACCGGAGCAGTAAGAAGCGTCCAATCAGACGACGAAGGTCGCTATCGTCTGCTCGAACTGAAGCCAGGAATTTATCTGATAAAAGCCACAATGCAAGGCTTTGCCCCAAACGAAAGAAGAAATCTAACAACTGTTTCCGGGCAAAATGTTCAACAAAACTTTTCACTCTCGCCCGGCGGAGTAACTGCTGAAACTACTGTAACTGCTGGAGATGAAGAGAATGCAACTATTGATACAACACGCACAGTCGTTGGTGGAACGATTACCGAAAGAGATATTGAAGAAATTCCGAATAACACACGAAATCCGCTTGATCTTGTTTTGACTCTTGGGGGAACAACTGAAGAACCACTTTCTACCAGAGATGTTGCCCAAGACGCTGGTAGAAGAGGGTTGAGTTCACCTGGGCAAACACCGGAAGAAGCGGGAATTTTTGGGCTTTCTGGTGGAGCCGCATATTCTAATAATATTACAATTGACGGATTAGATAATAATGATGATCGTGGTGCAACATTCAGACTTCAGCCTTCAAGTGAATCTATTTCAGAGGTTCAGGTAATTACAAACCAATTTTCTGCTGAGTATGGAAGAGCTTCCGGTGGACGAGTTAACCTGCGAACGCGTGGCGGTTCAAACAAATATAAAGGAAGATTATTTTATTTTTTTCGTGATGAAAGTTTGAATGCAAATACTTGGAACAATAATCGGCGAGGAATTTCTCGTCCATCTTTTCAAGATAATAATCCTGGTTTCACGTTTGGCGGTCCCTTAGATATTCCGTTTGGTGAAGGAAGATCAATTTATCGAGGGAAAGATCGCACATTTTTCTTTACATCCTATGAATATAATAATAATCAAGAAACTACTGTTTTAGATTCTTATTTACCGTTCTCTCAGAATCCTAGAATCTCAATACCGTTACCTAATTTTTCTACAATTTATTGTGAAAAAGCTGGTGCAATTTCCCCATGTTCTTTGTCAGTTCCGACAGCAACTACTGTTGGGAGATACGTTACGCCTGCCGATACGCCGCTGAAAAACCATATTTTTCTTGGTCGTGTTGATCACAACTTTAATTCGAATCATAATCTTACGACAAGTTATCAACTTGGCAGACGCGATGATAGAAGGGCATTTAGCGGAACAAATCGTGTAATCGATTCACTCGTTGGAAAAATAAGAGATACAGATGCCTTAAACGCTTCTTTAAATTCAGTTTTTTCAACTACATTAGTAAACCAACTTCGTTTTCAATATTCAACACTTCGTCCGAATGCAACTCCTAACAATACTGATTTACCAGTTGTTATTGTCGGCGGTGTTAGACCTACGTTTTTAGACACACCTTATTCAAATAGATCGATTGAAGCAAATGCACAATCAATCATAATAGGTTCATCTACAACGAGTTCAAGTGATCGCAAAGAAAATCGTTTCCAAATTCAAGAATCGTTGACAGCAATTGCTGGCTCTCATACGTTGAGGTTTGGTGCTGACGTTCAAAAAATCAAATCAGTATATATTGATAACTTTGATGCAACTGGAACATATAGATTTTTGAGTTTTTTCGATTATCTCGGAAATCGAACATCGAGATATACGCACAATTATTTAGCTGATTCGCAAGTTTCAAATATTTATTACGGAGTATTTTTTCAGGACGACTGGAAATTAGTTCCAAGTGTTTCGTTAAGTTATGGTGTTCGATACGAAAAAGAGACCGTGCTTGATGATTCAAATAATTTCGGACCTCGTTTGGCAATTGCTTGGAATCCATTTAAGGGTGACAAAACGGTAATTCGTGCAGGTGGCGGTATTTTTTATAATCGAGTATTACTGAGAACTGTTGACGATTTCCGAGGTGATTCGTCGAGATTAAATTTTGACACTCAAAATCTTTCAACTACTGCATCCGCAGGGCAAATACTTTCGCCTCGTCAACAGGCTTTGAGTTATTTCGGTAATCTTTTCACAGGTCGAGTTTCTCTTGATACGAGCATCAATATTGATGGAACGCCTAGATCAGTGAGAAGTTTAGCGATTAGTCAAAGTGTTTTTAGGAGTCTAGCTGACGATTTGACCATTCCTGAGAGTTATCAATTTAATGTTGGATTTGAAAGAGCTCTTGGAAAAGCATTTGTTTTTGAAACCAATTTCACTTGGAATAAAACTGTTCATTTATGGCGTGAGTTTAATCCGAATGCTCCGAAAACGCCTTCAAATTTCAAAGACCTAACTGATTTCTTAGTTCGATGTAGTGCCGACGCAACAATCGCAAATTGTGACAGACTTGCGGGAGCATTTAGATTTGAACGGACTGGTTCAGGAAGCCCTGATACAAGACCCGTTGGGGCGACAACTTTCATAAATCTCGATAGTAGAAATCAATCCGAGGCTGCCACAACACCGATAGGTCGTGCATTAGCGGCGGTAATTAATTTGCGGCGTAATCCATCTATTTCTCAACAAGAACAAGTCGTATCCGCAGGAAATTCGCTCTATAAAGCAGCAACCTTTGAACTTCGAAGTAGGTTTCGTAAATTCGCAGGATTTGGTGGTTCAATGAGATTTGTTTACACACTAGCGAGTCTAAAAGATGATGGAATCGTAAATACGTCTGAAGCTACAAGCCCTGGTGATTTCTCAGGCGAGTTTTCGAGAAGTTTACTTGACCGTCGTCATCGAATATCAATTACTGGAGCATTTGAATTGCCAAAATATTTAGGCAAACTTCGTTTTAACTCTTTATTTAGATTTGGTTCATCAGCACCGTTTAACCTTGGAACTGGCGGAATTGATCGAAATCTTGATGATATTTCAAATGATCGACCTAGTTTTACTGGCGAAACTGGATTAATTCAATGGAGAAAATCAAGTGATCCTATAAATCAATCTCTATCAAGTGCGTTTTCTCTACCTCCGATTGGCTCAAAAGGAAATTTAGCTAGAAATTCTGGTTCTGGTCCGCAACAATATGTTTTCGATTTATCAGTCACTCGTGATTTTAAAATCAGCGATAAGATTACGTTTAGACCAAACTTTGAATTTAGTAATGTTTTGAATAAAACTACTTATTCATATGGATCCGAATTCATCGATTTCGAAGCAGCTCCATCTGCTAATACTTATTTTGTTCCGACAAGAACATTGCGTCCAAGACAAATCCGACTCGGTTTCCGTCTCGATTTCTAAACCAACTTCGGTCACAATGACCAAGCGAGATTGTTAGTTGACTGACAATCTCGCTTTTTTCTGTCAGGTTGAAAAAAGTTGCTGACTTATTGAAATAATTATGGTAAATTATATATGTTAAACACCGTTTTGCGAAGTTGAGAAAGAACCTTAAAGTGAGTCAAATTATCCAGAATTTTACAGATATTTCGATTGATTCGATATTGTTAGATGCCGAACTTTTTATCAAATATAAATCGCCGGAAAAAGCGATTAAATTGTTAAAAGAAGCTGTTCAGCGTAGTCCGCGTTCGATTGGGTTGCGGGAAAAATTGCGTGAAACTTGCAGTTCGCAAGTGCATTACACTGAAGCCGCAAGGCAATGTTTGGCGTTAGCGAGCTTGTATATTGCCCGCGAGGAGTTTGATTTATCATACGATCGGTTGCAAGAAGCAAAGCTGTTAGATCCGCGAATTTCGGTTGCTCCAGGACTTGAAGCAATCAGAAAAGCTCGCCGTCCTGACTTTGAAGATAGCCGCGATAATCTCTCTGTAAAAGTTCGAACTGATCTGGCTTTTGCCGGAAATATTGCAGTAATTGGTTTATTTGATGTTATCCAAGCTATTGAAAACTCTAGAGTTACGGGAATTTTGATTTTCCGTTCAGATATTGGTTCGGCTAATGTAACTTTTAATAGAGGAAAAATTGTTGATGCTGAAGCAAACGGCAGAACCGGCAAAGAAGCCTTTCGCCAAATTGTCGAAATAAACAGCGGCACATTTGAATTTTCTATGTCAGACGAAGAATTTCCGGTGTTTATTCATATTTCGAGTAATACAAATTTCATACTCGATATTCTCACCGAATTAGACACAGAAAAAGCCGAAAAAGAAGGTCATGGAGTGTTGGACACTAGCGATTGGTAAAGTCTTTGACTTTAGAAAATTACTTACCAAAATAATTACTCATATAGAAAAGAATTTTGAGGTGAATCAAAGTCTTCATTAATCAAGTATTCAGGTTTATATTGATTATCTTTTTTAAGATTTTTCAAAAAACCTTTTTCTTCTAATTTATTGAATATAGTTCGTATTTTTCGCTTATAGTTTTGATAGTCTCTTTCATCTTTTACAATTGAATTTTTCTGATAATAAAGATATGCAGAAATTGAATAAGCAGTAACGGTTTTTGACTGACTGAATTTATTATGTAGATAAATAGTATTCAATATTTCTTTATAATCATTGGAGAGAAAATCATAATGACTTCCAAAAATATCAAAAAGCTGAGAACTAAACTCTGTTTTTGAAAGTGTTCTGTCAACTAAATAAATAGGATGGATTGGCTGACTAGAAGGGTGTTTAAAAATTAAACCACTATCCAACAAATCTGCAATAGCAGAAAAATGGTTATTATCCTTTGTCAACATAATCGTGTAACGCTCTAATCGATTTAAGCGTTCAGATTTATATGTGAACGCTAAAATAATCTTCTCTTCTTCGGTAAGTTCTCTTCTATTCAGCTTTTTATAAATGTAACCTGAAAAACTATCCAACCATAATTTAACTTCGTCGTCGAAAACCTTTCCTTTGGGAACCACTAAACTTATGTCGTTTTCAGAGTTAAAAAAATAGTAAGGAACATCAATTTCATTATCTAAGCATGAATTTATTAGAGCCGACATTCCTTTGCTTTTTGCTTCATATTTATCAAATAGTTTTAAAATATCAGCCAGCTTAGGGTTTCTGGGCTTTGGAATCGGAATTATCCTTCGAACTCTTATTTTTTCAGGTTTATCATCAAAATAAACTTTTTGTTCACTTCGGAAACTTCCCGGATTACTAACTGTAATATTTGTGTTCGGCTTAATATCAACTGATACGAAACGATTTATTGAGTAATCACGATGAGCTAAAGAATTATTTATTATTTCTCGAATTAGCTTTTCGGGATATTCTGGTAACTTACTTCCACCTTTCTCATAACTTACACCTACCTGAATATTTTTATAAACAAATCCAACAGCATTATCCATCAACTGAATAATATTATCTCTTAATCTTTTTTTATTTTCAGCAACATCTACAGACGAATCTACATAACAATCCACATCGGCTCTTTCACCAATAAAATCAAATAAGTTATCACCACAAACCAACATACCAAGTAAAGTTGGCTTATTATTTCGAATAAATTGCTTTCGATTTAGAAAAGAGGTAGCAGAAATAAGATCCTGTTTATAAGTTTCTATTCTATCTTCTCTGTTTAGAACAACTAAATACTCATTTAACTTATCTACATTTAACTCTGAGATTGAACCGTTTGGAACCAAATCTAATTCACGGGCATTTCTAAGTTCTTCTTTCAGTTCGTTTTGTGTGACGATTTCTTCATTCTTTACAATGTGATCACCTGTTAAGGTTCTTTTAAATGCAGATTGATTGTAAAATACAAATTTTTCATCTTCATCTACTTTGTCTATGTAAATTACACATACTTTTTTATCTAATAAATTTCTTATTTCGAACCTAATATTGTTACTTAAATCTAACTCAACACTATTTTCATTTCTAAATAGTTTTGGTATCAATTTTAGTTTATTTTCATTATTTTCATCATATCCAGTTAAAATGTAAGTTTTATTTTTTTCTTTCACACCAACAACGGCAATCCCATCATTGGTGTTTAAAAAGGCACAAATTGAATGATAAAGTTGCTTCCAATCAGTTCCATCAGATAAAGATTTTAACTCAATCATTTCTGTTTCGATAGACTCATATTTATTGTTTAACAAACAATCTTCTAATTTATTTAAAATTTCATCTATCTTTTTCATTGTAAAATGTTAGCTTAAATATAGTTTCAAACAAAATTCTCTGAAGATTATTCCTCATCTTGCCGCAATTTCTCCAAAACACTCAAGTCTTCAAGCGTTGTAACATCACCAGCGATGGCTTTGCCTGATGCAATTTCGCGTAAAAGTCTTCGCATAATTTTGCCCGAACGAGTTTTTGGCAAGGTGTCAGTAAAGCGAATATCATCGGGTTTTGCAAGGCTTCCGATTTCTTTGGCAACGTGATTTCTGAGTTCGATTTTCAAATTATCATCGCCGATTCGTCCGCCTTCGAGTGTAACAAAAGCCGCGATCGCTTGACCTTTTAAATCATCAGGACGACCAACAACAGCAGCTTCGGCAACGAATTCGTGCGAAACTAATGCCGATTCAATTTCCGCCGTTCCGAGCCGATGTCCGCTGACATTTATCACATCATCAACTCTGCCCATAATCCAAAAATAACCGCGTTCATCGCGTCTCGCACCGTCTCCGGCGAAATACATTCCCGGAATTTCTGACCAATAAGTTTGCTTGTAGCGTTCGTCGTCGCCCCAAATTGTTCGCAACATCGACGGAAACGGATGCTTGATAACGAGATAACCGCCTTCGTTCAAGCCGACGGATTTTCCCGCTTTTGTCACAACATCAACAATAATTCCAGGCAATGGTCGAGTCGCGGTGCCGGGAACTGTCGGCGTTGCACCGGGAAGCGGCGAAATCATCATCGCACCGGTTTCGGTCTGCCACCAAGTATCGACAATCGGACATTGTTCGTTGCCGATAACTTTGTGATACCACATCCAAGCCTCAGGATTTATCGGCTCGCCGACTGTTCCGAGCAATCTTAAACTTGATAAATCGTGCTTATTCGGATGCTCTTCGCCCCATTTGATAAATGCCCGAATCGCGGTTGGTGCGGTGTAAAAAATTGTTACTTTATGACGTTCGATGATGTCCCAAAAGCGGTCAAAATCGGGAAAATTCGGAGCACCTTCATACATCAAACAAGTTGCGGCATTAGCCAAAATTCCGTAAACAACGTAGCTGTGTCCCGTAATCCAACCGATGTCGGCGGTGCACCAATAAACGTCCGAATCTTTCAAATCGAAGACATTTTTTGCCGTGTAAGTTGCTTGCGTAAGATAACCGCCGGTTGTGTGCAAAATCCCTTTCGGCTTGCCGGTTGTGCCAGATGTGTAAAGAATAAAATGCGGATGTTCGCTGTCTAATTCAACCGCATCACATTTGGAATCAACGGTTTCCATCAGTTCGTGCCACCACGAATCGCGTCCCAATTTCATCGAAACTTCGCTGTTTGTGCGTTTGAAAACGATCACATTTTCGACGCTTGGACATTGTTCGACCGCTTCATCGACGATATTTTTGAGCTTGATTTCCGAACCGCGTCGATAACCGCCGTCTGCGGTGATTATCAACTTACAACCGCAATCATTAACGCGGTCGGTAATTGCCTCAGCCGAAAATCCGCCGAAAATTACGGTGTGCGTCGCCCCGATTCTCGCACACGCGAGCATCGCAATCGCAAGTTCCGGCACAAGCGGCATATACAATGCAACTCTGTCGCCTGTCTGTATGTTCAATGATTTCAAGACGTTAGCGAATTTGCAAACTTCCGCGTGAAGCTCTTTGTAAGTAAAAGTGCGGATTTCGTCTTGCGGTTCGCCTTCCCAAATAATCGCGGTTTTGTCACCATTTTTTTCCAAATGACGATCTAAACAATTATAAGAAATATTCAACTTTCCGCCGACAAACCATTTCGCGTGCGGTTCGTTCCATTCTAACCCGTTGTCCCATTTCTTAAACCAATGTAACGATTCAGCTTGTTTTTCCCAAAACGCAACCGGATTTTCAGCGGCTTCATTGTAAATTTTTTCGTATTCGTCAAACGATTTGATGTGTGCGTTCGCCGAAAATTCCGCAGACGGCGGAAAAACGCGAGTTTCGATTTGAGTTGATTCGATATTGGTTGTCTCAGACATAATATGTAGATATTAACTTAAACTAGAAAAAAGACGCAAAGAAAAGTTGTATGTAAAATTTTGCCAACAAACCTATTTAGGTTAAAATATTACTGAGAAAATTTATGATTCAAACATCTGCCAAAAAACAGGAATTTGTTCCAGTTGAAAGTTATCTAGCCTTTGAAGAAAAATCTAAACGCAAACATGAATATATGGATGGCGAGATTTTCGCTATGGCTGGAGCAACTCGAAAACATAGTAAAATTGCCTCAAACATCGGCATTGATTTAGGATATAAATTAAAAGGTAACGGCTGCGAAATTCACTTTGGCGATTTACGAATTAAAGCCTCTGAGAGTCATTATGTTTACGCTGACGTATCAATTTTTTGTGAAAACTCTGAATTTGAAACTTATAAAGATTCTGAAATTCTTTTAACCCCAAAGGTTGTTTTTGAAGTGTTGTCTAAATCAACAGAAGCTCGCGACCGTGGCGATAAAGCTCAAGATTACAGACGTTTAACAAGTTTGAGTGATTATGTTTTAGTCTCACAAAAACGAATTTTCGTAGAACAATTTGTCAGACAATCAGATAACAGTTGGAGGCTTTTTGAATTTAATGAGCTAGGACAGAAATTAAAACTTTCTTCAATTAATTGTGAGTTAAGCCTTGCTGATATTTATTTTGAAGTAAATTTGCCTCAATTAAATCTCGTTTAAGGCAAGTTTTTATTTTATCACTTCTATTTTATCCATTTCATCCCAAATTTTGTGTCCTTGAGTTTCCGGTAAATACAAACAACCGATGATAAACGTAATGCTTGCAACAATTATCGGATAAACTAATCCTGCGTAAATGTTGCCTGTCCACGCACAAGCGAGCAAACCGATTGTCGGCAATAATCCGCCGAAAACACCGTTTCCGATGTGATACGGCAATGACATCGAAGTATATCGAATCTTCGCCGGAAACGCTTCGACCAAATATGCGGCGATTGGTGCGTAAACCATCGTCACCCAAATAAGTTGGATAAATATCAGCAAAACGAGCATCGAAACATTCGGATTCGCGGCAGTTTCTACGACTTTTGCAGTTCCATCAGGTGAGATTGTGACGGGCGAAAGTTTCGGTTCTTGAGTTATCGGGTCAGGTGCAGATTGGATTGCACTAACATTACTTCCCGCAAAATAAACCATTCCTTTATAAATTGGAAAGTATGTCAAAACGGCAAGCAAACAACCTGCCATCATAATCTTTTTGCGACCGATTTTATCCGACAGACTGCCGAAAAATATAAACAACGGAATCGCCAAAATAATCGCAACAGCAATGATTATCGAGGCTTGAACGCGTTCGATTTTCAAAATCGTCTGCATATAAAACAGAGCGTAAAATTGTCCGGTATACCAAACAACGCCTTGTCCGGCGGTTGCTCCAAATAGCGTTATTAGAACTCGTTTGCGGTTTGCGGAACTCGCAAAAGCGTCGTAAATCGGCTGTGTCGAAGTCATTCCGCCGGATTTTAATTGCTCGAAAATCGGCGATTCTTTCATCTTCAAGCGAATATAAAGCGACATTCCGACTAAAATAATTGAGAGCAAAAACGGAATTCGCCAGCCGTAAGAATTAAAATCTTCCTTAGACATCGAATTTTGGATTCCGATAATTACCGCCAGCGAAAGCAGCAACCCGAATGATGCTGTTATCTGAATGAAACTCGTATAGAATCCGCGACTTTCATCGGGAACGTGTTCTGCGACATAAACCGCCGCACCGCCATATTCTCCACCCAACGCCAAACCTTGCAAAACACGAATCAATATCAACCCGATTGGAGCAAAAATTCCGATAGTTTCATAAGTTGGCAAAAATCCGATGGCGGCTGTGGCAAATCCCATCAGCAAAAGTGTGACCAAAAACGCATATTTTCGCCCGACTAAATCGCCAATTCTGCCGAAAAATAACGCACCAAAAGGACGCACAATAAATCCGACCGCAAAAGTTGAAAGATAGGCGATTAAGGCAAGTGTATCGTTACCTTTTGGGTAAAAAAGCGGCGAAATAACTGCCGCCAAACTGCCGAAAATATAAAAATCATACCATTCGATGACAGTTCCGGCGGACGATGCTCCGATAACTTGCCAGATTTTGGTTTTGCTAATTTCTGTGTTTGCCATAATTTTTTTGATATTACTATAAAATTTATCTCAGGAAAAATAAATATCATCCGTTTGGCGGCAACAAAGAAATTATATAAACAATGTTGCTGATTATTTCTGGAGAGAGCAGAAGTGCTGGTTATATTTAGTTAAGCAATGAAACCGCAAGTCATATTCACAATGTTGAACAGCAACAGTAAATAATGCTAAACGCCTTTCGGCATCGAAGGAATATTTACGATAGAATACTGATTTATAAAGGGGAAAAAAGGCAAAAGCCATAAGAACTCACGAATGGTTATAGTGAGGAAATTATGAATAATAAAAAAGAAAGAAAACTGAATATCGAAATGTTGGATACTGAATCAGCAACCGAAGCGATTGAAATTGTCGGAAATTTGGCAGATGAAAATGGCATTGATTGGGCAGTTTACGGCGGAATTGCGATGCAAGTTTACGGTTCGCCGCGTTTGACCAAAGATATTGATTTTGTCGCCACCGATGTTTTACCTATCGGAGCAAGTAGGCAGTTATCTTTTGGCGGTGAGCGATATTTAATAAAAACAAGTCGTAAAACGGTTGATGTTGATTGGATAAAAAGGTTAGATGATTGGTCTGACTTATATCAAGCAGCTCTAAGAGATTCAATTGAAATAAATGGTTATCCGATTATTTCACCTGAATGGTTAGTTTTACTGAAATGGTTTGCTAACCGATTCAAAGACCAAGAAGATTCAGTTTTTCTTCTAAGAAGCGGTTTAGTCAATCGCCGAAAATTGAAAAATCATTATGTTGAAATTCGCGGTCAGCGTGAATGGAGCAGTATCTTTTCCGGACTTTCACGTTGGTTTGATTTAGCTGATAGATTTGTTCGCGATGGTGACGAAAACGAATCTTACCGAACCGAAGATGACTATTTAGACTCTTAAATTTCGTGATAAATTTTATAGTGGTAAAAATAATGATTTCAAAACTACCAAATAGAATTTAGGCAGACAGAACAGATGACTGTGTTACATCAAAGTTTCCTACCAAAAGAACTCATCTCGACAGACTCGACGGGTTTATCTAAGATGTTGGTGAAAACATCAACGGATGCAACATCGACAAATTTTCAATCGGTTGATATTTATCGTTATTAAAAGTCGAAAAGGTGCTAAACGCCTTTCGGCATAGAAGGAATGTTTTCGATTTTAGATTTTGGATTGGTGATTTTGGATTGAGTGCTAGACGCTTTTTTGGCATCGAAGGAATGTTTTCGATTTTAGATTTTGGATTGGTGATTTCGGATTGGGTGCTAAACGTTTTTTGGCATTCAAGGAATTTTTACATCATTCATCATTCATAATTCATCATTCACCATTCATCATTCACCATTCATCATTCATCATTCACCATTCACCATTCATCATTCATCATTCAGTTCACCGTGCTAAACGCCTTTCGGCATCGAAGGAATGATTTCGATTTTAGATTTTGGATTGGTGATTTCGGATTGGGTGCTAAACTTTTTTTGGCATCAAAGGAATATTTACACTCTTCACCGCTCACTGCTTACTGCTCACTGCTTAGGGTGCTAAAGGCCTTTCGACATCGAAGGAATGTTTTCGATTTTAGATTTTGGATTGGTGATTTTGGATTGGGTGCTAAACTTTTTTTGGCATCAAAGGAATATTTACACTGTTCACCGCTCACTGCTTACTGCTCACTGCTTAGGGTGCTAAACGCCTTTCGGCATCGAAGGAATATTTACAAACGCCGATTCAGGATTTTTTGTCGCGGCTTTTGGTGCTAAACGCCTTTCGGCATCGAAGGAATATTTACTCAAACTTACAGGCTCTACTAAGGCTTTATCATCATGTGCTAAACGCCTTTCGGCATCGAAGGAATATTTACCTTTAGATGTTCAAAATTTTGCGGCGTATGTAAAAAGTGCTAAACGCCTTTCGGCATCGAAGGAATATTTACTCCATTGAAGGATTATCTTCAAGCAGTTTGATAAATTGTGCTAAACGCCTTTCGGCATCGAAGGAATATTTACTTCTGCGTTCGGGTTTTGAATCTTCCGCTTTCGGTTTGTGCTAAACGCCTTTCGGCATCGAAGGAATATTTACGCAGCAATTGACGAACTTTGACCCGCCAAAACAGTTGAGTGCTAAACGCCTTTCGGCATCGAAGGAATATTTACCATATTATCTTCCACTTGCTTATTTGATATTGTTAGTGCTAAACGCCTTTCGGCATCGAAGGAATATTTACTCACCTGTAAGCATCTTTCCTTGTTGCTTCAAGTCGTGCTAAACGCCTTTCGGCATCGAAGGAATATTTACCTTATTCGTTTTGACTAACTGCCATAGCTTTATAAGTGCTAAACGCCTTTCGGCATCGAAGGAATATTTACTCATAGTTCATTGTCTCCAAGCCACCAAAGCACAATGTGCTAAACGCCTTTCGGCATCGAAGGAATATTTACTCAAAACTTTGTCCACATTGTCTCGCTTTTGAATGTGCTAAACGCCTTTCGGCATCGAAGGAATATTTACTGGCGGTTGGAAAGTGGCGATTTACTCTTGCTAAAATGTGCTAAACGCCTTTCGGCATCGAAGGAATATTTACC
>JANNVK010000149.1:0-1849 GCA_031414415.1 Acidobacteriota bacterium
GCTTGAAAGCATTCGGATGTGTTTTTTTTCATATGTTTGAGAGCTATCTTAGCTCTCAACACATCCGCTTTCACTTTTCGAATACCTTTTAACATTGTTTTTGTCCCGTGCAGAAATTTCTTTGATCCATTCCGCTGGTCCTAGCCTGTTTTTTTCTCTTTTTTCTTCCTCATTTTCTTCTTTTTTCTCTTTTTCTTCCAACTCTTGGCTCTCTTGTTTAAGTTTCAGCATCAAAACGGCGGTAATCATTAACACATAAAACTGAATTTCCACCCCATTTTCGCTGTGATTGAGCAAGTGAATTCCGTTCATCGTCCGTTTCATAAACTTGAAGAATAATTCTATCTGCCACCGGTAAGCGTATAGTATGATTACATTGAGCGTTGTCAACTCAAACCGATTCGTCACTAACCGAAAATATGAACCCGCCACTTTGAAAGTTATCAACCGCAACCTATTTTGTTGCTCATCACCCGTGAAAATTACGATGTCATCCGTCACTTCCCGAAAACATTGCGGTAATTGTGAGACTTCTATCGCCAATTTTTCAACCACTTCATAAATCAGATTATCTTTCGCTCTCATCACAAAGAAAGCCTGTGCTTTCAATATCTTATCGGCAATCCCAAAACTGAAATAACCTCGGTCAGCGATGTAGGTGATGCCTGCTTTGACCACACTTTCCAAAAATGAACGCTCATTTGAATTGCCTGTTCCAACCCAAAACTCAGTCGGAATCATCTGATTTAAGTCATAACTTAAATGCAATCGCAAGGCGTTTTTGGTCTCTCAATATTTTGTCCAATTGATGGATAAAAGCGTTGGAAATAAACTTCCATCAATCACTCGGCATATTCCTATCTCATCTAAATATGGCACTTTAGATAAATTTGTATGCTCTAATAAACTTTCAAATAAGTGCTTGAAATACTTGCTTTCAAACCGCGAAAATCCATCTTTGAAGGTTGAATACGGAGTCGTCTGAAACCCTAACGCCTGACAAATTGGGTTAGTTGCTAACTCCAGCAATAAATTTCTCAAAGAACTGGTTTGATAAACATAGCCAAAAATCAATTTTCGGACAAAATCTGTAAAAAACAGTTTTTGCGAATTGGTTTGGTAGTCTATAATGGTGGCGGTGGCAGCAAGATTTGCTTCTATCGGTTGCAAAAGGGTGGCGAAAAGTGTTTTGTTCACACTTAATTTTACTTTTTTTCACTCTTTTGCTCAATCTTTTAACATAGCAATTTCTATACCGCTCAGTAATGAGATTAACCTAAAGTTATTTGGTAAATAAGTTTTTATTAGCGAAAATTAGCGAAGATTCTCGGGCAAATCTTCACAGATTCCAACTGTTAATCTCATCTCGCAAACTCTTTTTGTTGTTTCTATCGTGTGCTACCCGCTTTCGCTCAAGCCCGCTACTGTTACCAAAATTAACCAACCAAGCTAAATCAAATTTCGTCGCGTTCAGATAATTAAGAGTTTGAGACATATTTTCCTTTACCAAATTTGGAAGTGATTTAATTTCAACAATTATTTTGTCGTAACAAATAAAGTCCGGAATGAAAAAATTAGTCAGAGTTCTGCCCTTATATTCCAATTCGATTTTGGGTTGAGCAATAAAAGGAATATCTTGTAGTTCAAATTCAATCGCCAAACATTCTTGATAAACAGGCTCAGTAAAACCGCAACCCTTTTGTTTATAAACCTCAAAACAAGCCCCGATAATCTTATAACTTTCTTCTTTGTAGACTAATTCAGACATATTTTTTTGCCCGCGAAACTGCGCGAAACTTCGCGAAATTTTTAGGGTAATCAGGTGAGCAAAAAAATTTATTCAATTTTA
>JANNVK010000150.1:0-63752 GCA_031414415.1 Acidobacteriota bacterium
CATAAAGATTAAAGTCCGTGAAATCTCGCGTTTCCGTTGCGGTTATTGTTTGATACTGCAACGATATTCGCCGATGATTTTTCAGTTTGACCATTACATACCTGTTTCGCTTGGCGGCACAAACGATGAAGAAAATCTTTGTCTGGTTTGCGGAAACTGCAACAATGCCAAATCCGATAAAACCGAAGCCTTTGATTCCGTAACCAATTCAACCGTCCCGATTTTTAATCCGCGAACTCAAATTTGGAACGAACATTTTGAAATGAGTGACAACCAAGCAATTATTATCGGCAAAACTCCAATCGGACGCGGAACGGTTGAGGGGTTAAAACTCAATGATGAACGGGTTGTTGATGTCCGCCGAGAATGGGTTTTTGCAGGTTGGCATCCGCCGAAAGATTAACGCCCGATTGTAATATGAAGAAAGTGATTTGTGATGTTTGTGGAAAACACGGTGCAAAAGTTCTGCATCTTTCAAAAAGCTATAGCAAAGGTTCAGAATTATTGGTAATAGAAAATGTGCCGATAATTTCGTGTCCCGATTGCGGTGAAAGTTATCTGACCGCAAAAACTCTCCGCGAAGTTGAAAACATTAAGCGTAATCGCTCAAATTTTGCGGTTGAAAGGAATGTTCCTGTTGCCGTGTTTGTTTGAAAATTAAGATAAATCGCAGACAGGAAAGGCTTTAAAAGTTTATTGAATTAGTTATTTGTTATGCTAAAATGTTTTTGTTATGACTAATACGGAACTTGAAAACAGAATATCTGCGGTAGAAACAGAGTTGGCTTTGCTGAAAAGTAAGGTTGAACAAAAGAACGGAACAAACGAAATTGCGTGGTGGAAGCAACACATCGGGATTTTTGCCGATGATCCGATGCACGAAGAAGCAATGCGTTTGGGCAGAGAGTATCGTGAATCGCAAAAGCCGGATTATACCGAAGGTGAAGAATCATGATAATTCTCGATACAGATTGTCTCAGTTTACTCAACCGCGAAAAAATTCTTGAATCATCAACACTTCGGCAAAGGCTTGATAGTTTTCCGCCCGAAGAAATATTTACCACAATTATTACGTTTGAAGAGCAAATGCGTGGTTGGTTGGCGGTTATTGCAAAAGCAAAAACATCTGAGCAGCAAATTTTCGGCTACGAACGACTGCATATTTCTTTAGAAGCGTATCGAAACACAATAGTTTTAGATTATGACGAAAACGCCGCGAATATTTTTCAAGACTTAAAATCGCAGAAAATCCGCATCGGTACAATGGATTTAAAAATCGCTTCAATCGCACTTTCTCGCAAAGCAATTCTAGTTTCACGCAACTTGAAAGATTTTGAAGAAGTTCCTAATTTGGTCGTAAAAGATTGGTCAAGATAAGTTATTTCAATCTTTATAACCATCATATTTTTCAAATAATACCTTACCAAAATTCTTTACAGTTTTGACGGTTGTTTTCGATTTGTTTGGGTCTGATGTGTGAAAGCTGTCCGAGCCTATTCTGCTTAGAAACCAGTTTTTATCTTTTGCCGAATATTTAAAAGTAATGATTTTCGTCCACCTCCAATTACTTCCGGCATAATGCTCAACTGAAAAAACGCCACGTTTTATTGAAATTCCCGACAAAGGATCGCCAAAAGCTCCGCCGCAACTAACGCAAAGAACGACATTATCGTTACGTGCCGCTAGTTTGTATTTATCGTTTCCTTCACCAAGAATAATTAGTAGCGGACGCTTTGTAGGATTATCGATTACATCAGAGGTTTCACTTTCGTTAGGTTTTTTCACGATTAAAATTACGTCAGGAAACGTATCAAGATTTAAATCTCCAGAACTAACATCCATCGGAACGTAACCTTCGGGAATAAAAGCCTTAATCTCGGATGGTAATTTATCAATTTCGAGGTTTAAGGAAGGGAAAGCATTTGCGGGTTTTGGCTTTTGTGCGAAACAACTAAAAGCTAACACATTTATTAATAGAAATACTTTAATGAAATTGTTCATAACAATAATAGACTAAACTTTGGTTAATATTTAACTCAATTTAAATATAAAATTTGGGCAAAAATTAATCAAGTTTAACGTCAGATTTATTAGACACACTTTTTAAAATCTAAAATATTTAAACAATCAGGAGTTTTTACAATGAAAGTTTTGAGATTAAGTCTCGTAACATTAACGCTTCTCACAATGCCTATTTTGGCATTTGCTCAATTAGATGGTCTGTTCAAAAAAGCAAAAGAAAAAGTAACCGAAGCTGTGAAAAAGAGTCCAACAAAAACCACAACACAGAGTCAAACGCCGAACACAACGCAGCAAACCAATTCTTCCGAGGTGAACTGTGAAGATTTAGATTCAAAAGGTTCGTTTACAATAGAACTTAATTTTACACGTCGTTCTGGAAACGAGAAATCTTTCGCTGGCTATGGTGCGGATAGATTCCTGAAAAGTGCTCAAACGCTCGATTACACTAATCTTAAAAAAACAATATTGAATAAATCTGGCGTTTGCGAAGACGAAGTTTATGGATGGAGAAAGAAAGAATTAATTGAATTTGAAAGCAAGTTCCTCAAAGATTTTAACGACCGAGGCATTCCAGGTTTCAATCAAATTATTGATGAGGCTTATAAATATAGTAAATCCAAATTTCCAACAGATAAGCCAAAAGGCATCGAGTGGATTGATTCGGCAGTTATGCTAATTCAAGCCGTAAAACTGATTTTACCAAATGAAGAATCAGTAAATTCAATGGAAAAAGAAGTTCTGGATGCAGAGAAAGGTATCAAAGGAGACGTTGTTAAGAGTCAATCGAAGGTTGCGACTGGACCGATGCACCTTAAGTATATTGACCAAATTAAGTTTAGTAATAAGCCGATTATTTTGGGTAAGGAAAACGAAGCTGACTTCAAAACGAGTTTTTCGGCGAGTGAAAAGATTTACGGAGTTGCTTATTTTAGTGCAGGAATAAAAGATTTGTCCGGTGGTGCGAGAGAAAATCAGGAAATTTTTGCCGCAGTTTCAGCTGATGGGACGTTTGTCTTTGGCAAGGCTAATCGCGATCAGTATGATATGAAAATTGGACGACGAATCACGAAAACCGACCTTGAAAAAAACATTTCGGCTTGGACTTTTGAATTGATTGCTGACGAATTTACGGCGACTTCTGATTATTCCTGGATTTTTGCTGAAATGATGCAAAGCCTTTCGCCGCGTAAACACAAAATTGTATTGCAAATGGGTGATTGGAACAAGGGCGGTTCTTTCACGATTGATTTAAGCGGCGTAGATTTAGACAAATTTGTTGAAGATGCAAAGGCTACGAGCTTAAAAGCTGAAGAAAATATTGCAAAAAACCGCACTCTTCCGACAGATTGGAACAACTATGATAAAAATGCTTTTGCAGATCGTGCGTTGAGTTTGCCAAATATGAAAGCGATACTCAAAAAAGATTTGCAGGCTTTGGATATTCTAAAAGTTGTTGTGCTTGATTACGCAAGTAATCCGGATTGGACGATTGTTAAAAACGAGATCAATATTCCTAAATTCAAAGGTTCCTCTACCGTCGGAGTTGCATATAAAGCCAAGGATAATAAGTGTTATTTTATAACCGCTAATTTCTTTCGGACTTATGAAGGTGGCGGAAGTTATGGAGAAATTCAAGTAAATCGATCTGTCAGCAACAATTATATCTTTAGACTTGATTGCTCGAATGTAAATAAATAGCAGATTTTTGTAAATAAATATTTATTCTGAAAAGATTTTGTATGATGAAAAATAGTTATGATAAAATCAACTTAAATGTCGATTTACGAAAACCTAAAACCAATAAACCTAGAAGAAATAAACACTTACGAACTCGCATCGCGTCCGAGCAAGGTGACAGTGAAAGATTTTGCTGAGTCGATTTCGGCGGGCGATTCGTTAAAGGAATTTCTCGATAAATTGCCTAATATTTTGGCAGTTCAATCAATTCGCGAGATTGCATCACGGATTCGTCGTGCGAAGGATTTAGGTAAACCGATAATTTGGGGAATTGGTGGACACGTTGTAAAAACGGGCGTTGCACCGATTATTATTGATTTGATGAACCAAGGATTTGTAACTGCTATTGCCGGAAATGGTTCGGTTTTGGTGCATGATACAGAAATTGCTTTGGTTGGATTTACAAGCGAAGATGTTGATGCAACGCTTGGTGATGGAGATTTTGGTGCGAGCAAGGAAACCGGCGAAATTCTCAATTCAGCCGCGAAAGCTGGACAGTTAGATTCCATCGGACTTGGAGAAGCGATGTGCAGGGAAGTGATGAATTTGAATCCAAACTTCGGCGACAAATCATTGCTTGTAAATGCATATAAAAACAAAATTCCGTTCACTTCACATCTCACAATTGGTGCTGATATTGGACATTTTCACGCATCGGTGAGCGGTTCGGCTCTCGGCGAAACGTCGCATACAGATTTTCGTCTGTTTACATCGCTGGTAAAAGAAATGAACGGCGGTGGTGTTTATTTGAATATTGGTTCGGCTGTTACGATGCCGGAAATTTTCTTAAAAGCAGTAACGGTAATCAAAAATCTCGGGTTTGATTTAGAAGATATTACGACAGCAAATTTTGATTTTATTCAGCAATATCGACCAAATACAAATGTTGTTCGTCGCCCAACAGCGAATGGAAAGGGACGCGGATTTTCGGTAACCGGTCATCACGAGTTACTAATTCCATTGCTTGCGGCACAAATATTATGCGGTGAATAAAACCGAGTTTTGCATCAAAAGAATATGTTAAGAACATTTTCAATTTTAGTTATTATTTTCATCGCATTGTTGAGCAATGACTTAGTCAATGCACAAACAAATGCAGAAAAACTTGTCATCGCTGAAGCCGAAAGAATTTCGCAAGATGCATTCCCAAATAAAGTGAAATCGCCAAAAGGTGCAAAGGTTTATAGTGCAAACAAACTTGAAAAAGTGATGCTTAAAGCAATTGATAAAGGTTTGAATGAACTTTTTGAAGTCGCAAAAAAGAATAAATATTCCTCAAAACTTATCTATTCTGATTACACAATTTTTATCGCTAAGGCAGACAGAGAAAAAGACTTTCAAGGCAATTATTCGCCAGATATTGCTGTAAATGCTGGTCAATACAAGGGAAGTGTTTACGACAAAGGTGGTTTTATTTATGCCGCCGGAATGGTTATTGCTTTCAATCCGTGTGCATTTCTCATCGGTGAACACACAAAAGATTTCAACAGAGTTTCCGATTTAGTTCGATTTGAAGGCGAGCATCTCATTTTGTTTCACAACGATAAAAAGCGTTTCCTCGAAACTCAAGACCACAGCAAAAGTGGCGGTCATCCTATTTTGCAATAAATTTTAGTCAAATTACGCGATAGATATTTATGGAGAGTTTAAAAAGCAACTTTCACCGCCAAGTATCCAAGAAAGCCAAGAAGAAGTAAGAATTTAAGAAGATATTCTTGGCGTTCTCTCTGTCTTGGCGGTTAAATTTCCTAAAGCGTAATCTCAGTTTAGTTTAAAATTCTTAATTGTCATTTGACACGTGAAAAGTGAAATTATAATATCTTAATGAAAACGAATTTCAACTTCAATTTCTAATAAGACTAATAAATATGACAATAAATAAATTTGAAAACCACGAAAATGGAAAGAGAGCAGACGTAAATCTCTGGTTTTGTGGAGGTTGCGATGCTTATCACGTAAAAATTAATAATGTTTTGTTGACATTTAATCATGTCGAATTCAGTGATTTTGTCGCGACGGCAAATGATTGTCTGTATGGAAAAGCGATAAATAACGAATATCCAAGATTAATGAGTTTTCTAGAAAATTAAAAATGAGCGTTAAAAACGAAAATGCAAGGATTTACTTGACCGATTGTGGTTGCGTTCGAATTGAAACAAAACATTCGAGAACAACTATGACAATCGACAAATTTAGAAAATTTGCTCTTGAGTTTAAGAAAAGAAATGAAAAACCGAGTAACGAGTTTAGTTTTTCAAAAAGATTATCACTAAAGAACAACGTGCGTTCGAGAGAAAGTAGCGGTTTTGTTAAAGGTAAAAGATTTTAGTAAAAATTTATATGAAAAGATTAGCAATATTATTTACATTTTGTATTTTGTCGGTTAGCGTCAATGCACAAAACATCAATATCAACGGAAAAATTGTCGATTCAAACAATTTGGTAATTACATCTGCGACTGTGCAAGTTGTTGAAACTAAACAGATTGCAGTAACTGACAGCAAAGGTGAATTTAGCTTTAAATTACCAAACGGAAATTACAAAGTTTTGGTTACAGCAAAAGGTTTTGGAACTGAAACCAGGACGATTGAATCCGGCAAATTAGCAGAAATTATGTTGCAACCTGCAAAAATTGCCGAAGTTGTTTCGGTTACATCGAGCTATTTAGTCGGAAGTCCTGAGTCTTTAGAACAAACCTCTGGTTCATTGCAAACTATTGACAGAGCAGAACTTGAGAATTCTCGTGTTTATAATTTCAGCGAAGCATTACGAAAAGTTTCGGGTGTAAATGTCCGCGATGAGGAAGGTTTTGGGTTGCGTCCAAATATCGGGATTCGCGGTGTAAATCCGACTCGTTCGACGCGAGTTTTATTGCTCGAAGATGGCTTGCCGCTTTCTTATGCACCTTATGGCGACAACGCTTCGTATTATCATCCGCCGATTGAGCGTTTTGAATCTGTGGAAGTGCTAAAAGGTTCAGGGCAAATCAGTTACGGTCCAACGACAGTTGCCGGAGTTGTTAATTACATCACGCCAAATCCGCCGGAAAAAACGTCTCTTTCGCTCAAACTTATTGGCGGAAGCCGAGATTTTTTTAACGGAAACGCCCAGTTTGGTGGAACATTTGGTAAGACTGGAGTTATTCTGAATTTCAATCGCCGACAAGGCGAAGGCACGAAAGAAAATGTTCGTCTGGGTTTGTCTGATTTTAGTTCAAAGGTTGTTCAAACGATAAACGATAGAAATATTTTGACTGGAAAGTTCAGTTATTTAAAAGAAGATTCGCAGATTACTTACACAGGTGCGACCGAAGCCGAATATGCTGCAAATCCACGCGGAAATCCTTTTATAAACGATAATTTTAATACTTATAGAGCTGGATTTTCTTTGCAACACACAGCTGTTTTAAATTCAAAAATGAATCTCACAACCAACGGCTATTACAATTTTTTCTCGCGTGATTGGTGGCGGCAATCGTCTAATTCATCACAGAGACCGAATCGAATTGGCGGAACTTGCCGCGGTTTGATTGATCTCAACACAACTTGCGGAAACGAAGGCAGATTGCGAGATTATAAAACTTTCGGGATTGAGCCGCGTTTTAATGCAAATTTTGATGTTGGACAAGTGCGAAACGATTTTAATGTCGGTTTTAGATTTCACGGTGAAAGGCAGTTTAGAATTCAGAAAAATGGAACAACTCCGACGGCACGCGACGGTTCGATTGTCGAAAATAATCTTCGTGAAACAAATGCAATTTCAGGCTTTTTGCAAAATCGCTTTATTTGGAAAAGTGTTGCTTTAACAGCTGGAGTCAGAGTCGAAAAAATTGATAATAAACGAACCAATCGGCTAATTAACGCTTCGGGAAAGGCTGATGTCACAGAAATTATTCCGGGTTTTGGAATATCATTTAACGCATTCAAAAATTCTACTTTTTTTGCGGGAGTTCATCGTGGATTTGCACCACCGCGAAACGAAGATATTATCAGCAACACAGGCGGTGTGATAGAGCTTGATGCCGAAAAAAGCTGGAATTATGAAGTCGGTTTTAGAACGCGACCAATCAGCGGAATCTCTCTGGAATCAACATTTTTCCGCAACAATTACGAAAATCAAGTTGTTCCCGCGAGCATTGCAGGCGGAGTTGGTTCGGCTTTTACAAATGGCGGAAAAACTTTGCATCAAGGTGTCGAATTAAACGCACGTTTTGACTCGTCTAACATCTTCAAAACAGGTTACAACATCTATTTTCAGACAGCTTACACCAATCTTTTTGATGCGAAATTTGTTGGCACAAGGCTGAGTTCGATTTCAGGTTTTACGACTATTTCGGTCATCGGAAATCGTCTGCCTTATGCTCCAAAACAACTTGTAACTTCTTCAATTGGCTATGCTTACCGCAATTTCGACGGTTTTGTTGAAAGCAACTATATTGGCAGACAATTTAGTGATGATTTGAACGTGATCAATCCGGTTGCTAACGGTCAACGCGGAGCAATTCCGAGTCAAACATATTTTAGTGCGACTGCAAATTACCGAGTTGAGAAGCTAAAATCAACCTTTTTTGTGACGGCAAAAAACATCTTTGATCGCACTTTTATTGTTGATCGTTCACGCGGGATTTTGCCTTCTTCGCCGAGATTGTTACAAGGTGGAGTAAAAATTAGTTTTTAATTTTATGAGTAAAAAGAAATGTTGTAAAAAATATAAGTGCGGAAAAGCCTGTAAAAAATGTCCGCTTAATCGCTAGGCTGATGATTAGAACGGGCGTTATCGAACATTAGCAGGATTGCTAAGTAGTTTGCTATGAAAAAAGTTTAACTTATATGAAACTTAAATTATTGACATTTTTGGCTTTTAGTTTGGTTGTTTGGGCAACTATCTTGCCAGATTTTATCGTGCAAAAAGCTGAAGCAAGGCAAAAATATATGAGGCAATACAATGCAAATCCGTTTGCCAAAAAGGAATTGAAAAACGATTGTAAAATTTGCCATATCAGTGATGGCGGTGGAGAAAATACATATTTTGGTGAATCGTTTGCCGAAGCAAAGTATAAGTTTTCCAGAGGTTTACGATTGAAATATAAAGATTTATTTAATCTTAAAACGAAAAATAAGGTCAAAAACTAATTTCGCATAAATGCGAGATAAAAACGAAAAGGTTCACGTAGAATGCAACTTGGCGGTTAGATTTCTACGCAAACCCGAAATGAACGACAACCAAGACGGCTAGCGAACTGCGTAATTTTAAGTTTGTTAGCCGCAAAATACAAGCAAGGGATTTTTTTATGGCTATCAAATATTTTATTTTCAGTATTTTAACAACATTTTTATTTGCATTTTCAATTAATGCACAAACAAACACACTAAAAGGTAGAGTTTTTGATTCAAATCAAGCTCCAGTTTCGGGAGCAAAAGTTGCAGCACAAAAACGAGTTGGGTCGTTGCCGATTCAGACCGAAACCAATGTAAACGGTGAGTTTGAATTCAAAAATTTAGATAACGGAGAATATCGGATTGCAGTTGAAGCAAATGGGTTTTCAGGAACTTCACGCCGAATTACTCTCGAAAACGATAATCAAACTGACCTGAATTTCAATTTATCTGTTGGTAATATTGCTGAAACCGTAACAGTTACAGCAACCCGGACGCAAATTTCAACCGAAGAAACTGCTGTTCCTGTCACGGTTTTTACGCGAGAAAATCTTGAGCGTAAAAATGTGAATACGATTGGCGAAATTTTCAAAGATTTACCCGGAACCTCAACTGTTAATGAAGGAGCATTCCAAGTTCGCCCGAGAATTCGTGGGTTAGACAGTAATCGAATCTTAATTTTGGTCGATGGAGAAAGGTTGAATAATGCCAGGACTTCGACTGGACAATCGGGCATTGAAATCGGTTTGGTTGACACTGAACAGATTGAAACTGTTGAGGTTGTTCGTGGTGGCGGTTCGGTTTTGTATGGAACGGATGCACTCGCCGGAACGGTCAATATTATCACCAAAGACACGGCACGAAATACAAACGGCGGATTTCGTTTTGGCACTTCTTTTAACGGTTATTATGGTTCAAACGAACAAGGAAAAAGAGGAAGTCTTTCTCTGACTGGTTCAACTAATCTTATTGCTTTTCGGGTTTCGCAAACCTTGGAGAGATACGAAAATTACTTTACGGGCGACGCAAACATTCCGCTTTTTACGCCTGTAAATGGTTTTCCGACAAGAAGAGAAGTTGGAAATTCGCAATCACACGGCAGCAATACGCAATTTACGGCAAGATTATTTATCAATGAGAATAACGATTTGAAACTTAATTATGAAAAGCGTTTGGGGAGAAGTATAGGTTCGCCGCTTTTGACTGACGCGTTTGGTTTTAATGCATATTTTCCGAATTCTGACCGTGAAAAATTTAACGGACGTTTTGAGTCTCGAAATCTTAATAAATATCTTGCTAAAGCTGCTGGAACATTTTATTACCAAGATCAAGATAGAAATTTCACAAACACAACAATCTTTTTACCTTTCGTCAATTCGCTCAGTCAAACTATAACTCGCACAAAGAGTTACGGTTTTGACGGGCAAACAAATTGGTTGTTAGGAAGCAAAAACTTTCTGACAGCTGGTGTTAGTTATTTTCGTGATGACAACACAGATTCACGCTTGGCATTAAACAGATTAACTGGCGTTGTAAACCGAACAACGAGCGTTCCGACAGCCGATTTTGGTAGTTTTGCGGGTTTTGTCCAAGACGAATTCGAGGTATCCAATCGCTTAAAATTTGTCGGTGGAATCAGGTTCGAAAGATTTTTTTCAAGCTCAACCGCGACAAATGGTTTTGCACTTCCGCCGACAATTACGACAAGTCAGCGTGAAGATTTAGGAATTTTAGGTTTAGACACAGGCTTAAAAGTTAAAGAAACTGCTGTAACCGGAGATTTTGGAGCGATTTTAAGGCTGACCGATTATCTAAGTTTAACAGGAAGAGTTGGACGTTCGTATCGTGTGGCAAATTTGTTTGAACGATTTTTTACAGGTGCAGGTTCGGTCGGTGGATTTTTAGTCGGCAATCCAAATCTAACGCCCGAAAATTCAATAAACTTCGACACATCGGTTAAGGTCAGAACAGGCAAACTTGCGGGTTCATTCACTTACTTTAACAATTATTACCGAGATTTTCTGTCGAGTCAGACAGCACGAGATCGAAATGGCGTAGCAATTGTTTTACCGCCGAGATCTCCGGGTGGAACTCCAATTCCAGTTTCGCAAACTATCAATCTTGGTCGCGTCAGAATTCAAGGGTTTGAAGCAGAATTTGAATTGCCAATTAAAATAGGTTTGGGATTTTTGACTCCAAGCGGAAATGTTTCGTATCTGCGAGGCGATGACTTGCAGCGAAATACACCTTTAACCACAATTACGCCACTCAAAACAGTCGCAAATTTGCGTTGGCAAAATATTCGAAATAATTATTATGTAGATTGGACAACTCGAATTATCAACAAGCAAAATCGACTTTCAACTTCGTTTTTATCACAAAACGGCGGTGCGGAATCTGGGTTTGCAACCAGCGATATTCGCGGCGGTTACACGCTTAAAGGTGAAAATTATCGAATGAGTTTTAATCTTGGCGTAACAAATTTGTTCAATCGATTTTATAGCGAACAATTTGTTTTCGCACCAGCACGCGGACGTTCGTTCGTGTTTGGAACTTCGATTGATTTCAGTAAATTGTTTTGATAAAAGATGAAAGGTTTGCGTAAAAACAACTTCGCGGGTCAGTTTTACGCAAACCTAATTGAACATCAACCAAAAGGCTAACAGACTCTGCCAGTTTAAGTCTGTTTCCCCAATATTGCAAAACCATAAAACTAAACCTTGAATAGCCTGAGATTTGCACAGGCACAAAAGGATTTTAATGATGCGAAACGAAATCGAACAGCGAATTTACGTTGGAGATTGCGGCTCTGTGCGAATTGAATCAAAACACTTTCGCTTCACTATGCAACCTGAACAGTTTGTAGGAATGTTGCGAGAAATTAAGAACAATAAAAAAAGTTTTACTAGAAATTGTCTAAGTTTTATGCAAAAAGAAAGACCCAACGGTTTTGTTGGAATAACGAGAATACAGGAGAAATAATATGACAAAAATCACCATTATAATTGCTGCAATTTTAACCTTTGCGGTTCTTACTAACGCTCAAATGATGAGCAAAAAAGATAACGACAACATCAAAGTTGACCCAATCGCCTACGATTTATTGAAAGAAGCACGCACAACTTCGCAAAATTTTCCTGCTGATTTTGGCGGATATTCTGCTGAAGTAATTTATAACGATAACGGAAAAGTTTATAACGGCACGGTTGATTATACGCCAAAAGTTGCGATGAAATTTGAGATGAAAGGCTTGGAAGTAACCGAAAGTAAAAAACTTGAAGGCGAGATTACAAGTTTAATTTCTCATCGCAAAGGTGGCGATTTTACTAAAAGTGATGGCAAATATCCGATAACCTTTGGTGCTGATGATAAAAATCCGATTGGTCGAATGGTTTGCTTAAACGACGAATTGAAATCCTGCTATCGTGTTAAAAACAAACAAGTTGTCCAAGTTAATAGAACAATGGGTGGTGAGTTTTTTACAATAAATATTTTGGAAACTACACCGACAGCAGATGGTAAATTTCTGCCAAGACAATTTTCAGTAACTTATTTTGACGACAAAACAAAATTGATGAAACGCACACAGTTTTTTAGTGATTCTTACGAAAATATGAACGGTGTTTGGATGCCAAAAACTCGCCGAATTATTACTTGTGAGAAAGGCGAAACGAAAGTCAGAATTATGGAATTTACCAATTTCAAAGCAAAAGTTGAAGTCGCCAAACTAATTAAATAAAAATTTTCTTCGGACGCTGTTTTCAATTTATGTCCGAAGAAATAAGTGCGAAGCTGTTAAAGAATCCAACAGCTTCGCATATCAAGATAGTAATAAAAAAGGAATTATATGAAGCACGAAAAACATCAAAAGCAATTAAATATTGAGTATTGTGAACATTGTGAAGCGGTTCATTTCAAAACAACTAATGTTATGCTGAATTTTAATAAACAAGAGTTTACAGAGCTTGCAAATGCCGTTATGGCAATCTATTTTGACGTTACTGGCTGGGGAAAAATGAAACGAGAAGAACCAGTTATTGATGAAGTTTTGATGAGCGAATTGATAGCCTAAACTTTGGAAGATAGAACTCTAATTGTGATAATCTAATGCAACTATGAAATCAATTATTTTCGCGATTTTACTGATGAGTATTTCAATTTTTGGACAAGAAACATATCGGATTTATGACAAACAAGGAAATGCAGCGACAATGCAGCAGATTCTTGAGGAAATCAATAAAAATGATGTAACTTTTCTCGGTGAAATGCACGATGATGCGGTCGGACACGCTTTGCAATTTGAAATTTTCAAAGCCGTAGTCGATAAATATTCAGCGTATCGTAAAGTTTCGCTTTCACTTGAAATGTTTGAACGCGACACGCAAGTTGTTGTCAACGAATATCTTGCAGGTTTGATTAACGAAAAGAAGTTTCTTGACGATTCGCGTCCTTGGGGAAATTACAAAACTGATTATCGCCCGTTGGTTGAACTTGCGAAAGAGAAAAAGTTGAATGTCATTGCGGCAAATTCGCCACGCCGTTATGTTAATATGGTTTCACGCGGTGGACGTGAAACACTTAATTCGTTGTCGAAAGAAGCAAAAACTTGGCTTCCGCCATTGCCGTATTTTGAACCTTCGAAAGCATATTCCGATAAATTCAAAGCGTTAATGGGACCATCTCCCGAAGCTCAACAAGGAATTGACAAAATTCTCGCTTCGCAAAGTCTTTGGGACGGCGGAATGGCGTATTCAATTTCGCAAAACATTGCCGATAAAGGTCTTATTATTCATTTGAACGGATCGTTTCACACTGAAAGTCGGCTCGGAACTGTCGAACATTTGCTAAAATACAAGCCAAAAACAAAGGTTTTAGTTGTCACGATGCGATATGAAGACGACTTCAAAACTTTCGATAAATCGAAGTATGAAAACCTCGGTGATTTTGTGATTCTAACGGATTCTAAACAGCCAAGAAGTAAGCGGTAATAATTTTAAAGGCTCCTCGAATTTTCGAGGAGCCTTTCATTTTTTGGATAAATTTTAATCTTCAGTAATAGAACCATAAACTCTTAAAGTTCCGACACTTTTGTCGCTTAACCTGCTTCTAATTAAATAATCATAAATTTTAGCCCAAGCAACCCCAAAATCCTCTTTAACGCTTACAGAAACACAGCCATAAGATACTTGACCTGGATGCAAAAAACGATCAGTCATTGTGTTACCACCTCCGTTTGCAATTGGAAACCAAACCATTGGATTTTTTGCTTTTCCAACATAACTTGCACCATAACCACTCGGATATTCAGGGATTCTAATGTTGTAATCGCCTGGAGGAAGCCAGCTATTTTGACCCGGATTTGTGCCTCTTCCTTTTCCCATTGCAAAATCTGGCTCATCAGTCGAAACCACAGGTCCACCAGTAAACCATACTTGATTTTTAGTGTTGTGATAGAAAAGAGTAGCGGGTGCGTTGTAAACATTTCCTTCAGCTTTCAAAAATAATGAACTGCCGTTACTTCTTGGAACGCTTAATTGTTTTCCTTTGTGCAATCCCTCAAGCGGTGTAACTGAATCTCTTATTGCATTCCCTCGATATTGGTCTTTGAAGCTACCGTGATATTCAACTTTTGTATATTCAACTAACTCAACCTTGTCGTTTTGAAACATCTGAGTGTTTCGTGTGAAAATACCTGTTAACCATCCATTATATTTTGGATCCGATTCTGTTTCTACAGGTCGTAAATATCGTATGTCCATCCAGCCCTCCTTGAAAATTATATCGTTTAAAAAATTGTTTAATTTCTCAATTATTTGACGGAGGTTAAGAAGTTATTTTGCCTAAGTTTAAAGAGTATTTTTCAGATAAATTTTATGAAATAAAAAAAGAATGTGTAAATATGAAAAAAGATATTTACACATTCTATTATATTTATTTTTGATTCTAATTGCCTTTCTTCGCAGTAAAAGGTATCAACCCAAATGGGCTGTCGAGCGTTCCTTTCATTGAATCGCCGTCAACCGTGGCGGTCATTTTCAGTTCAACATCTTGCCCTTGAACCGAAACTTTGGCGGTGCCTGCAACATTATTTCCGCTGACTTTTCCGCCGTCAACCGAACCTGCACCGAGCATCGAATTAAGCGTTCCCTTGAAATTGTCTTCGGTTTGAGTTAAATCCATTTTAATTTCGATTGCTTGCCCCATTGCATCGGCAGAAATTGTCCATTTGCCCGTGATATTTACACTTGATTTTGCGTCCATATTTACCTTTTTAGCCATTTCAACAGTTTTTATGTCAACCGTGATTTCTCCTAATCTTTTCGAAACTTCGGCAGTTCCGCCGTCTTGAAAGCGTCCGCCGAGGTGTTTTGCCAAAAATTTTTCGACCGACATAAACATCGCCATATTATTCACGGGACGTTGAAAACCGTGTCCTTCATCAGGTGCAAGCAAATACTCGACCGGATATTTTCGTTCACGCAACGCAATCACAATTTGATCGGCTTCGGCTTTTTTCACTCGAGGATCGTTTGCACCTTGCACAATCATCAACGGCGTTTTGATTTTTTCGACGTGATTAAGCGGCGATTGGCGGTCAAGTTGTGCTTTGCCTTCTGCCGTGTTCGGATTGCCCATTCGTTCGTGAAAAATAATTCGTCCGGCTTCCCAATATGGCGGAATCGAATTTAAAAGCGTGTTCAAATTCGATGGAGCAACAATCGCAACCGCCGCCGCGTATGTGTCCGGCGTGAACGTAACGCCCGCGAGAGTTGCGTAACCGCCGTAACTTCCGCCCATAATTCCGACTCGTTTGCCGTCCGCAATTCCTTTGGCGACCAAATCTTTCACGCCCCAAGTAATGTCGTCTTGCATCAAATCGCCCCATTGTTTATTGCCCGCGTTTAAGAATTTTTTGCCGAATCCGGTTGAACCTCGAAAGTTCATACTCAAAACTGCATAACCGCGATTCGCCAAAAATTGTGCGTAGCCGTTAAAACCCCAAGAATCTCTTGCCCAAGGTCCGCCGTGCGGAAAGACAATTAACGGCAGATTTTTTGGTGCTAAACCTTTTGGAAGTGTTAAATATGCCGGAATTTCCAAACCGTCCGAAGATTTATACCGAATCGGTTTCATTTCGGACATCGCATCACGCGGCAGATTTTCGCGGACGGTATAGAGTTTTGAAAGGTCTTTTGATTTGCGATTGTAAAGATAAACTGTCCCTGGATCGGTGTCGCTGTATGTCGAAATAATCCAAGTTTGTTCGTCTTTGGTGCTTGATTGAAAATTTAATTCTTGCGTTCCGCCAAGTTTTTTCTTGAGATCGTTGTATTCTTTTTCCAAAACCTTATCTTTCCAAACAATTCGTGTTTTATCGTCTTCGTAGCTGGTGTAAATAAGTTCATCGTTAATTTCGGAAAAAGCCGCACCGCCGAAATCAACCCGATTCATCGCATCTTTTTCGAATAATTCTTCCTTCATCGTCAACGGATCTAACAAAATAAGTTCCTGCAAATCACGCGAACCTTTGTCGGTCGTCATATAAAAACGCTTGTTGTCTTTGTGAAAACGAACAGGTCCGCAAGATTCACGCCACGAACAATCGTAAATTTTTGTAAAAGTTCCGTCTGCGTTAATTCGCAAAACTTCGGTGTCGCCGTTTTCTGGCGAACGAGTTGCGAGACGCGGTTGGTCGGCATTATCAAACACAAAACCACCTAAACGCTCAGTATTTTTGCGAATCAGAGTTTTTGTGCCGGTCGAAATCGAGACTTTATAAAGATCGTGCCAAGCCGGATCGCGGTCGTTCAAACCGACATAAATTGTATCGGCATCAGATTTCGGAACAGCTTGAATAAACGCCCGAATGTTTTTGCCGTCGGTTATATTTCGTGCTTTCGGGATTGAAGTTGCGGTTGCTTCGGTCGGATTTACCGCGTAAACATTAAAATTTTCATCGCCGCCGATGTCTTTGACGAACAAAACATATTTGCCGTCTTGACTCCAAAAATAGCTCGGAATCGGGCGAGTTTTTTCGTCGGTAATTGCTTTTGCGGCTGAAAACGGTTCGCTGATGGTTTTGACGAAAATGTTGCGAACGCCGTTTAAAGGCTTTACAAACGAAATAAATTTGCCGTCGGGCGAAAGTTGCGAACCCGAAATCTCCGGATTATCGAAAAATATTTCGCGGTCAACTAATTTTGGTTGTTGGGCAGAAATTGACATAAAAAATGTCGCGATTAACGCGAAACTAACTAAATATCTAAACATAAATTACCTCTTTAAATTTTGAAACTTTGGAAAATTACAGGTAGTTTTACGGCAAAAAACTTACGAATGTTTCACTAAAATTGTATTACAAATAAAACTTCGCGTAAGATAAACCTGCAATAAAATCAAATCTTTTCAGTTGATTAATTATATGAAAAACTTTCGTTTAATTCTATTTACACTTTTCGTTTTTTCAAACACTTTCGGACAAATTTCAACCGATATTGTGACGCTTAATGAATCGCCGAGCAAGTTTCGCGGCGTAATCGAGAGATATGTGCAAGACAAAGGAAGTCTCGAACGTTTTTTAACATCGCCGACTTCAAAAAAGCGTTTTAATTCATTAAAAAATTTTAATATTCAATGGCTTGAGATGTTAGAAAAACAAAATTTTGAATCACTTAATCACGATGAGCAAATTGATTATATTTTGTTCAAAAATTATTTAAATCATGAGCAATCTGAGCTCGACCGTGGACAAAAACAATTAATTGAGACGGCATTTTTGATTCCTTTCGCAGACACAATTAGTGATCTTGATGACAAACGCCGAGTCTTTGAAGAAGTTGATGCAGCAAAAAGTGCAAAACTTCTAAATGAACTAAACAAACAGATTATCGCGACACAAGCAACTGTTTTAAATAACACAACAACCAAAAAAACTGTCGCAAACCGTGCCGCAAAAACTGTTTCCTCGCTTCGCAATACATTAAAAAATTGGTTTAATTATTATAACGGTTACGATCCACTTTTTACTTGGTGGGCGAGCGAACCGTATAAAGCAGCTGACCAAAGTTTGCAAAATTATCAGGCATTTATTAATGAAAAAATGGTTGGAATTAAGTCTGACGACAAAATTACAATCATCGGTGATCCAATCGGTCGCGATGCTTTGCTCAAAGAACTCGAATACGAAATGATTCCATATTCGCCCGAAGAATTGGTTGAATTAGCGAATCGCGAATTTAAATGGTGTGAAATTGAAATGAAAAAAGCCAGCCGCGAAATGGGTTTTGGCGATGATTGGAAAAAAGCACTTGAAGCAGTAAAAAATAAATATGTTGAACCTGGGAAACAGCCTCAATTGATTGAAAAATTTGCTAAGGAAGCGATTGATTTTGTTGAAACTAATGAACTTGTGACTGTGCCGCAACTTGCCAAAGATTCGTGGCGTATGGAAATGATGACTCCTGAACGCCAACTCGTTTCGCCATTTTTTCTCGGTGGTGAAACAATTCTCGTCTCTTATCCGACAAATACAATGACTCACGACCAAAAATTGATGAGTTTGCGTGGTAATAATCCGCATTTCGCACATGCTGTGACTCATCACGAACTTATTCCCGGACATCATTTGCAGGGTTTTATGCTCGATCGTTATCGCACGTATCGCAACACTTTTTATACGCCATTTTGGATGGAAGGTTGGGCATTATATTGGGAATTTTTGCTTTGGGATAAAGGATTTAATAAAACACCTGAAGACCGTGTTGGAGCGTTGTTTTGGCGAATGCATCGTTGTGCGAGAATTATTTTTAGTTTGAGTTTCCATCTTGAAAAAATGACACCGAATGATGCTGTGAACTTTTTAGTTGAGCGTGTTGGTCATGAACGCGACAATGCAACTGCTGAGGTAAGACGTTCTTTTGCAGGTGATTACGGACCGCTTTACCAAATTGCATATATGCTTGGCGGGTTACAGTTTCGTAATTTGCACCACGAACTTGTCGATTCAAAAAAGATGACAGACAGACAATTTCATGATGCAATTTTGAAAGAAGGTGCAATTCCAGTCGAAATGGTTCGTGCAATTTTGAATAAACAAAAACTCGATAAAAACTTTAAATCAAGCTGGAATTTCTACGGTGCTTTGTCTAATTAAACATTAAATTTCATCAGGATTTATCACAACGCCAATAAACGGCAAATTTCGCCAACGTCCGGCAGCGTCAAGTCCATAACCGACGACAAATTTGTTTGGAATCTGAAATCCGCAATAATCAATTTTCAATTCTTTTTTGATTCGTGGTTCTGGTTTGTCTAAAAGTGTTGCAATTTTTACAGAATTTGCACCTTTTGAACCGAGAATTTCAGTCAAACGAAAAAGCGTTAAGCCTGTGTCGATAATATCTTCGCAGATAATTACGTCTTTTCCGCGGATAGAATTTGTCAAATCTTTGAGAATTTCGATGTCGCCACTCGAAACTGTCGCGTCTTTGTAGCTTGAAACTGCCATAAAATCGATTGTCAATTTCAAATCAATTTCACGCATCAAATCAGCTAAAAAAATCACGGAACCTTTTAAAACGCCGACCAAAACCACATCTTTGTCGGCGTAATCGGCAGTAATTTGTTTGCCAAGTTCTTTGATTCTGGCGGAAATTTCTTCGGCAGAATACATTACTTCGAGGTTTGAATTTGAAAATTCTGTTGTCATATATTTGTAATAGATTGCTTTTAGAAATAGTATTTTAGAGCAGAATAAAGGTCAAACCTGATATTCGAAAACTGCTAATCCTGTTATAATTTGCTTATGGAAAATGAAACTCGAAATCGTGTCCGAGATTTGGTAAAGCAAGTTTTAGCAAAAACACCGCTTGATGTTGAACCAAATTTGCATATTATCGAACACGTTGTTGTAAATTCTTTGAAAGATGAAATTGGGAAAGAGTTTGATCGTGATGAATCCGCAAAAAATTTAATAACTGAAGACGATTTACGCGGACTCGAGTTTGGGTCTAAGATACGAGTTTCGGAAAATGCTAAATTTACACCGCTTGCTCAAGATATTATCCGCGAACGCCATATTCAATTAATAAAGAAATCTGAGCGACAAAATTCGACAAAAGTTTCTTCAATCGCAATCGGTTGCGATCACGGCGGTTTTGAAACGAAGGAAAATCTGAAGATATTTCTCGCCGAGTTAGGCTTTAGAGTTCACGATTTCGGCACAAATTCGGCTGATGCTGTTGATTATCCAGACTTCGCACACGCAGTTGCGGTTTCAGTTTCTCATAAACAATCTGATGTTGGAATTATTATTGATGGTGCGGGAATTGGAAGTGCAATGACGGCAAATAAAGTCCCAAATGTTCGTGCCGCCGCGTGTTATTCGACGACTCTGGCGAAGAATTCTCGCGAACATAACGGAGCAAATGTTTTAACTTTGGGAAGCGGACAAAACAATTTCAACGAACTAAAAGAAATTGTTTCAGTTTGGCTAAATACTGATATAAAAGAAGATAGACATTTGAAACGAGTTGCAAAAATTGTAAATATCGAAAGACAATATAAAAAATGATAGAATAAAACTAATCACTTGAGGTGTTATTTATGGAAAATTTAGTCGCTGAATCACCTAGCATTATAACTGGAAATCTTGTCGGCGATACCGTCGCACAACGTAATATGACTTACGATGAATTTCTCGAATGGAACGGCACGGACGGAATTTGGGCAGAATGGGTTGCTGGAGATATTAATTATATGAGTAATCCGAGTTTAACGCACCAAGATATATCAGATTTTTTAACAGCAATTTTGAGGTTTTTTGTCGAAGCAAATCAACTTGGAAGAGTTATATCGTCACCTTTTCAACTAAAATTTGACTTTCAAGATAGTAGCCGCCAGCCGGATTTGATGTTTGTATCTAATGAAAATGCTATTAAAGTGAAAAAGCAGTTTGTTCAAGGAACAGCCGACTTGATTATTGAAATAATTTCACCTGAAAGTCGGACGCGAGACAAAGCTGATAAGTTTTACGAATATGAGCAAGCTGGTGTGAAAGAGTTTTGGCTCATTGATGCAGACCGAAAACGGGCTGAATTTTATACTTTGGGAGATGATGGGTTTTTTAATTTTGTCATAGCTGAAAACGGAATTTACAAAAGTAAAGTCTTGCAAGGAATGAACTTAAAAGTTGATTGGCTGTGGCAAGAAAAATTGCCGGCATTAATGGAAGTTTTGAAAGACTGGAAACTGATATAAATTTAAACAAATTATTTTTGATAAACGAGAAAGGTTTTCTAAATCTTTCTCGTTTTTCTTTGTTTTAGAATCTAAATCCAATTCCAGCACTGAATTGGAAGTTGTGTTGTGTAGTCGCTGGTATCGGTATTCGTTGAATAACAATTGTTGTTGTGCCGCCGGTTGTTGTAAAAGTAGGGAATTCTAAAACTGTGCTTCGAAGTCTGACAATTGTATCGCCGAAATCGAATCGCGTAAACACTTTTTCTGTTGGATAAAATTCTACAACTCCGCCGATGTCGGTTGCAAAGTTAGTTTTGCCGCTACCTGATCCTCTTCCAATACCTGAAAAACCAGTTATTGTTCCATTACCAAAAGTAGTATTAATTAAGGTTGGTGTTGCAACAGTCCCATTCGAATAATTAATAAAACCTGGACGAACTTTCGCAAAAACTCCGTATTTTTCAAATTTTCTTCCGACTTTTAAGCCAAATAAGCCTTGTTTTACGCGTCCGTTTTTTCTCACATCACCAGTAAAAACTCTGCCCGGCAAAAAGTTAAATTCTGCTTCTGCCGTTGCTGTATATTTGTTATCTTTAAATGTTGCAAATCGATAGCCGAGAGTTACTCCGAGACCAGTTCTGTCGCCATCGAAGTCAGCCGAAAGTGACGAAAAATGAGCTCCAAGTTCAAAACGCTCATCATCGACTAAAATTGAATCTTTTTTAGTGATTTTTTTATTTGAGATGCTTTCATTTGGGATATTTTCGGTTAAATTTTGCCCAATTACTGAAAATACAAATAGTAAACTGACCAAAATTACCGCTAATTTTTTATTTATCATATTTTTAACCTTTTTTTTGCTGAAATCCTGCGTTTGTTGTGAAGTTTTAATTTACCTGCAATAACTGACAGATACTTTACCCAAAACGCTTGTTTTGATATTTGATTTATATTCCTTGTTGCAAGGTCTCAAAAAATAAAACATAAAAAAGAAGCAATTTTGAGAATTATTTTGCGATGAGAAATACTTCATCTATTGGGTATTATGATGCAGTAAACCCCAATCGGTTGCTTTGTTGAGTAAAATTTTTGCAAAATAGATATAAGAAAGTTATTATTTAACTCGAATGAATACAGCAAATTACGAACAGCTTATTGAACAAATCACCGATTTAGTTCTCTCGAAATTAGGTAATGACAACTATTGCCCAACTTTTTGTGATACTGATGTGCAACGAATTGTTGATGCTGGAGCTTCGCGAATTGGAGTTGTTTTGGGCGAAACTGCGACTGCGGGCGATTGGGCAAGTTTGATTGACCATACACTTTTAAAGCCAGACGCAGCGGAAGCTGACATCAAAAAACTTTGTGATGAAGCAGCACAATTTGGCTTTGCATCAGTTTGTGTAAATCCAACTTGGGTCAAAAAAGCTGCTGAATTTCTTCGTGGGACTAAAGTTCCAGTTTGCACAGTTATCGGTTTTCCGCTTGGAGCAACTCTTTCAGATGTTAAGGCTTACGAAACTCGCCGGGCAATTTTTAACGGTGCAAGCGAAGTTGATATGGTAATAAATGTTGGTGCACTAAAATCTGGTGATGATTGTTTGGTTGAAGACGACATTCGGGCAGTAGTTGACGCAGCACATGAAAATGGAATCCTCTGCAAGGTAATTATTGAAACCGCTTTATTGTCTGACGATGAGAAAATTCGGGCTTGTATTGCTTCGAAAAACGCTGGTGCAGATTTTGTCAAAACTTCGACAGGTTTTGCTTCTGGCGGTGCAACTGTCAACGATGTGGCACTAATGCGACGAACTGTTGGAGCGTCGCTTGGCGTAAAAGCAAGCGGCGGAGTGAAGGGAATTGAAGATGCTCGAGCAATGTTTGAAGCCGGAGCAACTAGAATTGGAGCAAGCGTTGGCGTAAAAATTGCACAAGAAGCAAGTGGAATGAAATCGACAATTGTTGCTGGAAATTATTAAAAAAAATGGCAAACCGATCGCGGTTTGCCGAGTTACGAAGAGAAACGTGAAATCTCAATTGTTATTTGAGAACTTTATCAAATTCTTCCATAAAAACTTTTTTATCAGTTTTATATTTAGAATTAAAAACATTTTTTCCATCTTTCAAAATTGCGACAAATGCTGATTTACCTTTGTTTTCGTTGAAAAATTCTTCTAAACCTTTTTCTTTCGCGAGTTCCATTGAAGCAGCCGTTGTTTTCGCATCTGTAATGTCAAACATCACAAAATTTAATTTTTTGCCATAATCTGCCATCAAAGTTTCCATTATCGGGTCAAGTTTTTTGCAATATGGACACCAATCTGCACGGATGATTGCAACAATTGGACGAGTATCTTTCATCATTTTATCGTCTTTCATTGACATTTCATCTTTCATAGCCTTTTCATCTTTCATCATCGAATCTTTAGGCATTTCTTTTTTCATTTCATCTTTTTTCATTTCGTCTTTTTTCATTTCTTGGGCATTTGCTCCACAAGCTAAAAACATCAAAGACAATCCAAAAGATAAGGAAAATTTCGTTACTTTACAAAATATATTTGTCATCTTAATCAAACTCCTTTCGAACCTTTTTACTAAAAATTTACGCTTTAATTTCTGCGTTCAAAAACAAGATTCGTATTAATCAAATATTTATTCCAAAAAAAAATATAAATTTTTTTGATTTCGATATGGAATAAAATTTGTGACATACGACATAATTGTTTCGTAGTGTCTTCTTATGAGCTACGCCTTAAATAAATGTTTGGATTTGGAAAACAAGACAATTTTACAGAGTTTGAGCGAGAAGCGATTCCGTTTTTAGATGATGTTTATCGTGTTGCATATTGGTTGACGCGAAATCAAACTGAGGCTGAAGACTTAACGCAGGAAACTTTTGCACAAGCTCTAAAATCGTTTCACAATTATGAAATTGGGACTAATTGCAAAGCCTGGATGATGACAATTATGTATCACACAAACAGCAAAAGGTTGCGTAAAATGAACCGTTTACAGCTTGTGAATGATACTGAAGAAAAAATTGCTGAAACGATTTCTTTTGAGCCTTCAATTCCACAAAACTTAACTGATGTTGATGTAATTGCGGCATTAAAACGTGTGCCAAAAAACTTTGCAGAAGTAGTAGTTTTGGCAGATGTCGAGGGTTTTGCATACAAAGAGGTTTCGCAAGTTTTAAATGTCCCGATTGGAACTGTAATGTCGCGTTTGCATCGCGGACGAAAACTATTGCGGGTGGAATTAGCCGATTATGCAAGAAATTACGGTTTTAAAATTGAAAAGAAAGTAGGTGAATTATGATGAGCTGTCGTGAATTTAGTGAAATTGCCGATTCATATTTGAGCGATGAATTATTGGTCGAAACAAACCACGATTTAATTCATCATTTGGAGCAATGTAGAGATTGTCGTGGTGAATTAAATATTCGCCGACAAGTAAGAACAAAACTTCGTTTAGCAATTATAAACGCCGAAGAATCAACAATTAACTCGTTTTTTGCGAGTAATTTAAAAGCAAACTTGCGTGAACAAGCTAAACAAAAAACATTGTTTAGTTTTAGAAACCTGATTTTTGCTCCCGCAAGTTTTGCGACAATTTTCTTAATAGTTTTTGGCTTTTTTATCTATCAAAATTCCTCTCAAAATTTGGCAATGTGGCAAAAACTTTCTGATGAAGCACTTGAAACTCATAAAGAATGTGCGATAGAACACAAAGAAGAATGGCTAAAAAACGCAAGTGTAAATTCTGCGGATAAGATTAATTTTAAAGAGCAGATTCTGACACCGTTAAAAGTAAAATATAATGAAAATATTGATTTAATGGATATGCATGAGTGTTATTTTCACGGCAAAAAGTATCGCCATTATGTTTTAAAAAGTGGCGAACACGTTGTTTCTTATCTTCAAAATGAAACCGATAATGCAATTCCGACGAAATTAGATGCTAACAATGATAAAATTTTGAGTCAGCCGAGAGAAAAATTTCAATTAGCAAGTTTTAACGGAAAAATGAATCCAATTTTTATTATTTCGGATATGACGGAAGCCGAGAATTTAAATCTTGCGAGAATGATTCAAAATTCTCCAAGTATTTAAAAATAAATACTAAGAATGCCAAAATCAAATAACATAAAATCGAGTGAAATAACTGATGAACAAACTTATCTAAATCGCCGAAATTTTATGCGATTTGGTTTGCTTGCAAGCACCACAGTCGCAACTGGTTTTGGCTACCGTTTTTTTAATCCACCAGCAGCAAAAGAGATTGAAACTTCAAAAATAGAAACTATCAAACAGCTTGAAAAAAATTTATCAGAAATTGATAAACCAAACACTTTCAAAGAGATAACAAATTATAATAATTACTACGAATTTTCTACGAGCAAATCTTCAGTAGCTGATGCCGCGAAGGATTTTGTGACGCGACCTTGGACACTTGAGGTAAGCGGTTTAGTCCAAAATCCAAAAACTTTTGACATTGAAGACTTGTTAAAATTTGAGCAAGAAGAGCGAATTTATAGATTCAGATGTGTTGAAGGTTGGTCAATGGTGATTCCTTGGGTTGGATTTCCGCTCAAAACCTTGTTGGACAAAGTTCAGCCGCTTGGAAGTGCAAAATATGTTTCCTTTGAGACTTATTTTGACAAATTGCAGATGCCAAATTGGCGAAGTGCGGGAATTGATTTGCCTTACGTTGAAGGTTTGAGAATTGATGAAGCTATGCATCCGCTTACGATTTTAGCGACTGGTTTATATGGAAAACAGTTGCCAAATCAAAACGGTGCTCCAATTAGACTGGTCGTTCCTTGGAAATATGGTTTTAAAAATATTAAATCAATTGTCAGGATTAATTTGACTGAAACTATGCCTGCAACCACTTGGAACATCACTTCGCCAACTGAATATGGGTTTTATTCAAATATTAACCCAAATGTTTCTCATCCGCGTTGGTCACAAGCTGATGAACAAAGAATTGGTGAATTTTCGAGACGAAAAACTTTGATGTTTAACGGTTATGGCGAAGAAGTTGCAAAACTTTATGAAGGTATGGATTTGAAAAAGAATTTCTGACTATGCAAGATGTTAAATTTAACAAATTTTTAATCTCTTTAAACGCTTTTGTGCCGCTTATTTTATTCGGATTTGATGCTTTTCGCGGAAATCTCGGCACAAATCCGATTGAGTTTTTTTTGCGGACGACAGGAGTTTTAGCGTTGGTTTTTTTGTTAATAACTTTGTCTATTACGCCTCTGCGTAAAATATTTGGTTGGAATACATTGATTAAATATAGGCGAATGTTAGGTTTATATGCTTTTTTTTATGGCTGTTTGCATTTATCTACATACAGCATTTTTGACAAATCTTTAAACTTAGTTTCAATTGTGAGTGATGTTTACCAACGTCCATTTATTGCCGTCGGAATGCTTTCGTTCTTTTTGTTAATTCCGCTAGCTGTAACTTCAACCAACGCGATGATTAAACGAATAGGCGGTAAAAATTGGATGAAATTACACAAATTAACTTATCTAATTGCGATTGGCGGTGTGTTGCATTTTTATATGATTGTGAAATCTGACATTACTTATCCGGCAATTTTCGCGATAGTTTTGGTTGGATTATTGGGTTATAGAATTTTTGATAACTACCGAAAACCTGTCGCAAAAAGAGAAAGTATCAAAGCGAAATAATTATCTTTTCTTTGTTTTGTCGAAAGTTTGACGAAAATCTTGACCTTCAATTTTCACAGTTCGGCACATTTCAAACAATCTTGAACGCATTCTCACACCAATTCTATCTTCAAGAGTTTCTTCTTTGTCTGCCTTTCGTTCATCGCCATAATTTGTTGTAAAAATTGTGAGTTTTTTATCATTATAGCGAGTATTAATGATGTGAGACATCGTGTCGCGAACCCAATCAGTCGGTTTTGAAGCACCAATTTCATCTAAAACTAAAACATCAGAATTAAAAAGATTTGCCAAAATTTTAAGCTCAGAAGTTTGAGTTTTTGGATTGTAAGAATCTTGAATTTCCTTAAGAAGCGAGCCAAATTCGTAAAATAACGAGGAAAAACCACGTTCGGTCAAGGCTTTTATAATTGAAACTGCGAGGTGAGTTTTACCAACTCCAACTGTTCCCATCAATAAAAGTCCGCGATCAACTGCCGGAAATTCCATTGCGAGTTTTGACGCAAAGCCGAAAGCCTTTTGTTGCGAAAGATTTGATAATTGATAGTTTTGAAAATGACAATTAAGGTATCTTTCAGGAATTTTGGCTTTTTCAATCAACTTTTCGTGCGAATTTCGCTTTTGGCACTCACATTGTCTCGCACCTTTGCCCAAAACAACTTCCATTCCAGAACCAAAACATAGCTTGCAACCCTCAGTTTCGTCTTCGATAATATATTTTGAATTCGCTCCACGAGAATCCGGAACAAGATAAAAACTAGAAATTTTAGTGGCTTCGTTCGGCATTTTTCAATTTTAAAAAGAGTGTTTAATTTACGTTTTTTGGTAACTGTTTAAAATTATAGCATTCAATTGTCAAATTTCAAGTTATCTTTGCACCAATAAAAGTCAGTAAAATATTGTGTTTTACAGGTTATAAATTTTATTAAAAAGCGAAGTGTATGAAAACAGACAACTTAAGTTTTTAAAAAATATTTATAAGAGAGAAATAAAAATACTTGTGTGCTATATTCAAAAAATATATGAGTATTTTGAATGGAATTTTAATCAGACTCGGTTTGAAGAGTTTCAAAACAGAAAGATCAGCTATCTCAATTTTTGTTTTAGATGATGACATACGCAGACATCGTTGGTTCAAAAAACGTTTTGAAGGTGATGACCTAGATATTGCTGAAAATGTCGAAGAAGCGAAAGAATTTTTGAGTAATTTTGCCTATGACGCAGTTTTTCTCGATCACGATTTATTGCCTGAACATTATGAAACAAATGATCACGACGACTACGCACAAACAGGTTATGAAATTGCCCGTTGGTTGAAAGAAAACGAAAAAATTCAACGTGCAGCAACTATCATTGTTCATACACGCAATGCAGATGCGGCGATTCGTATGGTTGAAACTCTTCGTGAAACCGGAAGGCAAGTGGAGTATGTTCCTTTTCCGATGCTTGATGTGAAAATTAAAAACTATTGGAAGAGATAAATTTTTTATAAAAATGAGCGATTAAATCGCTCATTTTTTTAAACTATTTTTCGACATTTCGCGTAAACAAAATATGCTCAAAGCTAAGAACATTTATAAAACTTTCACGAGTGATGGTATTGATTATCCTGTTCTCAAAAACATAAATCTTGAAATCAAACAAGGTGAATGTGTAGCAATTATTGGCAAATCTGGAAGTGGAAAATCAACATTGATGCACCTTATGGCTTGTTTAGATTCACCAACAAGTGGTGGAATAAGTTTTGAAAACCTCGATTTTAATCAATTAACTGAAACCGAAAAGAATAAACTTCGAAATGAGCAGTTTGGATTTGTTTTCCAGCAATTTTTTCTAAATGGACGCGAAACCGTCTTTGAAAATGTTGTTTTGCCGATGAGAATTCGGGGTGCAACGCAATATCGTTTGACTCAAGATGCGATGGACGCACTTGACTCTGTTGGACTCAAAGATAAAGAAGAAAAAAAAGCAAAAGATCTTTCCGGCGGCGAAAAGCAAAGAGTTTGTATCGCGAGAGCTTTAGTGGGAAAACCAAAGGTTATTTTTGCCGATGAGCCAACCGGAAATCTTGATTCAACAAACAGCGAAATGATCGAAAATATGCTTTTTGAACTCAATAAATCAAAAAATATCACTTTAATAATTGTTACGCACGATCCCGATTTATCTGCGAAATGCACAAGAATTATAGAAATGAAAGACGGAGAAATTGTAATTTGAGTCTTTAAAATAGTCTAAATTTATGACGTATCTAGAAATCATAAAAATTTCAAATCGAAACCTGTTACGAAACAAACTTCGCACTTTTCTGACGATTATGGCAATTTTTGTTGGTTCATTCACGCTAACTTTGACTAATGGTTTGGGCGACGGACTTCGGAGTTATGTTGAAAAAGAAGTAAAAAGTGTTGAAGGAAACAACGTCCTTTTTGTTAGAAAACAGTTTGAAATGCCTGAGAAACTTGAGTCTGACGAAAAATTTGGTGAGCCTCGCGAGTATAAAGAAAATACAAAAGATGAGTCGGGAAATAGTTTTGATCCTAAATCTATGACACTTTCACAACAGCAAATGGAAAATCTCCTTCGTGAATTTCCTGATATTGTCAGTTACACCGCAAGATACGATATACAAGGCGAATATATAACTCTCGATGGTGCGAAAAAATATGAATTGTCGGTTGAAATGCTTTCCGATGGATTTACGCAAAAGGTTGAAGCGGGAAAAACAATTGATGGCGAAAATCAGATAATATTGCCGCTTTCACTTGCAAAATTGTTTGATGAAAATTTTTCAAATCTTGTTGGAAAAAGTATAACAATTGGTTATAAAATTCCTAGAACTCAAGAAACTAAAACTCTTTCATTACGAGTTGTTGGAGTTTCTACCAAAGGTTTTACAGCAAATTTTAACTGTTTAATTGATTCTAAAACTGCTCAAAAAATTTATGAAGATCAAAATCGTAATGAAGTTGATTTTAATAAATTTTATGGCTACACGCTCAACTTAAAAAAAATATCTGAAAGTAAAATAAAAGAACTTAAGACAAAACTTGATGAAAAAGGCTTTTCCGCAGAAACTACCGCTGATCGGCAAAAAGCTATTTATGATGTGATCGGAATACTTCAAATTGGACTAAGTTTCTTTGCATTTATCGCACTTTTTGCGGCATCTTTTGGAATAATTAACACTTTAGTTGTAGCGGTTTTGGAACGGACAAAAGAAATTGGATTGCAAAAAGCTCTCGGAATGAGCAGTCGAACTATTTTTATGCTTTTTTCAGTTGAATCAATTTTAATCGGGTTTTGGGGAGCGGTTTTTGGAATTGTAACGGCGATGATTCTGGGAATAATTTCTAATATGGTTTTAGCAAGAACTTATTTTGAATCGTTTGAAGGTTATAGTTTGTTTGTGTTTACGGTCTTTTCAATTGTGTTTACGATCCTTTTAGTTTGCCTTATCGCTTTTGTCGCGGGAGTTTTTCCGGCTTACAGAGCGAGCCGATTAAACCCAATTGAAGCATTGAGATACGAATAATTTAGGAGAAAAATATGATAATTACAACAGGAAACGAAGTTGAAGGCGGAAAAATTGTCCAATATTTGGGAATTGTCAGAGGAATTGTTGTCCGTTCGCCGGGAATTGGACGCGGATTTATCGGCGGTTTGAAAGCTCTCGGCGGTGGAAATATTCGTGAATTTGCCGAAGTTTGTGAAAAAGCACGTCAAGATTCGTTTAATATTATGATTCAACACGCCAACGAACTCGGAGCAGATGCGATAATCGGAATGCGTTACGATGCGACTGAATTTTCGGAATCAATAACTGAAGTTTTGTCTTATGGAACAGCCGTAAAACTAGTCAACAAAGAAGGTTAAGGCAGAAATGCACCTTTGCCATTTTTGCCGATTCGCATATCAACAAGCCAATCTAGCCAACGATTGCTCAGCGATTTTGGTGATAATTGCTCGCTAATTCCATTCATTTGGTATTGTTTTCCGTCAGGCAAAGTTAGTGTAAATTCGCTCGAAAAACGTAGATAGAAAAAACTAGAATCAATAATTTTGCTTTGATTAACCGAAAGTTTATAACCTGACTCTGTTTTGAATACAAGATTTTTTTGATATTTTAAGCCAAAAATATTTCTCTTTGTTTCATTTCCCACGAAAATTGCATCAAGTTGTAAAAGCTCATTGTTACTGACAAGAAATATTTTAATTGTTGGGGTTTTCGAATTTATCTCAACATAATTATAAAAAACTACAGTCAAATCAGCAAAATGAACTCTTCCCCAAGTCCATTTCGAAACGGTTTTTTCCAAACTTCTTGAGTCAAAATTGTGGTCGTGATAACCGCTTCCGCGAAACTGAATGTTATCTTTTTGCTTGCCGTTTCGTCTGAAAACTTCAATTTTTCCAGTGACATCGCATCGCGGAGCAACTAAATTCCAATTATGAGATTCGACCGAACTTTCTGCATTATTTGCTAAAAAATTGCCTTCAATAATCAACCATTCAAGATTTGCCTTAAGTCTGCGATTTTTATGCAACAAAACATTGATATTTAGACTATAACCAGATCCATAAGGTGCTTTTGTAAAACTCATTTCATTTTCGCCAATTTTGCAAAATGGAGTTTCAGACTTTGCATCAAAATTGGTCGGCAAAAATTCGTTAAATGCACGATACAAAGGTTTTCCATCGCGATAATATGTAAATGCAATTGCCGGACATTGAGCCGTCGAATTGTTGTTATTATAGCGAGGTGAAAAAATAAAATTATCGAGAAAAATAACGACGATTGCGTTTCTGCCATCATCGCTCATTGCGTCGAAATACCACCATTCGTAGGCTCTAGGCGATATTTGCTGATGCCAAATATCTTCAGAAATACTCGATGAAATTGTGAAATTGTCCGCCAAAATAGTTAATTTATTTACTTGTTAAAATTTTTACTTTTTTTGAGGCTATCTTTTATCAAATCGATTGTCAAAATTGCATTAAACAGAATTGCGGAAAGTAGGTATAATTAACTTTTTATGCACAAAATAAATGAAATTAATGTAATTGGTGGCGGACTCGCTGGTGTAGAAGCGGCGTGGCAAATTGCTGAGCGAAATTGCAAAGTAAAACTTTTTGAGATGCGTCCCGTGATGCAAACGCCCGCACATCGCACCGACAAATTGGCAGAAATTGTCTGCTCGAATTCGCTTAAAACGAATGAAGTCGGCTCAGCTCCGTATTTGCTCAAAGAAGAACTCAGACGCGGAAAATCGCTCGTGTTGGAAGCCGCACACGCGACCAAAGTTCCGGCGGGTGCAGCACTTTCGGTTGATCGCGGAAAGTTTGCGGAATACATTACCGAACGCATCGAACAACATCCGAATATCGAAATTATCCGCGAAGAAATCGTCAAAATACCCGAAAACGAAATCTCAATTATTGCTACGGGACCGCTTACGTCCGACGCTTTAACCGTTGAAATAATGAGGCTTACGGGCGACGACCAGCTTTATTTTTATGATGCAATTGCTCCGATTGTCGCCGCCGATTCGATTGATATGAGTATTGCTTTTAAAGCCGCACGTTACGGCAAAGGCGGCGACGATTACATAAATTGCCCGTTTGACCGCGATCAATATGATGTTTTTTATGATGCTTTAACTCATGCACAAAGCGTTCCGCTTAAACGATTTGAAGAAACAAAATGGTTTGAAAGTTGTCTGCCGATTGAGGAAATTGCCCGTCGCGGAGAAGCGACTTTGCGTTTCGGTTGTATGAAGCCCGTCGGACTTCCTCTGCCCGCGACCGGACGCGAGGCGTATGCATGTGTGCAGCTTCGACAAGAAAATTTGATGGCAGATGCGTTTTCGTTGGTAGGTTTTCAAAATCATTTGCGATACGGCGAACAAAAACGGATTTTGCAGCTAATTCCCGCACTTGAAAATTGCGAAGTTTTGCAATACGGACAAATTCACCGCAATACTTTTATCAATTCGCCAAAGGTTTTAGACGCGACTTTGCAGACTAAGAATAACCCAAAACTGTTCTTTGCGGGACAAATTACAGGCGTTGAAGGTTACGTTGAATCGGTCGCGACAGGTTGGCTGGCGGGAATCAACGCGGTCAAACTTTCAAACGAGCAAAGTCTAGTTACTGCACCGCTGACAGGTGCCATCGGTTCACTTTGCCGGTATGTTGCAAACGCCGAAACAAAGAATTTTCAGCCTGTAAATATCACGTTTGCACTGATTCAAGAATTGCCGCTTGAGCTTCGGAAGAAGTATCGGAATAAACGTGAACGACACGGCATTCAAGTTGAAAGAGCGTTGGTTGATTGGGATAATTGGATGAAAAGTGTAAATGTGGAAGGGTAAAATTATGAATCAATCTGAATTAAAATTTTTGCATTCTGAAGAAAATTTGATTGAGTTGAAACTAGAATATTTTAGGAAAATTTCAACAGAAGATTTGATAAAATCGCTTAAACCCGAAAACGAAGGTGCATTGAAAACTAAAAAAGACGGAACAATGATGGACGGTCATCATCGAATTAAAGTTTTGATTGAACGTGGAGTTGAGGTTGATAATCTTCCTCGTGAAATTTGGGAGAGAACAGAATGATTGCCAAAGTTTATTGGACACAAGAAAAATTTCCCGGTCGCATCGCACTTGTTCCGCGTCCGCGTGGCGGTGATTGGCTTGAAGATGAAGCATCGGCTTGGGCAAACTCAGGACTTGATGCAATCGTTTCAATGCTTGAATTGGAAGAAGTTGAATCTTTCGGGCTTGAGCGTGAAGCCGAATTTTGCCGATTAAACGGAATCGAGTTTTTTTCATTTCCGATAATTGACCGCAGTATTCCGGCTTTAGATGATAATCTTTTTAGTCTGTTAGAAAGGTTGAAAATGCTGCTGTTACAAGGAAAATCGGTTGCTATCCATTGCCGACAAAGCATCGGGCGAGCTTCATTATTAGCCGCGTTTTTGATGATTTTATTTAATATCGAACCAAAAGAAGCCTTTCGCCAACTGAGTTTGGCACGAGGTTTAGAAGTTCCTGAAACTGAAGAGCAAAGGAAATTAGCGGAAAAATTCTATAACGAACTATCGGTTGTTTCAGCCTGAATATGCCATTCCTATTGATTTTCCAACCATTTCCGAAAATCAGGCGTGCGACTGATACTTGAAACGAGCTTGACTTTCAAATTTCGCAAACTTACAACTAATCTATCTCGAAAATCGGGTTTTAGGTTTTCGATAAAATCCAAATTTACGATTTCGCTACGATTCAACCTAAAGAACGTTTGAGGATTTAATGATTTTTCGAGTCCCGAAAGCGTGTCATTCAGCGGGAATTTGTTGCCTGCCGTATCGAATGCAAATGGAATTTCGTATTGCATTTGGATATACGCAATTTGTTTGATTTCAAGCAGTTGGATTCCGCCTTTAATTTTGATTACAAAACGCTCTTTGTATTTTGGTTGTCGCAAACTTGCCTGAATTTCTTGCCAAAATTCGCTCTGAGCCGAAACGAAATTATTTTTGAGCAATTCAAATTTCCGCATTGCCTGTTCAAATTTCTCAAAGTCGAATGGTTTCAACAAATAAGCAATTCCGTTTTGCTCAAAGGCTTGCAACAGAAATTCATCGTAAGCGGTGGTGAAAATTATCGGGCAGGTTATTTTGCAAGATTCAAAAATCTTAAAAATATTACCGTCAAGCAACTCAATATCGGCAAAAATTAAATCGGGAGCAGCATTTTCGACAAAATAGTTAATCGTATCTTTTACGCTCTCGATTTGGGCGACAATCTCGATTCGTTTATCGTAACGCGAGATAAATTTAGCAAGTTTTACGCGGGCGTGTGGTTCGTCTTCAATGATAATTACTTTCATTTGTTCGATATTAAAGGCAGCACAACTCTAAAATAATTGTCGGTTTGCGAAATTTCAAGCGGTTTATCGGTCAAAAAAGCGTAGCGTGTTTTTAAGTTTTGCAAACCGCTTTTATTAGTCTGAAACGTCAGCTCTTTTGCTCGAATTTCGTTTTCGACCGACAATGAATCTTCATTCAATCTTACCAAAATTTGCAACGGATTTTCGTTATTTCCGGCGTTATGTTTGACCGCATTTTCAATCAAGGTTTGCAGGGCGACCGGCACAATCATTTGTCCGTTTAATGGGTTTTCCGGCACTTCCCAAACAAACTTATAAGCATCGCCAAATCGTTCTTGCAGTAAATAAATGTAGTTTCGGGCAAAGTTTAATTCGTCTTTAATCGGCACAACTTCCAGCGTTTGCGTCTGCAAAATATAGCGGTAAAGTTCGGCTAATTTGCTCAAAAAATCATTCGCTTTTTGCGGATTTGAATCAATCAGAGAAGACAAAACGTTCAAATTATTAAACAAAAAATGCGGCTCGATGTTTTGTTGCAAAATCTTTAATTCCATCTCAGATTTTGCTTGTTGAGCGTGTAAAAGTCTTTCTTTTGTCTTATTTACAAGCGTTAGATAAAAATATCCAATGCACGTCAACGCAACAAATGTCTGCGGAATCAAACCCATCAAAAATGACATTAGCAATTCATATTCGATAGGTGCTTTGTCGCCTCTGACAACCATTCCTAATCCCCAAATAAAAACTGCTGTCAAAATTAATGAATTTAAGGGAATAAAAGCTGTGAGAATCAAAAAATCACGCACCGAATTCTTCGATTTTTCGCTCAACAAGCCTAAAAAATATTTCCCCAAAATGATAAACGAAGCACCGATCAAACAGTTCAAAAACATCCAGTGCGGAGCATCAGAAGTCCATGGAATATTGTAAATTGAGCGGGTCATTTGGAGCCTGATGAAAAGCATAAAAACATAAGAGAATCCGAGCCAGCTCAAACAACCTAAACCAAAAAAAGCTAAATGATTTAGAATTTGAGCTGACCGAATTTTATCTAACCAATTTTGATTATTTCTTTGCTTTTGCATCTTCAGGAAGACTATAAATCACTTTGCCGTTTTCGTCTAAGAATTCAAGTTTCGACGTTCCGTCCGCAGCAACTGACAATTCTATTCTCTTTCTTCCTTCGCCATCGTTTAGAAGAACAGCCGACGTATTTTCCGTAGTTTTTCCGAAATAAGCTCTGTGCGGAGCTAACAATGGTTTCAACGCCGCTTGTTTTTCGGGTCCGTCTTTCATTTTATTTGCTTCCTCGTATCGTTTTTTCCATTCCGGATATAAGACGTTTGATCTATCTTGCACAACGATTCCAGCACGTCGAAAGCCATTCCACTCGGCGTATTGAAATTTTAGTGTTTCGTCTTGTCCGTATTGGTCAAAATTTAAAGTTGCAAAAGCCTCGGGCTTACCGTCAATTGTTTTACCTACGAAAGCCAAGCCGCCGCATTCGTCGCCATTTTCGTTAAAAAAAATAATGCCCGCAGGTCGTTTTTCCTTTCGTTCGATGATTTTTCCGCCGGCAATTCCCGGATGTTGACGGTCTTTGCCGGAAATGACCATATCCAATTTACCTTTGTCGTCAACTACGTTGATTCTCTTAACTTCGATTTCATCAAACCTCGCATTTTTTCCAACCGCAAAAGCCGTTAACAAAAATATTCCGCACAAAGCCGTCACAACCGTCGCATAGATTTTCAAAAATCGAACATCTTTTTCAATTTTTATTTGATTCATATTTAATAAACTCCTTAACTCATTTCTGCAAGTATCAGAGATTTAAAACTTGTTGCAAACAGAAAAATGTTGAGTAAAGGAAATTTTCGCTTGAGCGACGTAAAATAACTGGCGAATGGTTTGCTGATAGTTATAGCAAAGGCTTAAACTAGGTTGAGATTTTATGCTAATTTTTTTTAAATTACTCCAAATTGGTGATTTATTCCGCGGCGAGTTTAACATTCGTGGCGTGTTTCATCTTTTTTTATTTGTTTTAATGGGACTTGCTCTGCTTGGTTTTACAATCTTTATTATTGCTAAAGCATTTAAAAATCCACGCAAATAATGGAATTGGAAATTGTATCTATTTTTGCGATTTTCGTTGTTGCGGTGCTTTATTCGTCTGTCGGACACGCTGGAGCTTCGGGTTATTTGGCAATTATGACTTTATTGGGTGTTTCTGCATTGCAGACTCGCCCAACGGCTTTGATTTTGAATATTTTTGTTGCGTTAATTGCTTCATTTCAGTTTTATCTAGCTAAACATTTTGATTGGAAAGTCTTTTGTTCATATGCAGTTACGTCAATTCCGTTTGCGTTTATCGGCGGAATGATAATTTTGCCAAATCAATTGCACAAACAAATTCTCGGTGGAATTTTAATTGTCGCGGCTGTCAGATTAGCTTGGAATTTTGCAAATGAAAAGCACTTATTTACACCAAATGTTTGGATTGCGTTATTTCTCGGTGCGTTCATTGGTCTGTTATCAGGTTTAACTGGTGTAGGCGGTGGAATTTTTCTCACACCTGTTTTGCTTTTAACAAATTGGACTGAGACTAAAAAAGCTGCCGGAATTTCCGCTATGTTTATTTTAGTTAATTCGATTTCTGGATTATTAGGAAGTTTTTCACAGTTAAATCATTTGCCGACAACGGTTTGGTTCTGGATTTTATCGGCAGTCATCGGTGGACTGATTGGTTCAACTTTTGGTAGTCGTTATTTTGATTCCTTAACTTTGCGACGTGTTTTATCTTTCGTGTTGTTTTTTGCAGGTTTGAAATTGATTTTTGTCTAAATTTATTTAAATTAGGACGCTTAACTGCAACCGAAATAACAAAATTGAAATCAAAAGAACGTGCAAGTTAGTGCAAAGTAAAATTTTTTGACTGTTTATTATTAAAACTTTTGATATTTCATTTGTCTTCGACAGGATTGAATCCAAGTAATATGTGAGTTATTTATTTGGATTTCTTTTGATATTTTTCCCGATGGTTTACAGTTTTATGGCTGGTAAGATTTTCTATTTTAAATGTTGGATTTTTAGCTTGTTTTTAAAGCCAATGTTTTATTGTGTTTACATTTTATTATTTTTTTCTTTTCAAATAAGTGCACAATCTGGACGCAATAAGTCTCAGCAAGAATTAGAGGCTGCGAAAGAAATTAAAAAGGTTGTGTTTGTTCCGGCTGTAATTACCACACCAACACCAGTTTTGAAACCTACGCCGACACCAAAACCAAAAATAGTCGAAATTGAAGAAGATGTAATTCGTGTTGATTCAACACTTATTCCAATTCCGGCTTCGGTTACAGACTTTTCCGGAAAACCAATTATTGATTTAAAACTTGAAGATTTTGAATTGTTGATTGATGGCAAAGTTGTAGAAATTAATGAAATATCGCGTTCGGAAACGCCAGTTCGACTAGCTTTTTTATTTGATAATTCGTCGAGTGTTGTCAAAGCACTCGAATTTGAGAAAAAAGCAGCAATCAAATTTTTCAAACAAGTAATTAGACCTAAACTTGATCTTGCGGCGTTGTTTTCAGTTTCGACAGGAACCAGAATAGAACAATCATTAACAAAAAATACTTCAGATTTAATAAATGCTCTTAACTTATTTCCTGAACCCAATGGTGCGACCGCACTTCTTGACGCAATAATTAAAGCCTCAAATTACTTAAAAGATGTTGAGGGAAGAAAAATTATTATCGTTTTATCTGATGGTGAAGACACAATATCAGATTCAACTTTTGAGCAAACTGTTCAAATTGTGCAAAAAAATAATTGCCAGATTTATGTTGTCAAAACGACTGATTTTGAAAATTTTAAACTCACAGGTGAACGAAAAGGAAGTGCAAACACCAGATCGCTTGCGGCAGAACGACGAATGCAGGAACTCGCACTTCAAACTGGCGGAGCGGTTTATTCGCCCGTCGATGAAAGGGAACTTGACGCTGCTTTTACGCGAATTTCCTCAGAACTTTCACAACAATATATTTTAAGCTATTATCCAGTCGATACCGAAAAACGTGGAGCTTTTCGTAATATTTCACTAAAGATTAAATCTCGAAATAATCTCACAATTCGCACAAGAAAAGGTTATTTCGTCACAAAATAATGATTCTTCCAAAAGAACTTTTTTTAATTCGCCACGGCGAAAGTCTCGCAAATTGTGCCAGACGCGATGCGGAATTAAGTAATTCGCCAATTATTTGTTTTGATGGACGCGAAGTTGATGTTCCGCTTTCAGATTTTGGCAAATTGCAATGCGAGAAAACTGGTATATGGTTGAGTGAATTTTCAAAACAACCTGACCTGATTATCAGTTCGCCTTTTGAGAGAACTCGCCAAACTGTTAATTTAATTACTAAAAATGACGGCTTTGTAGCAACGCAAGTTATTTATGATGGAAGGCTTAGGGAACGTGAGTTAGGAATTTTTGATCGTTTAACAAAAAAAGGTGCAATGGAGAAATTTCCTGAAGAATGCGAGAAACGCGAAAAACTCGGAAAATTTTATTATCGCCCAATTGGCGGTGAAAGTTGGGCAGATGTCGCATTGCGTGTGAGAAGTTTTTTGAGTGCTTTTTCCTCAATAATAGAAAATAAAAAAGTTATAATCGTCACACATGAAGTTGTTATTCGCCTGTTTAGGTATGTTTTAGAAGGTTTGTCTGAAAGCGAAATTTTAGAAATTGACCGAATTTGTGATGTCGAAAATTGTGGAATTACTTCATATATTACTGAAAATGGTAAACTAAAACTTAATCTGAATAACTTTTTACCAAAGTGAACAAATTTTGCCGACAAACAATCACTAACTGGAGAAAACTCTCGCTCCCAATTAAAGATGAAACCATCATTGTTGCTGTTTCAGGCGGTGCGGATTCGGTTTCTTTATTAGCAGTTTTGTGCGAGTTGAAAAAATTAAAGAAGCTGAATTTAAATCTAGTTGTTGCACATTTTAATCATAATTTACGTACGGCAGAAAGTTTAGCTGATGCTGAATTTGTTTATAATCTTGCAAAAAAACTAGATTGTGAAAGTATTTTTGGAAGCGGAAATATTGAAAAACACGGAAATCTCGAACAATCTGCACGAATTGCTCGCTACGACTTTCTTGAAGAAACCGCCAATAAATTTCAGGCATTTGGAGTTTTAACAGCCCACACAATTAACGACCAAGCTGAGACTTTTTTGATGAATTTAATTCGCGGAAGTGGAGTCGATGGACTTTCTGCAATGAAAGAAATTAGAAAAATTTCGACCGATTCTGAAAGTTTTCTGATTAGACCTTTTCTCTGTTGGGCACAACGTTTTGAAACAGAAAATTACTGTCGAGAACAAAATATTCAGTTCAGAAATGATTCAATGAACGAAGATTTAAAATATTCTCGTGTCAGAGTTCGAAAACAATTAATTCCATTGCTCCAAACTTTTAATCCAAAGTGCATTGAAGCAATTGCAAAAACTGCAAATTTAATACAGCTTTCTAATCAAGAAAATATAAACACTAAGCTCTCTATAACAGATGAATTGAAATTAAATGATTTGTTATCTCTAAATAAAGCAACACTTTACGCAACTATTAGAACTTGGCTTAAACATCATCGAGGTGATTTAAGAGGTATTGGTTTGAAACATATCGAAGCCATTGAGCGTTTAATTTTTAGTAAGAAAAGCGGCAAGGAAGTTGAACTTCCGGGCAATGTTGCAATCATTAAAAATGATGGAATGTTAATTTTTAGGAAACAAAGGTTGAAAAAACCTTGACGGACAACTAAAATCAAATATGAGGCAATTTTCGCTATTAAAAAAGAGCGAAAACAACGATTTTGACACGAAATTCATCTGAGCTATGTTTGATTAGGAAAGAAGTTTTTCGAGATTTAATGAAAGTAGGTTTTTGGAGGCTAAATTGAGTTCAAAAGTAAAACAAATTTTAATTTGGGTTTTGTTAATTGCAAGTGCTGTGGTTTTTGTTTTCGTGCTTCAAAGCACAAAAGGAAAGGCACCGACCGAATTAAGCATAAATGAGACAATGACCCGAATTGCTGATAAGCAGTTTACTGAAGCATTATCTAAGAATTCGCAGATTGAATTTTCAGACGCAGACAAAAATAAGTTTTTTGTTAATGTTGGAAGCGATCCAACGCGTGAACTTATCGCCAATGCTGTCAATGCATTTAACGCTGCAAATCCTGCATCACCAATCAAATTCAACGAAGAACCTGCATCAAATGGTTATCTCCTTTCGATGATAATTTCATTTTTGCCATTCATTTTGCTCGTTGGATTTCTGATTTTTATGTTGAGACAAATGCAAGCTGGTGGAAACAAAGCACTTAGTTTTGGAAAATCGCGTGCAAAATTACTTAACAGTCAGCAAAAAAGAATTACTTTCAAAGATGTTGCCGGAGTTGATGAAGCAAAAGATGAGTTAATGGAAATTATTGAATTTCTAAAAGAACCACAAAAATTTCAAAAACTTGGTGGAAGAATTCCCAAAGGCGTATTGATGGTTGGACCTCCAGGAACAGGAAAAACTTTACTAGCAAAAGCAGTTGCTGGCGAAGCAAATGTTCCATTTTTCTCAATTTCAGGGTCAGATTTCGTCGAAATGTTTGTTGGTGTTGGTGCCTCGCGTGTTCGTGATTTATTCGAGCAAGGCAAGAAAAATGCACCTTGTATTATGTTTATCGATGAAATTGATGCTGTTGGAAGACATCGCGGTGCCGGACTTGGTGGCGGTCATGATGAACGCGAACAAACTTTGAATCAGCTTTTAGTCGAAATGGACGGTTTTGAATCGAATGAAGGTGTTATTTTGATGGCTTCGACCAACAGACCTGACGTTCTTGATCCGGCGTTGCTTCGTCCTGGCAGATTTGATCGTCAAGTTATGGTTTCTCCGCCTGATGTTCGCGGGCGTGAAGGAATTATGAAAGTCCACACGCGTAAAATTCCACTTGGCGAAAATGTTCAAGTTAGTGTAATTGCTCGTGGAACGCCTGGTTTTACTGGTGCGGATTTGGCTAATTTGGTAAATGAAGCAGCTTTGTGTGCGGCTCGAAAAAATCAAAAAGTCGTTGAGATGGATGATTTTGAATTTGCGAAAGACAAAGTAATGATGGGAGCCGAGCGAAAAAGTATGGTTTTGACTGAAAAAACTAAACGAATGACTGCTTATCATGAAGCTGGTCACGCATTAGTTGGTCTTAAAATTCCGGAATCTGATCCGGTTCATAAAGTTACGATTATTCCACGCGGGCGAGCACTTGGAATTACTCAATATTTGCCTGAAGCAGATGTCCATGAACGTTCAAAAGAAGAACTTTTGGCGATGATTGCTTTAAGTATGGGCGGAAGAATTGCGGAAGATGTGTTTTTTGAAAGAATTACAACTGGTGCTTCAAACGATATTGAAAAAGCAACTGATCTTGCACGCCGTATGGTTTGTGAATTTGGAATGTCTAATCTCGGACCGCTTGCCTTTGGTAAAAAAGAAGAACAAGTTTTTCTCGGACGCGATTCAGGAAAAAATAGAGATTATTCAGAAGATACGGCAATTAAAATTGACCAAGAAGTTCATCGAATTGTGAATGAACAATATCAGAGAGCGACTAATATTATTAATGAACATCGCGATGCTTTGGTTCGTCTTGCTGAGTCTTTAATTGAACGCGAAACGCTGAATGCAACTGAAATTAGACGAGCGGTTGCTGGGCTTCCATTAGAAGAAAATGACTCTGACGATTCAGGTAACTCGACTGTTCAAGAGCTAAAACCCTTTAAAAGCCCAATTCTGCCGCCAATAACCGGAAACAGTCCGGCGACTGCGTAAGAATTTATTGAGATAAACTAATTAGGCAAAAGCGAGTTATCAAACTTTGCTTTTGCCATTTTTTATGAAATATTGGCACACTTCAAAACGAAAATTATCGCTCGAAAAAACTCTCGTGATGGGAATTTTAAACGTTACGCCTGATTCATTTTCTGATGGTGGAAAGTTTTTTTCAATAGATGATGGATTCCGACAAACAGAACGAATGATTGCTGATGGTGCTGATATTATTGATGTTGGTGGCGAATCAAGTCGCCCAAAAAGCACACAAGTTTCTGCGATTGATGAAATTGAACGAGTAATTCCTTTTATTGAAGCAATTGTTAGCAGGTTCGATATTCCAATTTCAATTGACACAACAAAATCAGAAGTTGCACGAGCCGCAATTACAGCTGGGGCTGAAATAATAAATGATATTTCGGGTCTAAAGTTTGACGAAAATATTGCAAAAATTGCAAACGAAACCAAATCAGGTTTAGTATTAATGCACTTACGTGGAACTTTTGAAACAATGCATTTGCTTCAACCTAGCGAAAATATTTTTAACGAAGTTTCTGAAGGTTTTTCTTGGAGTTTGAAAAAGGCACAGGATTTTGAAGTCGAAAGTGAGCAAATTGTCCTTGATGTCGGGATTGGGTTTAGCAAAACCTTTGAGCAAAACCTTGAGTTGTTAGCAAATTTAAAAGTGTTACAAAATAGATTTTCTAGCTTTCCAATACTAATCGGAACGTCTCGTAAGTCATTTATTGGTAAGATTTTAGACAATATTCCAAGTGACGAAAGATTAGCCGGAAGTTTGTCTTCAGCCGCAATAGCTGTTTGGAACGGGGCAAAAATTGTGAGAGTTCACGATGTCAAAGAGAACGTTCAAGCAATTAAGGTTGTTGAGGCTCTTCTTTCTTCTGTGTCTTAATTTTTAAAAGTTTGTGATACATTCCTGAGCCTTCAATTGATAAATTTTCACTAACTGGTTCAGCTTTTGGATAATAAGCAGTTAAACGAAATGTTGCTGTTTGGTCAGGAAACCTTTCAGCAATTTCACCAGCTTCATCAGTGTAAACAGTTTTTAGTTTCTGCAATTTGTCGCCATTTACTTTAGAAATTTCAATTTTGGCACCGCGAACACTGCGTCCATCTTGGTCTAAAACGCTTGCTCTGAGAATTACGTAAGAAGAGTTGTCAGATATTTTTAAGACCAGATTGTTCCCAAGATCGCGAATTTGTCCTGAAAGAATTTGCATTCTCTTCAGAGCTCCATTATCAAAACCTTGTTTTTCGAAGACAAAACTATAAACTTCTTCAGAAAGACCAGTTAAAAGAAAATCACCTTTTTCATTAGTCAAAGTTCTTTTTGCCTCAATACCGTTCAATATGGCAATTACAGAAACTTGGTTTAAACCTTTGCCGTTAGGTGCTTTAACCTTACCTTTTGCACCACCAGTTTGTGAAAAAGAAGCGACGCAAAATATCAGCGTCGCAACTATTAAAACTAATATTCTTTTCATAATTTAAATGTTATCGAGCCGAATCGGATTTGATACCTAACTCACCACGAAATTGCTCACTAACATCTTCGATGATGTTTATTAGCGTTCGGGTTGGTTTGTAACCGATTAAATTATTTGCTTTGTTTAGATTAGGCACACGACGCTGCATATCTTCAAATCCATCACCATAAGCCTCATCGTAAGAAATATAGCGGATTGTTGATGTGCTTCCGGTCATCGCAATTGCTTTTTCTGCTAATGCTTTGATCGTAACTTCTTCGTCATTTCCGATGTTAATTACTTGCCCAAAACATTTTGGATTTTCTGGAAGTTTGACTAAACCTTCCACAACATCTAAAACGTGACCAAAACAACGCGACTGAGTTCCATCGCCATGAACCGTTATCGGCTCATTTTTTAACGCTGATTTAATAAAATTTGGAACAACCATTCCATATTGTCCGGTCTGGCGTGGTCCAACTGTGTTGAAAAGCCGAACTACAACAACAGGCAATCGTGTTTCTCTATAATGTGCTAAAGCAAGAAATTCGTCTAACGCTTTTGCACAAGCATAAGCCCAACGATGTTTGCTTGTTGCTCCGGTTAAAACATCGTCTTCTTCAGAGAATGGAACAGTTGTTCCTTTACCGTAAACCTCGGAAGTAGATGGTATTAAAACTCGTTTGCGATAGCGTGAGCAATATTTTAGGACAACTTCAGTTCCACCGAAAATTGTTTCGATGGTTTTTACAGGTTGTTCCATAATCAATTTAACGCCAACCGCACTTGCCATGTGAAAAACACGGTCAGTGTCGCGAATTAAGCGTTCCATTAAAGTATCATTCAAAACTGTGTCAATAATTAATTGAAAACGTTCTTGACCTTCTAGATGTTCAACATTTGAATAACGACCTGTCGAAAGATCGTCGATAACTGTGATGTCATGACCTTCTGAGTGTAATTTGTCAGCTAAATGACTTCCGACAAAACCTGCTCCGCCTGTGATTAAATATTTCATAATTTCTATAAATTAGTTCTTTTTCAACGATTTAACAAACTCAATATCAACTCCAAACATATCTGCAATTTGTTTAGTGGTTAAAAGCGATGAGTTTATTACTTGTTTTATACTTTTTTCGATACCTTTTTCGATACCTTTTTCGATACCTTTTTCGATACCTTTTTCGATACCTTTTTCGATACCTTTTTCAATACCTTGCTCAAAGCCTTTCTCGACTCCGTCTTCAAAACCTTCTTCAAAACCTTGTTCTCTTGCTTCGTCTTTTGCAGTATCCATTACATTTTTAAAATCTCTGTAATACTTTAAACTTCTTTCATATACCTCAGATTCAACGCGGTCAAGTTTTGCCATTTGGGCGGCATCAAATAATTTTTTGAAGATTTTTTCTTGTAATTTTGCAGGGCGAGCTTCTAATTTAGGTAAGTTCTTTAAGACATACATCCATTTATCGAAAACTGTTTTTAGTTCGCTTTCAGTTTTATTAAACTTAGGCATTTCAAGATAAATAAATGTCAATTTATCATAAAATAGTTCGCCGTGTTGGTTTTTTAATTGAATCGTATGCTTTACTTCGTCGGAATCTTTGTTTTCATCAAAAACAAAATCTAAAATGCCTATCAAATAAACCGCAGCAAGTTTGAATTTCCATTCATCTCCTTTTATCGCTTGTTCTTGAATTGGAAATGAAGCGTAAAAAACGCTACGATCTTTAAAATAATACTGGCGTGCTTTTTGCATTTCGACAATAAATTTCTCGCCAGTTTTGCTTGTGCAATAAATGTCAAAAACGGCTTTTCGATCAATTTCAGCAATTCCGAGAAACTCACTTGAAGAATAACTAAGTTCTTCTATTTGATGATGCTTCGGCAATAGTTCGTTTAGAAAACTAATCAATAAATCTTTGTTCGGTTCTTCGCCAAAAAGTTTTTTGAAGCCGAAATCAGTAAATGGATTGATATATTTCTCTCTAAACATTGCGTTATTTTCTCACTCTTTCTGCAAAATAAGCAACCGTCTTTTGTAAACCTTCATTTAACTGAACTTTTGGTGACCAATCCAAAAGTTTTTGAGCTCTTTCGATATTCGGTTTGCGTTGTTTCGGATCGTCTTGCGGCAATGGTAAATGCTTGATTTTAATATTGTTACCAACAGTTTTTGCAACTTCTTGTGCTAACTCTAACATTGTAAACTCACCCGGATTACCGATATTTACAGGTAAATGGATATCGTCACCTTCCGCATTCATCAAGCGAATAAAGCCTTCAATTAAATCGTCAACATAACAAAATGAACGAGTTTGCTCGCCAGTTCCATAAATTGTTAAATTTTCACCTTTTAAGGCTTGAACGATAAAATTTGAAACAACACGACCGTCGTTTTCCAACATTTTAGGTCCGTAAGTATTGAAAATACGCACGATACGCGTGTCAACACCGTTTTGTCTGTGATAATCCATAAACAAAGTTTCAGCAATTCGTTTTCCTTCATCATAACAACTTCGCAAACCAATCGGGTTTACATTTCCCCAATAATCTTCGGTTTGCGGATGAATCATCGGATCGCCATAAACTTCGGATGTTGAAGCCTGAAAAATTCTCGCTTTGACACGCTTTGCCAAGCCAAGCATATTTATTGCTCCCATAACGCTGGTTTTAACAGTTTTCACAGGATTAAACTGATAATGAACTGGTGAAGCTGGACACGCGAGATTATAAATTTGATCAACTTCTAATAAAATTGGTTCAGTTACATCGTGTCTAACTAACTCAAACCGTTTGTTATCAAGCAGATGTATAATATTTTCTTTTCTGCCGGTAAAAAAATTGTCGAGACAAATTACTTCATTGCCTTCGTTTAAAAGTCTTTCGGAAAGGTGCGAACCAAGAAATCCAGCACCGCCTGTTATTAAAATTCTCATAATTATAGGTTTTATTTTAGATGTTTTTCAAAGAAATTCAAAATTCGTTCATATTCGTCAATCCAACTCGTTGAGCGTTGAAAGCCGTGATTTTCAGTCGGATAAAATTGAGATTCAAAATGTTTTGTTTTTTCAAGCCTGATAAGTTTTTCGATTAATTGCATTGAATCTTGAGCGTGAACATTATCATCAACTAATCCGTGCAAAATCAACAGAGGTTTGTCGAGTTTTTCGGCATAACTAATAGGCGAACTGCGTTTGTAACCTTCAATGTTTTTATCAGGAAAACCAAGCCTTTGAGCCGTATAAACCGGCGATGAAGCGTAATAATTTTTCCAATCAGCAACCGGACGCAATGCTGCCGCACAGGTGATTTTATCTGTTCTAAACGCTAACATTTCTGCCATAAATCCGCCATAACTTCCGCCATAAACTCCAATTTTCTTTGGATTTACAGCATAATTTTTCACCGCGTAATCAATTGCATCTAAATGATCTTCATAATCCTTGCCGCCAAGAAAATCATAAACATCAGTTCGCCAATCTCTGCCGTATCCAGCCGAACCACGAAAATCAATGTCTAAAACAATATAACCTTTTTGCGAAAACGCTGGACTTTGGAAAACAAACAGCACGAACAAAAGATTAAATAAAAATAATTTCATAAATTTACTCCGCAATTCTGACACCTTTCTCCGAAATTTTGTTTACAAACGCATTAAATTCGAGATTGGTTGATTTATAAAGTTTTGTAATTGCAAGTTCAAGATTAGTTGCAATTTCAAGCGTTTCACTGAGAAGAAACATACTTGGACCTGAACCCGAAATTCCACCACCAAGCGAACCAAAAATCTTTGACAACTCAACAACCTCGTCATATTTTGGAATCAATGATTTCCGCACAGGTTCGACAATAAAATCTTCAAGCGACCGTGAAATTAATTTATAATCGCCACTCGCCAACCCTGAAACGAGTCCACCAACGTTCGCCCATTGTTTTATCGCATCTTTTAAAGCAACATTTTGCGGCAACATTTTTCTCGCGTCTGATGTTTTTATTTCAATCTGCGGATGAATTACTGTGACAAAAAGTGTTGGGAATTTGAGTTCAACAATATCAAGCGGCGAGACTGAGCGAACCAATGTGAAACCACCAAACTGACAAGGTGCAATATTGTCAGCGTGTCTGCCTTGCGATGCGAGTTGTTCGCCAAACATAGCAAATTCAGTGACTTGCAGTTTTGTAAATCTCCGATTTAACAGCTGATTTGCGGCAAAAGCTGCACCAACAGCACTAGCTGAACTTGAACCAATTCCACTTCCGGGTTTAATATTTTTTGTTATTTCTACTTCGAAACCGAAGTCGGCATCGACAGCTTTGAGCATTTCTAGCAAAACAATTCCCGCAACATTTTTTTCAGGTTGAGTTGGCAATCCGAAGTTATCTTTATTGATAATTCTGACCGTTTTTTCGTCAATTTTACGGAGAAACATTTCATCATTTGGTTCTTCGAGACAAAAACCCAAACAATCGAATCCGCAGACAACATTCGCCACAGTCGCGGGCGAAAAAACTCTGATTTCGTTCATAAAAAGAAGTTATGTTAAAGTTAGATCAATAAATTATGAATTGTTATTTGCAATTTGATGCAGTAAAATTTCGTTTAGAAAACGATAGAATCTAATAAAATCTTATTTAATGCAATACTTTAGCACAAAAAGAAATTCACCTCACGCAACGTTTCGTGAAGCAACTCTAAACGGTCAACCAATCGATAAAGGTCTTTATTTTCCTAGTGAAATTCCAAAAATTTCATTCGAATCTTTGATCGAAAAATCACAAGTCGAAATCGCCTTTGATGTAATTAAACCTTATGTTGGAAACGACATTCCTGTTGATATTTTGCTCAGAATATGTGAGGAAACAGTAAATTTTGGTTTTCCTTTAGTAAAAATTTCTGAAAATATATCAACACTTGAACTTTTTCATGGTGAAACTCTTGCATTCAAAGATGTTGGTGCGAGATTTATGAGTCGTTGTTTGCAATATTTTTCGACTAAAAAAAACGCGAAAACCATTGTTTTAGTCGCAACCTCGGGCGACACTGGCGGAGCAGTTGCCGCTGGTTTTCACAATGTTGAAAATGTCGAAGTCGTGATTCTTTACCCAAAAGGAAAAGTCTCAAATGTGCAGGAATTACAACTTACAACTCTCGGCGGAAACATTACTGCGGTCGAAGTTTCCGGTTCGTTTGATGATTGCCAAGCTCTTGCGAAACAGGCACTTGCGGATGATAATATTCAAAAAAGAGTTTTTTTAACATCAGCAAATTCGATAAATATTGCACGCTGGCTTCCGCAACAATTCTATTATTTTTACGCTTTGAAGCAATGGAAAAATAAATTGCCGCCAATTATTTGCGTTCCGAGTGGGAATTTTGGCAACATTTGTGCCGGAATTCTCGCACATATTTCGGGTTTACCAGTTGCAAAGTTTATTGCCGCGACAAATGCCAACGATGTAATTCCGCGGTTTATGGAAAATGGCGAAATGAATCTTCAGCCTTCAGTCGCAACACTTTCAAATGCTATGGACGTCGGAAATCCATCAAATTTTGTTCGTATTTTGGAGATGTTTGACCAAAAATATTTGAGCTTAAAAGAGAAGATGGTTTCGGTAAGTGTTTCTGACGAAGCTACAAAAAACACGATGCGTGAAGTTTTTGAAAAGTATAAATATGTTCTAGATCCGCACGGTGCAGTTGGTTTTTACGCACTCGAAAACTACTTGAAAAATCACAATAAGCAAGCTGGTATTTTTCTCGAAACTGCACATCCGATCAAATTTGATTCAGTAAAAGAGATAGTTGGGACATTCGGCGAAACACCAGAATCAGTCAAAAAATTGTTTGATCGCGAGAAGAAAAGTATCGAAATGAATGTGAATTACGAAGATTTGAAAGATTTATTGTTGGCTAAAATATGAAAGTTTTGAAATTTGGCGGCTCATCGGTCGCAAATGCTGAAAGTATCGGAAAAGTGGTTAAAATCGTAAAAACTGCGATTGAAAACGAAACTTGCATTGTTGTTTTATCAGCGATGCAAACAGTAACGGATTCATTGATTGAAGCCGGAAAATTCGCCGAAGCAGGTGACGAATCCTTCCGAAAAATCATTAAATCGATTCAAAGTAAACATACAATCGCAATTCGCGAATTGGCTTCGGATTCGCTTCAAGCAGATACGATTTTGTTTGTTGAACAACAAATTTCTCAGCTTGAAAGCATCTGCGAAGGTGTTTATCTGCTGCGTGAATTAAGTCCGAGAACACTTGACAGAATTATGAGTTTCGGCGAAATTCTCTCGACAAAAGTTCTCGCTTCGAAATTCGATTCGTTGAATATCGAAAATATTTGGCATGATTCGCGTGATTATATCCGGACAGATTCGCAGTTTGGGAATGCAACGGTCGATTTCACAAAAACCAATCAATTAGCTGCCGCCACTTTCAATGGAACTCAGATGAAACTTCATATTCTGCAAGGCTTTATCGCATCAAATTCTGATGGAATAACGACAACACTTGGTCGCGGCGGTTCTGACTACACAGCTGCAATATTTGCTGCGGCACTCAACGCCGATTCTTTGGAAATTTGGACAGATGTTTCTGGAATGATGACCGCCGATCCGCGAATTGTAAAAAACGTAAAGCACATTCCGAGAATAAGTTACCGCGAAGCTATGGAACTTTCCCACTTTGGAGCAAAGGTGATTTATCCGCCTACAATCCAGCCTGTAATGGCGAAAGGAATTCCAGTTTTTATAAAAAATACATTTGCCGCAGAGGATTTTGGCACTGTTTTAGAAACCGAAACCGCAAATGAAACGAGCATAATTCGTGGAATTTCGAGCATTGATAAAATTTCGATGTTAAGCCTTGAAGGTAGCGGAATGATTGGAATTCCGGGTTTTTCAAAACGACTTTTTGATGCACTTTCTCGGGCAAATATTAACGTAATTTTAATCACACAAAGCTCTTCGGAACATTCAATTTGCGTTGCTGTTGAAGAAAAGTTTGGCAAAGAAGCAAAAGATGTTGTCGATAAAGAATTTGAATATGAAATAAATGTCGGAAAAATCGATCCTTTAAGTGTTGAAAATGGACTTTCTATTCTCGCGGTTGTTGGCGACAATATGAAAAACCACACTGGAATTAGTGGCAAAATGTTTTCCACGCTCGGGCATAATGGCGTTAATATTCGTGCGATTGCACAAGGTTCTTCAGAGCGTAATATCTCCGCAATTATTGAATCTAAAGATGTTAAGAAAGCGGTAAACACTTTGCACGAAGAATTCTTTTCTGATGGAAACAAGCAGATTAATCTTTTTATTGCGGGAATTGGCACAGTTGGCGGCAAACTTCTCGGACAATTGAAACAGCAAGCGGACTTTCTTTCAGAGCAAATGCGTTTGAATGTTCGCGTCGTTGGATTGGCGAATAGTAAAGTTGTTTTGTTTGACGAACAGGGAATTGATCTTTCTGTTTCGCCAGATTTAACGAATGGAATTTCAATCGATCTCGCCGATTTAATTATCGAAAAAAATCTCCGAAATTCTGTTTTTGTCGATGTTACCGCGAGCGATAAAATTGTTGATATTTATCCAAAACTTATTGAGAAAAGTATCGCTGTTATTGCGTGTAATAAAGTTGCTGCGTCTTCTGAGTTTTCTAAATACAAGATTCTAAAAGAATTATCGCGGGAATTTGGAACACCTTTTTTATTTGAAACAAACGTTGGTGCCGGTTTACCGATAATCAATACGCTCAACGATTTAACGAGAAGCGGTGATAAAATCCGCAGAATTGAAGCCGTTCTTTCGGGAACGCTTAATTTCGTTTTTAATAATTATGACGGCACAAGAAAATTTGCAGAAGTCGTTCGCCAAGCTCAAAATGAAGGTTATACCGAACCTAATCCGCGACTTGATTTGAGTGGAACTGACGTTGCCAGAAAGATTTTAATTCTCGCACGCGAAGCTGGTCACAATTTAGAAATGTCGGACATCAACAATACGCCTTTTCTGCCAGAAAGCTGTTTTGCGGGAAGCGTTGACGATTTTTTTGCCGCAATGGAAGCCAACGAACCGCATTTTAGAAAACTATTGGACGATGCAAAAGCAAAAAATCTTTCGCTAAAATATATCGCGACTTTTGAAGATTCTGACGGAGGGAATGCTTCTGTCGGCTTGCAAAGTATTGAAAACACACATAATTTTGCAAATCTTTCTGGTAAAGACAACGCGGTGTTATTTTACACAAATCGCTATCCTGAACAACCTTTGGTGATAAAAGGTGCCGGAGCAGGAGCCGATGTCACAGCTGCTGGAGTTTTTGCGGATATTATTCGTGCGGCAAGGATTTAGACGTTATCATTTCATCAAACAAACCAATTTCAACCAATCTAACGACAATTTATTTGACACTTTTGGTTGTTTCGACAATGATTTAATAGTGAAAAATTTTCTAATGCGAGCCATTGATAAGAACGATGAAGCGTTTCTTGCTGATTTATTTTTTGATGTTAGAATCGTTGAATTTATTCAAGCTGGTCTGACAGAAACACAGTTAAAGCATTTACTGACAATACAATACAATGCTCAAACGCAAAGTTATAATGAACAATATCCAAATGCTGAGCATTCGATAATTGAATTAGAAGGTAAAAAAATTGGACGGCTTTTGATAAATAGGAGTGAAAAAAATATTCATTTAGTTGATATTTCTATGTTGCATAATTTTCGTGGCAAAGGTGCGGGAAGTTACATTTTAGAATTTTTAAAATCAGAAGCTGAAAGTGTGACGTTATTAGTTTTTAAGACAAACTTCAGAGCAATTCGGCTTTACGAAAAACATAAATTTAGAATCGTAAATGAAGATGAAATGTATTTAAATATGGAGTGGAAAAATGTTGGATAATTTGAAATATGAAGAATATTTGAGTGAGATAAATACTAAGTTCAAACTAATGGAAAGCTCAGTAGAAATTGAACTTATAGAAGTCACCACTAAAACAGTTAATCCAAATCAAGAAATGTTTTCGTTAATATTTTTAGGTGATAAAGACAACTTTCTCGAACAAAAAATTTATCAAATGTTTCATGAAAAATTAGGCGTAGGAGAATTGTTTTTAGTGCCAATTGCTGAAGTCACTGATGGATTTAAATATGAAGCAGGATTTAATCGTGTAGTAAATTAAATTCGATTTACAGTCGCTAGTAAAACACGTTTTTTGCCATTTCTACCTTCAGCTAAAAACAAATCAAACTTCCCCAATTCGGGATGAAAGACTTGATAAGTGTCCTCATTTGCAGTTATAGACACATTGTTATTCGAAATGAAAAAATTTGTGTCAATCAATTTACTGAAATCATTTGAAGTTTGAAACTCAAGATTATCGGCTGATTTACTAAAAGCCGAACTTGAAAGTCCGATTGAAGTTATGGCAGCAATTCCGCCTATTTTCACAAAGTCTCGTCTTGAAAATTTCATTTTTTGGGGGTATCTCCTCAACTCGTTTCTTGATAACAATAAAAAATTAATCGAAATAAGTCATATTTAGCAAGCGGTGTTTGCAAATTTATGAAAACTGAGTGTATATTTTTGCTCATTAACAAACACATAGTTTGTCTAATTTGATTAAATTTTATTATGAAGCTGAGTTTCCCCCCGATTACTCGTTCAGATGAAGTATTTTTGTTTGCACTTTACGCAAGTACACGTGCAGATGAGATGACTTTGGTGCCTTGGAACGAAGAGCAAAAAACATTTTTTCTGCAATCACAGTTCCAGGCACAGCACAATCATTACCTATCAGAGTATCCGCACGGAAAATTCCAAACAATTAATTCGGACAATAAAAAAATCGGACGACTATACGTCTGCGAATCTGAAAATGGAATTCGGATAATCGATTTAACGATTCTGCCCGAATTTCGCAGTCAAGGCATCGGCACACAAATAATTACGGATATTTTGCAAACGGCGAAAATGCCCGTGCAAATTTATCTTGAATCTTTTAATCAATCAATCAAATTATTTACGCGGCTTGGTTTTCAAATAATCGGCGATGAAGGAATTTACCGACTTTGGCAATGCGAGACCGAGACGATTAAGAATTTGAAAGCAAACGCTTTCGGAAAATAAGCCAAAAATTCGATTTTTTTCAGCAGATAAATTATCAATCGAAAAAATTATTTTTATTTTTGATTACCTTTTTTGGATACAAATCTCGTTTATGTAAGCAGGTAATGTATTTTCTAAGCAATATAAATCTAATGCGTAGGTGTCAGCGATGCGAAACCGACGATAACTAAATAAATTTAAAGCAGACGCTTTCGGAAAATAAAGGAGGATAAATTTATGTCACAACCATACGTTGGTGAAATTAGACTGTTCGCGGGGAATTTTGCTCCGGTGGGTTGGGGTTTTTGCGACGGTTCAATTCAGTCAATTGCTGAAAACGATACGCTATTTGCATTAATCGGAACGACTTACGGCGGCGACGGGCAAGTTACTTTTGCTCTGCCCGATTTGCGAAGTCGCGTTCCTGTTCACACGGGAAGTCTTGCGGGAGTTACTTATTCTTTAGGGCAATCCGGCGGAGTTGAACAGGTTACGATTAATTCAACTACCTTGCCTTCGCATAATCATGCGGCAGGCTGTACCGATGCGGCAGGTAACAGTGCGAATCCGGCAGGCAGTATTCCGGCAGTTAATGCCACAGCGTTGGCTTACGGAACAATTCCGCCAAATGTTGGAATGAACGCGGCAATAATCGGCAACACGGGCGGAAACCAACCGCATACCAATATCCAACCGTTTTTATGCGTTAGTTTTATTATTTCATTTTTTGGAATTTTTCCATCGCAAACCTAAAAGGAGATTATTTTTATGGCAGAGCCTTTTTTAGCAGAAATCAGAATTATGAGTTTTAATTTTGCTCCGCGTGGTTGGGCATTATGCAACGGTCAACTTTTGCCGATTAACCAAAACCAAGCGTTGTTTTTATTATTGGGAACAACTTACGGCGGAAACGGTCAGACAACTTTCGGATTGCCGAATATGCAGACAAGAGTTCCGATTCATATTGGGAACGGTTTTACGCAAGGGCAACAAGACTGTGAAAATGCCCATACCTTGACCATTCCGGAATTGCCTTCGCATAATCATCCGGCAACCGCTTCCGCCGATGCACCGGCAAATAATGTATCTTCTGCCCCGAATAATTTTTTGGGAACTGTAAAGGACGGTTCAACGCTTTATTCGACAACGCCGGCAAATCAGGTAATGAACGTGGCAGTTATATCAAATACCGGCGGAGGTCAGGCACACGAAAACCGACAGCCGTTTTTAGCGTTGAATTTTTGTATTGCATTGCAAGGGATTTTCCCTTCGCCTAATTAAATTTAAAAGGAGAAAAATATTATGGCAGATCCATTTGTAGCTGAAATCAGAATTGTCGGATTTAATTTTGCCCCGCGAGGTTGGGCATTTTGCAACGGTCAGCTTTTGCCGCTTGCACAAAATACTGCACTTTTTTCGTTGCTCGGAACAACTTACGGCGGAAACGGTCAATCAAATTTCGGGCTGCCTAATTTTCAGGGAAGTGCTCCGATGTTTTACCAGCAAGGTCCGGGATTAAGTTTTCGTGATATTGGAGAAACAGGCGGAAGTCAGAACGTAGCTTTACAACAAAATCAGATGCCGCCGCATAATCATAATCACACGGCACGACCGACACCGACAACACCGCAAACTTCGCCGGTTGGTTCAGGTTTTGCACGTTCAAATTCGCTTCCGTATTCGCCGACGGCAACAGCTTCCGCAAGTATGGGGCAAACTGCGGTTCAGCCAAACGGCGGAAACCAGCCGCATAACAATATGATGCCGTATTTGACGATGAATTTTATTATCGCAATGCAAGGTGTTTTTCCGCAGAGACCTTAGGTAAAAAGTAAAAAGTAAAAAGGCAAAAGTAAAAAGTAAAGAAGTTTTCTAAGCTGTCTTTAACACCTTTGCTTGCCGATGTATTTTCTATTCGGCATTTAATCAAAAAAGTATTCATCAAGGCAAAAATATTTTTGTCTTGATGACACTTTTTCCTTTCAAATCTCGTTTACATAAACAGTAACGATAGTATTTTACATAACAGAGACGGTATTTTTCCCGCTTATTTCGTTTTCTGAAATGGAGTTATAAAACTATGAAGCAAATTTCCAATTTTTCTATTCGTAGCATCTTATTTTATTTGGCAATCGCATTTTTTTCTGTTATTTCGGCAATTGCCCAAGATTTATTAAAAAGTAAACCGCAAGGCGATAATTTAATTAATTTGAATGGAACTTTCGATGTTCCGGCAATATCCGACGGCAAAGCCGGAAACGGAAATCCGCTGTCGGCAGTTGTCGCAGATATTGATTCGGACGGCATCAACGATTTAATTATCGGCAGAAGCGGTGCAGTTTCAATCCAACGCGGCGACATCAATGCGTTTGCTCCGAAAACTCAATCGGCTTGGGAAGCGATTCGTGATTTGCGGTATATTTCGCCGTTTGAAAGCGAGACTCGCAACCTCAGTTTGCCGATTTCGGCGGATTTTGTGCAGGTCGGCGATTTTACACGCGACGGAAATGTTGACGTAATTGCGGCTTCACGCAACGCGAACAAATTTGTTTTATTGACCGGCAACGGCACAGGAAATTTTTCCGAACCACGCGAAATTTTTGTCGGCGGAAATGTTTCGGTAATGATTGCGGGCGATATAAATCGGCTTGACGGTTTACCCGATGTAATTGTCGGCGTTGGCAACGAAGTTCTTGTATATCAAGGTTTAGGCGATGTTTTCAACGCCGAACCGAGCCGAATTTCGTTGACGAACAACGTTGAAACAATCGCCGTCGGACAATTGGACGCGAATACTTTTACGGATATTGGGGTCGGAAACGGCAATCAAATTTCGATAATTTCGGGAAGCGACGACAAGAACGAAGTTGTCGATTTACCGCAAAGTTTCTCGGCAAAATCTTTAATTGTCGGCGATTTTGTGCCTGACCGCGAATTTCGTGCGGAAATTGCGACATTGGATGAAAGTGGCAATATTCACATTTTTTCACGCGGAGATTTGGATACGCGTCCGGTCACAAAACACGAACAGATGGCAAGCCAAGTCCGTGATTATCAAGCGAAAGGCTACCTAATTCCGCAACGGATTTTGAATCAAATGAGCAAAGAAGATTTGCTTGAACCTGTGAAATCAGATGAATCGGGCGACACAGAATTGCAAACTTGGTCTGAATACGATCAGTTTTTCGGTGCCGTTCCAAACGGTGCAACTTCATTATCAAGCGGAAGATTAAGCAATTCGGGCGAAGATTTAATCGTTTTAGATTCAAACAACAATCAAATTAACATAATGCCGATGGCAATTGCCGAATCGGAATCGAACGAAAATGTTTCATATATCGGCAAACGACAATCGGTTAAATTCAACTTGGAAAATGCTCCGATTGTGGCAATCACCGGACGTTTTAACTTTGACAGCGAAAAAGATTTATTAGTTTTGCAAAGCGGAAAAGCTGAGGCATCAACCATTGTTTCCGCACCTCAAGCGGCATTTACAGTTAATAATGCGGGCGATGCAATTGATGCAAATCCGGGCAACGGAGTTTGTGCGACGGCAGGTGCAGTTTGCACATTACGAGCCGCGATTATGGAATCAAACAAGTTAGCGGGAACAGATTCGATTACCATCAATTCCGGCTTAAACATCACGCTTTCAAACGGAAGTCCCGACAACGATTTCAACACACCGTTCAATGACGAAGCAGGCGGAGATTTGGATATTACTTGCGTCATCAATCCTTCTGATACTTGCCTTACTCCGTTAGCTACAAATGTCAATAATCTAACTATCACAGGTGCGGTGGGCGGAAATACAATCGCAGGCGGAACTTTTACCGCATCTGCACCGATAACCAACACGACAGACCGCGTTTTTGATATCGGATTCGACGGAATTTTCGGCGGCGGATTCGGCGGAGCAACCGCAATTCAAGTGACGATGTCGAATCTGACGATTCAAAACGGCAATGCCGCGAAAACTGTGATGTCGTCAACTGCGGTGCTGGAAACAATTGGGGAAACTTTGCTCGCGGCGGTGCAATCCGGTTGGATGGTAACGGACCGGGAACAGCCGGTGCATTAAACTTGACGAGTGTCACCATCAACAACAACCAAGCCGACCACAACAGCGGCGGTGTTTTCAATCAATTTGCGTCAATTTCATACACATCGGTAACGAATACAACCAACATCGGAAAAGCAGGTCCGGGCGGAGCACTTTCATTTGGGGCTTCAACACCTGCAACTTTGAGTGTTTCAAGTTCAACATTTACGAGCAACGAATCACGCAACGGAACTGTGTTTGGCACTGCGGCTGCCGATGTTGACGGCGGTGCGATTGCGGCGGGTTTGGACACGAACACGGGAACAATCAGCAATACCAATTTCACCAATAACATTTCGTTTGACGACGGCGGTTCGATAAGAGCTTTCAAAGGTGCTGTTACGGTTTCAGGTGGAACAATGAGTGGAAATACTGCCCGCGACGACGGCGGTGCAGTTTGGGGCGATATTGATACCGTCGGAGCAAGCAGATTTTTGACTTTGAGTAGCGTTACGATTCGTGGCAACACGGCAAACAGCGACAGTAGCGGCGGCGGCGACGGAGGAGCAATTTTCCGTGATCGCGGAACGATGAATGTATCAAATTGCTTTATCGGAACAGTCGCATTGCCGAATACTGCCGTAAATGGCGGCGGCATTGCCCACGCTTATCGTGCAGGTTTTAGTGCTACAAATGTAACAACAATCAATGTTGATAATGGCTCAATTGTCGGAAACAATGCCACAACCACCGGCGGCGGAACATTTATCGACAGCACCAACAATGCTACGGGTGATCCGAGCGATTTAAACATCGGAGCAACAAGTTCTGTTTTGTTGTCGGAGAATAACGCAAATGTTCACGGTGGCGGAGTTGCGGTTTCGGGCGGTGCGAACGCAAATTTAACTCGTGCATTTATCCACGGAAACGATGCCGATAAAGATAATAATGCAACCGGTGACGGCGGCGGAGTTTATACCGCGAGTGGAACTGTAGTTATCCCTGCAACTTCATCAATCGGAACATCGGGGCAAGGAAACACAGCGGAAAACGGCGGTGCAATCCATCATGTCTTGGGAACTTTAACAATTACTGGCGTGCCGCTTTCGAATAACACAACCGATGTTCATGGCGGCGGTTTGAGCGTTGCCGGCGGAACGGTCAACGTCAACGGCGTTACATTTGCGGCAAATACGTCAACGAGCGGGACAGAAGTTCGTCTGACAGGCGGAACAACCAATTTCCTTAATACAGTTACAATTCCGGGTGAATTAAGCATCGCGGGCGGAACGCTTGTCGCAGGTTCATCAACCGTAAATCTCGGCGAAGATTTCCACTTTACCAGCGGAACATTTACGGCAGGAACAAGCACTTTCAACTTTAACGGAGCTGCCGCCCAACAAATTTACGGAGGAAGCGTTCCAACGTTTAATATCCTGACCGATGCAAATACCGCGGCTCAACTATCAGTAATTAACAGCGTAGTTGTTGGCGGAAATCTAACGATAAATGCAAATGCAATATTGAATCCATCAGCGGCTGCAATTGTCAGCGGTGCGGGAACATTAACTGGAAGCGGAACGGCTCGTGTAACGCGAACTGCCGCAACCGCCGATTTTTTGAGTCAATATACAATCACCAATAAAACTCTGACAAATTTGACGGTTGATTATGCAGGTGCAGCGACTCAAACCGCGAATGCGTTGACTTATGGAGGTTTGCGTATCAGTAATGCCGCAGGAGTTGCACTTGGCGGAAACGCGACCGTCAACGGAAATATGGGATTTGTTAGCGGAAACTTGACTGTTCCCAGTGCAAATACTTTAACACTAAGCGGAACCGCAACGTCTTCACGGACAAGCGGACATCTCATCGGAAAAGAATTAAAAACTTTTTCGGGTGTCGGGAGTTTCACTTATCATGTAGGAACCGCAAACGGATATTCGCCTGTTACGGCAAATGTTACTGCGGGAAGCGGAAGTTTAACGATTGATGCAAAACAAACCGCACATCCAAATGTGCCAAATCCGGCTTCGGCAATTAACCGATTTTGGACGCTTTCAGGTTCGGGAATTACAACAAATTTAACGTTTAATTATCTGCAAACTGATGTTGTCGGTGCGAACGAAAATATCTTTAATCTGATCAAGATAAATGGCGGTGTCGTTTCATTTGTATATGGACCAGCATTAGCAACATTTGATAGAACTCTGAACACCGCAACTCTCAATAACGTCAGTAGTTTCTCAGATTGGACATTAGGAGAAGCAGTTCCAACTGCGGCTTCCGCGTCGATAAATGGACGTGTGTTGAGTTCGACTGGTCGCGGACTGAGTCGCACGAGATTGGTACTAACGGATTCGAATGGTCAGCTGCGATATGCTATGACAAATCCATTTGGATATTACAGATTTACAGAATTGGCAGTCGGGAACAATTATGTTTTGAGCGTAAGTTCAAAACTACATCAGTTCAAAGAATCAACGCGACTGATAAATTTGCAGGAAAATCTCGAAAACGAGAATTTTATCGCTCTTCCGTAAATTTTTTGAAACTAATTTGAAATTAACCTTTCAATTTTCGAGTCGCGAATGAAACATTTTGCGGCTCTTTTTTGTTTTGATTCGAAAATCAAAATATGACGAAATCAAAAAACCTTTCACGAGTGCGAGGCACAATCCTAAAAAAATCACTAAATGATAAGTCTTGCCAAATACTCGCGACAAATTTAAGCGTTTCAATTTTTCTGACAAATCAGCTAATATAAAGTAATGGAAGAAGTTAATGAATTTACGATCCCAACTGTCTCGACTGAAATTGTCGATGTTGAACCTCAGCTGCAAATTCCGGGTGAATTACCTGTTTTGCCATTGCGAGACATAGTAATTTATCCGTTTATGATCGTTCCGCTTTTTGTGTCACGAGACCGTTCGATTAAAGCGGTTGAGGAAGCACTTTCGCAAAATCGTTTGATTTTTTTGGTGTCGCAAAAAGATGTCGATAAAGAAGATCCGCATCAAGACGATTTGCACACAGTCGGCACGGTTGCTGTGATTATGCGAATGTTGAAGCTGCCTGATGGTAGAATTCGTATTCTGATTCAAGGACTTTCGAGAGCTCGGGTTGATTCGGTTACAGTCGGTAGCGATTATATTAAAGCTCATCTAACGCCAATTCCTGAGCCAACTGCACCGACAAATTCGTTGGAAGTTGAAGCATTAGTGCGAAATGTTCGTGCAGCAATGGAAAAAGCTGCGAATCTTGGCAAAAATATCTCGCCGGAAGTTTTGGCGATTATTACAAATTTAGACGATGCAGGTCGTTTAGCTGATCTTTCTGCTTCAAATTTAGAACTAAAAGTTGAAGAAGCACAAAGCGTTTTAGACATTTTTGAACCAACTGCCAGACTTCGCCGCGTCAATGATTTGCTCAATAAAGAAATCGATGTTTTAACAGTTCAGCAAGAAATTAATTCGCAAGCTCGGGCTGATATCGATCGTTCGCAACGTGAATATTTCCTTCGTCAGCAACAAAAAGCAATCCAGCAAGAACTTGGTGAAGGTAACGAACTTTTTGAGGAAATTGAAGCGTATCGTGAGAAAATTACGAAAGCCGAAATGCCGGAATATGCACAAGAAGAATCGCTCCGACAATTAAAAAAACTCGAAAGAATGCACTCTGACTCAGGCGAAACTGCAACGCTCAGAAATTGGCTCGATATTATGACCGAATTACCTTGGTCAAAATCTTCGAAAGACAATTTGAATCTCAAAAAAGCTGAAAAAATTCTCAATGACGATCATTATGGACTTGATCGAGTGAAGGAAAGAATAATTGAAGCCTTGGCTGTGCGTAAATTAATGGACAAACCAAAAGGCTCAATTTTATGTTTAGTTGGACCTCCAGGAGTTGGCAAAACCTCGCTCGGAAGATCAATTGCTAAAGCCTTAGATCGCAAATTTATCAGACTTTCTCTCGGTGGTTTGCACGATGAAGCAGAAATTCGCGGACATCGCAGAACTTATGTTGGTGCAATGCCGGGAAGAATTATGCAGGGAATTCAGCAAGCTGGAACGAATAATCCACTGGTGATTTTAGACGAAATCGACAAAGTTGGAGCAGATTTCCGTGGCGATCCGAGTTCGGCGTTGCTCGAAGTCCTTGATCCTGAACAAAATAATGCTTTTCGTGACAATTATCTTGGCGTAGTTTTTGACTTATCTAATGTTATGTTTATGACAACGGCGAATGTTCTTGACACTATTCAGCCGGCTTTACGCGACCGAATGGAGATTATACAACTTTCGGGTTATACCGAAGAAGAAAAACTCGAAATCGCGAAACGCCATCTGATGCCAAAACAAATTGAGGAAAATGGTTTAAAAAAAGGCGACATTTCAATTGATAAAAAAGCACTTGCAATGATAATCGGTCAATACACGCGAGAAGCTGGCTTGCGACAACTTGAACGCGAAATTGGCAAAGTTTGTCGCAAGGTTGCACGCAAAAAGGCTGAGCAAGAAGGCGATTTTGTCGCGGTAAAAGTCACAAAAGAGAGTATTCCTGACTTTCTCCGTTCGCCAAAAGTATTTCCAGAAGAAGCCTTGAAAAAAGATTCAATCGGAACTGTGACAGGCTTAGCTTGGACGGCAGTCGGCGGTGACATTTTATTTATTGAAGCGATTAGAATGCGTGGAAAAGGTAAACTCGTTTTGACCGGACAACTCGGCGAAGTAATGCAGGAATCAGCACAAGCGGCGTTTAGTTATGCCAAAGCTCGTGCCACAGAACTTGGAATTGACCCTGAAGATTTTGATAAATTTGACATCCACGTTCATTTCCCAGAAGGTGCAATCCCGAAAGACGGACCAAGTGCCGGAATTACGATTGCGACAGCTCTTGTCTCAGTTTTAGCTCAAAAATTGGTGCGAAAAGATGTTGCAATGACTGGTGAAATTACGTTACGAGGCAACGTTTTACCAATTGGTGGACTCAAAGAAAAGGTTTTGGCTGCGAGACGTGCGGGAATTAAGACAATTATTATTCCTGAACCAAATAAGCGTGACTTAGAAGACCTTTCACAGGAAGTTTTGGATGATTTGACATTTGTATATGTTGACGATGTTCGACAAGTTTTTAAAGAAGTGTTTCGAGAAAATGGGTCGAATGTTAAGGCAAAAGCCTCTAAGACTTCGTAGAGGCTAGATTCTACGGCACTTTCAAACGTTGACAGTTTTTTTTAAGATGTGTTAGTATTTAGATATACATAAGTTTTGCTTAATACATCTATAACAAAGCGGAACTTTTCTGGTCGAAAAGCGTCTAATATTTGATGCTTTCGGCATTTACCGTTTAGGTCGTTTTACTGATTCGCCCTATTCCTGAAAATTAAAGATAAGGAGTTACAGACGAACTGATGAAATCACGCTTTTTCATACATACAATTTTATTATCATTT
>JANNVK010000151.1:0-2371 GCA_031414415.1 Acidobacteriota bacterium
CTTTGCCGTCAAATTCGCCTCGCGACTGCTCGACCGTTGTCATAACGCAACGTGCACAGGGCTTTGAGGACCGAAACACCGCATCGCCGACGCTGATCCGTTTCCAATCATCTTCAGCAAACGCCTCGCTCCCGGCGACAACGATATTCGGCCGAAAGCGGTCCATTGGGACTGGAGCAGCAAGCATCCTTGCTTGCTCGATTCGATCGTTCAAATTTTCTAACGAAGCTTCACCAATCACGAGTTGCGGATATCCATCTGCAAAACTTACTTTATCGCCACCGGCGTTAAACAACTCGTTGATCATACGGCCGGCATCATCCGGCATAAACACTAGCTTGCATTCGAGCCCGAGAACCTGCGAAAACCATTGATTAACCCCGCCGGCGTAACCGATCGCCCCCGAATCAGTTCCCCAAACGGTAACATTCATTTTATCGCCTGTATTCGGCTCAAACGGGACGACGGTAGCGGTGATACCGCTCGAAGTAACAAGCAATCCTTCGGTCCTAATATCGACGCCAACGGTCGCCATCTTCGGCACTTCACGCTGTGTCAAAAATCCACCATTCGCATCCACCAACATCCAACGCCGGTCATACCGCAACCCACGAGCCTCGACCACCGCTGAATCGACGCTGATTCCCTTTAAGGATTTGATCGGGTAGACATTCAGTTCTGAAATATACATTTCCTATTTAATTCCCAACATTGAACGTGACTTCATAACCAAAGCAGCATCACTATTACCCATCTTTGCTTTCTTCAAGCCAATTTTTTCGTCCTCGTCCAAAATCGATTCCATGCTGAATAAGTTCTCATATTCACGATATTCGCGGAACCATGGTTCGCCAATGTCTGAAAACACGGTATAAAGCTCACCGGCACACTTTTCTATACTTGGCTCTAGCCGATTAAAGTGAAGAGTGAGCTTTCTTTGCCGTAACGATTCCCTACAGCTGTCAAAGTCTGGTCCATTTAAGGCAACAGACTCTCTATCGTTATTGAGGACACGCAAGCCAAGGTGAAGTCGGTAGCTAGGTTGAAAGGTGTAAAGATGAAGATGAATAAACTCAACAATATCACCGATATCTCGGGTCCAATAAGTCGATCTGGTACGAACAAAGCCATGCGGATTCATTAACGTCGTGAACTGCCGCTTGATCTTATTGCTTTGCTTTCTTTTTGTTTCAATGTCTATTCTCACAAACTTGATAACACCATTGTCACATTTTCTTAACATCCACAAGTAATACTTGACACGGAACGGGAAGATTCCATATACTAGCACTCATAGGTACAGAGTGCTAGAAACTATTTATATGCCCTCGATCTATAGTTATCTTAACAAAATTAGTTAATTAACAAAGGAGTAAACGACTATGGCTACAAACATTACACCACTACACGATCGCGTTATTATCAAACGCATCGAAGACAACGTCAACCAGACCGCTGGCGGACTTTTCATCCCTGACACTGCAAAAGAAAAACCGCAAGAAGGCGAAGTGATCGCTGCCGGTGCTGGTAAATATAAAGAAGACGGTACGCGCCAAGGGCTCGACGTTAAAGCAGGCGATCGCGTTCTGTTCGGCAAATATTCGGGCAGCGAGATCAAACTCGACGGCGACGAATTCATCATCATGCGCGAAGACGAGATCCTCGGCATCATTTCACGCGCAGGCGCCGCCGCTTAGTTGCAGAAGCCCGCACGTTAGTAAGGGCGTAACACAAAAGTTTATTTAGGAGACATAAGAAAATGGCTAAACAAGTAGTACACGGCGAAGAATCACGCGCAGCTATCCTGCGTGGTGTAAATCAATTGGCGGACGCAGTAAAGGTCACATTGGGACCAAAAGGCCGCAACGTAGTTATCGACAAGAAATTCGGTTCGCCGACCATCACCAAAGACGGTGTCACGGTGGCTAAAGAGATCGAATTGAAAGACACGCTCGAGAATATGGGCGCGCAGATGGTTCGCGAAGTAGCTTCGAAAACCTCGGACGTTGCCGGTGACGGTACAACGACCGCGACGGTTCTCGCACAGGCTATCTTTAAGGAAGGCGTTCGCACAGTTGCTGCGGGTGCAAATCCAATGGCACTCAAGCGCGGCATCGAGAAAGCAGTTACCGCAGTTGTCGGTGAGATCGCACGATTCGCAAAGCCTGTTTCGGGTGAAATGATCGCGCAGGTCGGCACTGTTTCGGCAAACGGCGACAAGACGATCGGCACGATCATCGCAGAAGCGATGGACAAGGTCGGCAAAGACGGCGTTATCACCGTCGAAGAGTCGAAAACGATGGACACGCTCCTCGAAGTCGTTGAGGGAATGCAGTTCGATCGCGGTTACCTTTCGCCTTACTTCGTCACG
>JANNVK010000152.1:0-1964 GCA_031414415.1 Acidobacteriota bacterium
AACTGACACTATTAGGAAGAAGTTTGCAACCTACGAACGAGACGGCGAAACTGGTTTAGATTACGCCCAAGCGAGATATTATTCGTATCAAAACGGAAGGTTTATCACAGTTGATCCGCTGATGGCTTCGGCGGTGATAACAGTAACGCAATCGTGGAATCGGTATAGCTACGCGGCAAATAATCCGATGCGGTATAATGACCCATCGGGTGAATTGCCAGCGAGTTTTACGAAAGACCAAATTCGTTTATTTCAGACACTTGTTGACACACAAAACACACGCGATGGAACTTCTCTGTCTGCCGATCAGGTTTGGGCATCGCTGATTCCATCCCAACAAAGAACTTTTCTTGCTGTAACTCACGCTCTTGAAAATTCTTTTGTAACTAATAAGAAAGACAAAACAAAAAAGGTGCCGCTAATTACTTTGGTTTCTGGGTTGAAAGCTATTTCTGGTAAATATAATGGAACTGACGAGAAACTAAGAAAAGACGGAAGAACTCAGTTCAGATTGCTGGCAACTTTGGAAACTGGAGCCATCAAACAAATTGAAAATTCAAAAGAATTTAGTGAGAAGGATATATCTGGAGGACATATTTTTAAAGATGGAAAAGTTACAGAAGTTGAGGGTAACATTCGACAAAATGGGAAGAAGAGTGATGCGAGAATACAAATTAGTTATGATGTGAACAATTTATTAGAAGTCGATATTGATGTTGATTACCGACAACAAGTTAGTATCACCAATCTTGGCGATAGAGAAGGACATAATCAAGTTTATAACTCTGATGTCAACGCGGTTGGTCCGGAAATATCTAAAGGAAACCCAATAAACAATCTTGGAAAACATAATCAAACATACGGTGGTAAGGGCGGTAAAGAACACCCACTGGAAAATCTACCAGTTGGTGTCAATTGATTTTTTAGGAGAATAATTTTATGTATTTAACAAGAGAAGTTTTTAATATTTCGTTGGTTATTATGATTTTTGTGGCAATCGGAATTAGTCAGGTAAATACAAAAGAAAAAATAATTCAGAACAACCTTGATAAAGCCGAGATAGAAAAATGGCTCGTTAGCTATACCAATACTATATTCGTCGAGATGAATCCCAGAGGATCATTCGACAAATTTGTTTTTTCCAGAAAGTTAACGAAGAGTGAGTATGAAATGGGTGCTGAAGGTATCAATACGTCCGAGAAAAAGGTTCCTAAAGGTTACTCGAAAAGATACATGCGTTTAAATTTTGAACGGTTTTTTTATGAACTCTTTTTTTCAATGGGAACTAAAAAATTTATTGAAACGTTCGATCAAGCCGATTTTAACAATGATGAATTTACTACAATTAAAAACGCAGAGTATCCAGATTTACTGGCAACTGAAGTAGTAAAAAATGGAATTTCAAGAAAGGGATTTATTCGCTTTTTTAAGGAAGATAATAAATCAATTACAAAACGACAGATTTTTCATATGGAGTGGGCTTTTGATGATGTGTTGACGGCGATTAAAGCAAAAATCAATAAGTCAAATTATGATGAGAACGTAAAGCAAATTCAAAATATGTGGGAGATTAGAGATAATATAAAAAACCCAAAATATTCTTTGGTAATTAATAGATGGGCGGGGTCTTATATTATCGGTAAGAAGAATGGGAAAATTCAAATTCTAGACTTCGCGGGCGGAAATTAGATTGAATGATTTTTGACAATTGATGAGTTAAGGAATCCAACACAACCAAAAAAATTAGAAAAATCATAAACTAAGAGTTTCAGCCATTCGGCGAAGAAACCCAACGTGTAAACAACGGAACTGACACGATTAGAAAGAAGTTTGCAACCTACGAACGCGATGGCGAAATAGGCTTGGATTACGCCCAAGCAAGATATTATTCGTATCAAAACGGACGGTTTATCACAGTTGACCCGCTAATGGCTTCGGCGGTGATAACGGTAACGCAATCGTGG
>JANNVK010000153.1:0-17672 GCA_031414415.1 Acidobacteriota bacterium
GGCACAAAAATGGTGAGAGAAACAGCTTGTAAAATCTGGTAAAACCAATTAATAAAAAAAGAGCCTGTAGATTTAGTTTGCAGGCTCTTTTTTTGTAATTATATAAATCTTTTAAACTCCAAATTGTTGCAAATGATGATCAAGATGCTTATACATCAAGTTGCTCCATTCGGTTTTGTTCATTACGCCAAATGCCGGATTTTCCTTTCCGTCAAATTCTGAGTCGCCAAGTTGTTGCGTCTTTTGAATATATTCAATTAGACGATTTTTTTCGACCGCAAAATCTTTGTCTGATGTGATGATAAATTCTTTACCTGTTGGGCTGTTTTTTTTCAAAGGCTTATCATTTGTAACTACACTTCTGACAAATGTTTTCAAAATAAATTTCATTAGAAAATTTGGCGGCGGATGTTTGCCAGGTTCATAAATGTTTTCGTATGCAACGCTGCAATGTGCGAGCATTTTTCCAACATCCATTTTGCCCCATTGCCGTTGCGAGTCAGGTTTTAATTGATTGATTCTAGTAATTATTTCGTCAGAAACTTCTTTTGTAAAAATATTTGGAAATGCCATAGAGTTTTCTCCTTTTTATTGAATCTTATCATTATTTTCAGTTCAAATAAACCTTCGAAAATGTGCCAAGTTTACACCAAGTCCGAGGTTTTTACGATCAATTGTTTGAGTGCCATCGTTGCTGTGATGTGTACTCTGGCTTTGCCAAAGTCCATCTTTTTTAAGGCTTGCCAAATGAATAAAATCGCGTCCGTGGCGGAAATTTGCTTCGTCCATAATGCTGTTAAGTTTTTGCCATCGCTCGTAGTTTTCTTGTTCAAAAAGCCGCAACGGAATTTCCTTAGAAGAAACCAAACCGCCTAAAACAACGCCCGCCCGCTTGTAATCTAAACCGTGGCGAAAAATTTTATCAAGACATTTTATCATCCATTGGCACAGTTCGTTGCTGACATTTGTGGTGTATATTAAATCAATCCCGAACGAATTTGAATAATAATCCTGACTTTTGTTAAAGCGATTTGTTTTGATAAAACACGATATTGATTTTGCTGCCAAACCGTCGCGACGCATTTTTTCAGCCGCACGCATCGTGAAATAAACCAGTGCATTTTTTACGTCTTCGTAGCGTGAAATAGTTGAACCAAAAGTGCGTGTGTGGGCGATACTTTTTTTGTCGGCGTAGGTTATTTCGAGCGGCAAACATTTTATTCCGCGTAATTCTAAAACGGTTCTGGCACCAAAAACATTCAAATGCTTTCTCACAACCGTCGGATCAGAAGATTTCAATTCAAGTGCGGTAAATATATTTAAGTCTTTTAGCCGTTTGGCGTTTTGGCGACCAATTCCCCAAATATCGCCAACCTCAGTTTTTCCTAACGCATAATCTAAATAAGGCGAAGCGTATAAATTCAACATTCCATTAGCTTTAAGAGATTTTTTTGCAAGTTTATTGGCGATTTTAGCGAGAGTTTTTGTCTCTGCAATTCCGACCGAAACCGGGATTCCTGATTTTTCAAACACCTTATTTTTGATGTGATTGCCAATCACTTCTAACTTATCCGCGACTCCAAAATTAAGAAACGCTTCGTCAATTGAATAAACTTCCATCGCCGCAGTGCCAATATCTTCACGCAAAACCTCCATAACTTTATAAGAAATATCGCAATAAAGTGCATGATTGCACGAAATAATCGCCACATTATTTTTCTCCAAAAGTTCGCGATATTCAAACAACGGTGCACCCATCGGCACACCTAATTTTTTCACTTCATCACTCCGTGAAATTATGCAGCCATCGTTGTTTGAAAGTATCGCCACGGGTCGATTAACGAGCGATGGATTTACCAAACGCTCGCACGATGCAAAAAAATTGTTGCAATCTACTAAAGCTATTGCGTCACTTGAAATCATAACTGGAGAAACATTGTGCCATTTATGAAACAAGATAACAAGTAAAATTTCAAGTTTTTTGAATTGCCGTCTGCTTTAGTGGATGAGTTAATAAAACAAAGGTTCGGCTTTATATACTGTCTTAAAAATCAACCATAAAACCCGGATTTTGGTTAAAAATTTTCGGGATTTCAAGCCTCCAAAAACGATGTCCAGTAGTTTTCAGAATTTCGGACAGATTTCAACAATTGAAGAATTACATTTGCGATATGATGTTGTTCCACTCTTTTTTGTGTTCGAATTTTAAAGCTGAGTCCGTCTCAATTAGGTTCACGTAGTTTTCAATGAACTCTGAAGTGTCAGAAATCAAACGCAGATAATACTTCAAAGAATTTGTTAAACCGTTAGCAATTACGTGACAGCCGTGTATGTTCTTAATCCGATCAATTTCAGCGTTGATTTTGTCTGTTTGCGAATCATCAATATTGGCTGTTGAGAGCAAATAATAACGCTTGACTTGCGTCGTTTTGAATTTTTCAAACGCATCTTTCACAAATCGTGCAGTAATTGGAATTCCGTGTTTTACTTCGACAGCTTCAAAGGCTTTTTCTTTTTCATCAACAATGTCTATATCGCCGATTCTACCGCTTCGCGAATCAGCAGATGTATGACTTTCAATTGCCAATAATACCTTGCCTTCAAATCTTTTGGTTTCATTCACAAGACATTGATACGCCGCATAAAGAGCCAAAACAGGTAATCTGGAAGCTCCATCGGCTGAATACTTTGTATCAAAATGTCTGGAAAGTAGAAATATGATTGTTGCAATTGGTAGATTCAGCGGTTTAGCTAAATTTATTTGTTGGGCATTTCGTTGGATGATTAATCCTTGAAAAAGAAAACTCAAAACTTTATCAATATCTTTTCCTTTTTCAACAAAATCAATCGTTTCAAGGAAAGCGGTTTTTAGAGAATCAGGTCGCATTGCACCGGAGTAGTTTTTATCATATGGAACTTTCTGTTCTAACGAACGGGTAAGCCAACCGCTTTCAGCCATAGCGGGGAATTCTACTTTCTTCAAAAAAGGCGTTATGTATTTAGTGTCAAATGTTCTGCCGGAATATCCGTTTGAAATACTCGTTTGATGATTTCGAATATCTTGGTTAGGGTGCAATGCCTTGTAAACTGCACTAGTCAAGATGACTGTAATCACAGCTTTCGCAGATTCTGACCTGTCAAGTATTTCGCCCAATTGATTGGCAATTGTTTGATCCAAATCAGATATTATTTGATCGCCCGAACCTATTATTTCCATAGATTCTGCGTATATGTTTTCGAGAAATTCAAGTGGTTCCATTCCGGTTTTTTATTTTCAAGAGTTGCGTTTTAATTTGTTCTGCTACGGCTTTTATCATTGGAATGGCAACTGAATTTCCGATTTGTTTGTAGAGTTCTGCTTTGTTGTTTACTAATTTGAATGTGCTTGGAAAGCCCATTATTCGGTAACATTCCTGAATCGTTAGTTTTCTCACATTACCTTCGTGCCAAATCCAAAATCTGCCTGAAGATTCTTGCGAAGGCAAAGCCGGATGAACGCCTTCAGTGGAATAAATTCGGTTAGGTTGTTTATGAACTCTCGATAAATGTTCTGTTCCTGGTCTAACACCTGCTTTGCGAATAGTTTTGTGTCTGTAACCCGCAAAAACCAAACCCGAATCCTGCACTTTTGGATAATCTAAAATGGTGCAAGGCTCGTCTAAATATTCAAAATTATTTTCCTTGTCCAAAAAATCTTTTAATGCAGGTTTATTCTTTTTCTTGATTTTTGAAAAATCAAATTTAGTTTGTTTGTGACCGATAATAATAATTCTTTCGCGGTTCTGAGGAACTCCAAAATCGGATGCATTCAACACTTTCTTCGAAACTTTGTAGCCCAATTCTTCCAAACTTTGAATTATCGTCGCCAACGTTCTTTTTTTGTCGTGATAAACCAAATGTTTGACGTTTTCAAGAAAAACAACTTTTGGTTGATACTTTTCAATAATTTCTAAAACGTGATAAATCAAGGTTCCGCGTGTGTCTTCGAAGCCTTTCATTTTACCTGAAATGCTGAAAGGCTGACACGGAAATCCTGCACAGAGAACATCGTGTTTTGGAACAATATTTGTATCTAGTTTAGTGATGTCGCCAAATGGGACTTCACCAAAATTAAGCTCATAAGCCTTTTGAGCGTGATGGTTAAACTCAGAGGAAAAGACACAATTTCCTCCAAGTTCTTGCAATGGAATTCTAAAGCCGCCAATTCCCGCGAATAAATCGATAAAAGTAAATTCAGGCTTTTCAGATGCAGGAAAAGGAATATCCCAATGTATTCGTGTGTAATCTAAAGGAGTATTATATTGAAAAAGAGGCAGCTTTAAAGGAATATTTGACAAATATTCCTTTGCTCTAAGTTCGTAAGAGTCAGACGAATTGTTGTTTTGATTTTGTAAATAGTGAGTTACGAACGCCAATTCTTCCGAATTTCCATTCATTATTCCAATATCTAATTTTTCTCGAATCTCAGAATACCTTAACATAAGTTTGATTTCACAATTTAGTTAATCAAATTGTAAATCTAAACAATCTAAATGACTACATTTAAGAATTCTTTTTTTCATTTAGCTAAAGCAGAGGCGATAATTGACAAAAATCAAAGAATCAATCAACAAATTATTCAGAAAATTACTAGGCTAATGCGTAATCTGGGTTTAAATAAAAACCGGACTTTCGTATCTGAAAATTAAATCAGTTAATAAATTACGAAAAGACCGGTTTTGTATTTTTTGAATTATTTTTCGGGTGTTTAATCAGCTAAAATTTTGGCAACTGTTTCTTTATTAACACTATTTTTCTTATTAAAATCCGTGATAGAAATCTGCGGATCTCGCCATGCGTCTAAGTGTCCAACTTGGTGAACGCACTGAATTGTGCAAGTTGGAGCACACCATTTTTCGGTGATATATTCGCGAGCCATATCGTTATGCGTATATTCGAGCAGCGGCGTTCCCGGCGTTCCGCGTTGTTGCGAACACCAATGAACCAAGCCTTCTTCGCAAACATACAAATATCTCGCTCCGGCACGACAACGCCATTCGTAAGCTTTGCCATCAACAAGATTGTCTTGAAACCAATTCCAACGTGCGTAACTCGATGTACCTAAAGCCTTTATGTCTTTATAAATTTTTGCTTCACGTTCGCCCATTGGTTTGAGCAAGCCATCGCCATCGTGAATAACGCCGACGGTTGATGAAAATCCGAGTTCCTTCGCACGTTTGGCAATCGTCAACGCATCGTCTGGATTTGCAACGCCGCTACCGACAACCGAATTAATATTTACTTTAAACTTGGCATAATCTCGAAGATTTATCAGTTTCCCATCTAAAACTTTGAGACTTTTTTTCGAAACATCATCAGGAATAACGTTATCGATTGAAATTTGAAGATAATCGAGACCAACTTCGTTGAGCTTTTTAACTTTTTCCGGCTGAAAATAATAGCCGTTAGAAATTAAACCTGCAATCATTCCGTGATGCCTAATTCGGTCAATTATTTCGTAAATTTCAGGATGCATCATTGGTTCGCCACCCGAAATTGTAATAACTGACGTGCCAAATTCTGCAAGTTTGTCGATGCGTTTGAGCATAACGTCAATCGCTACCGGATCGCTCGTTTTATCGTATTCATTGCAATAAGTACACGCCAAATTGCAACGCCGCATTGGAACAATATGAACTAAAACCGGATGTTTGGTGGACGCAAAGGTGCGAACCGTGTGCTTCACTCCACGTGTAAATCTGCTAAAACTGCTTGCCTTGGGCATATAAAGAATCCTCTTTCAACCTCTCGAACACTTGATTATAGTTTTTACCGAGATTCTTTTCAAACATATAGAAAAAAAGCTCTGACTCTTTAGCCAAAGCCTTTTCATATAGTTTTTATTTACTTACTAAACCTTTGTAATTGTCACGCCTTTAGGTATGTCGAGAACAAAACTTTTCGTATTGAGACTGATGTTTTTTTCAAGATTTGATAAACCAATAGTTTGAGTATCGTTGTTTAGAGACACAATCATTCCTTGAAGTGGCATACCATTTCCATCAACCCAAAGTTCTATATGCTTATAGTCAGATTTCGTTTTCGGAGTTAATTTTAGATGCCAGGTTGGAAGTCCACTTGAAAGTTTTTCTTCGCCAATATAGACCGCATCGTATTTTGAAGAAATATCATCGCGTGACGGACTAGCCAGAAGTTTTATCATTCCGCCGCCTTTTTCGCCGACTTTCTTTGAATCAGCTTTGCCGACAAATGCTTGTCGAGCTTTTGGATCATACGATTTGAATTCGCGATTGATAATAGAAATCATCTCTTGTTTTGGCTTTAACCAATCAAGACGAACAAGAGCATCGGTATCTTTATTGTTCTTATCACGGCGAGCTCCATATTGAACTGTACCGATATAATCATTGTCACACCCAATATTAACATCACATTTAACCATCGTTATTCCGGCACGAAGCGAGGTCATAGCAATTCTGTGGTCTTCCATTTTCTTGATAACTTTTGTCAAAAGACCTTGTGCGTTTGCTTGTGTCGGTAAAATTCCCAAACAAAACGTGCTGACAACTAAGATAAAACTTAGTTTTACTAATTTGTTCATAAATTACTCCTTTTTTGTCTCAAATCTCAGCGTGTTTTATTGAAGAATGATAACGAATTGTGCCGCGATTTGATTTACTTTATTGAATTGAGATTCTTTTCAGCTTTTTCTGAAAATGAATCTGTTTGTTGGACGCTAGAAATCTGTTTCAAGGTTGCCAAATTGTCTCTTTTATCAAACCAACTTTTTGGCGTTAGAAAAATAAAACACATAATTAAAATGCACAAAACGTCCCATTGCCACGAAGCACGTTCGTATTTCCATTGAATTATGCCTTTAATAATGTCCATTTAATTGTTGATAACGTGTCCGTCTCTCATTCGTATAATCCGCGAACAATTTTCGGCAGCTTCCGGATTATGCGTAATCATAATGATTGTTTGATTAAACTTTTGGTTTAAATCTTTAAACATATCGAGCACAATTTTCGAGTTTTCAGTGTCGAGATTTCCGGTCGGCTCATCTGCCAAAATTATTGCCGGATTGTTGACAATCGCTCGTGCGAGGGCAACTCTCTGTTGTTCGCCGCCAGACATTTCAAGCGGCTTATGATGCATTTTAGTTTCTAATTGCAACAAACGCAATACTTCACGTCGCCTCTCGCCGTTAGCTTTACCGTTTCCTGAATGAATTCTCTCTGCCAGGCGAAGATTTCCTTCAGCCGAAAGCGTTGGAAAAAGATTAAATCGCTGAAAAACAAAACCAATTTTTCGACGACGAATTTCGGTTCGTTGTGCATCAGAAACAGTCGATAAATCTTCGCCATCAATGATAATTTTTCCACTTGTCGGCGAAAGAAGTCCGCCAAGAAGATGCAACATTGTCGATTTTCCGCAGCCGGAAGGTCCCATAATCGCGACAAATTCACCTTCATTTACTTCAAGCGAAACGCCTTTGAGTGCAGGAACATCCATTTTCCCAATCTTATAGGTTTTTGTTAAATTTTCTGTTTGCAGAATTGAATTTGTCATTGTTTAACTTTATTGCACTTTTGCCGAAGTTTTTATGAGTGTTTCATTGAGTTTCTGATCTAAATCAACTTCTTCCAAACCCCAAGAATTTACCAATTCAAAAGCCTCTTGTTTATAAGTTTTGCCAATCGAAATATTTTCGGGTGATTGATACGTTAATTTCATTGTGTATTTTTCTTTTGGACGAGTTAATTGAATGCGAATTGGGAGATTTTTATAATCTTCACCTGTGCCAAGACTACCAACATTTCCGTAAACAATATCTGAATCAATTTCACCTTTTAAGTCAAAAACTTGCTGTCTTGCAAGCCTGATTCCGCCGACACGATCAAACCAAAATCTTCTTAGAACTTTGAAATTACCATCATCTGATTTGCCAATTTCATCAAGCAAATAATATCCGCGAATAACCTTTCGCAATTTAGATTTTTTGTCTTGGGTCGAGTCTGTTTCTTCCATTGAAATTGTGCTTTGAACATAAACATCTGTCGGGTCAACCGGACGCATTAAAATTGCATCAGTAAAATGTTGCGGTCGCAAATTAGCAAAAGCGTTGACATTTTTCTTAAGTGTTTTGTCTTTATCAGTTCCGGTAACTTCAATGTTTTCTAGGTTCTTTTGCAGCTTTGTATAATCTGCTCCATTCGAACCTTTTAAGAACTTTTTATTTTTTCCATCGCCGCCATCTTGTAAAATTGCCACGCGGAAATTTGCTCCATTTGAAGTCATTTGAGCAATGTCGCTGTTAAAAACAGGTGCTTGAACCTTGAGCAAAATACTCGCCGGACGCTGGACAACTATCTCGCCCGGAACCGTAATGTAAACCTCTTTATTGCCAAGTTGTGCATAGGAATTATCTTCAAACTTGAGATCAATTTTTGCACGCATCGACGTAACTTTGGCAAACCGATTAATTTCAGCAAGAATATCTTCTTTCGTTGCGTCTTCTGTTTTTAATAAAATAGGAGTGTCGTCTTTCTTTTTGATAATATTGCAACCGCTTGCAAATAAAACAATTACGACAGTTATACAAAGAGTAAGTTTATTTAACATAAGTATTCTCTGATGATTCTTATGTTTGATTTGTTGTATTGATAACACTTAAGAAAACTCCGAAATTTTTATAATACACGATTCATCAAACAAATTAAATGCGATATGAAATGCTGACTGCCTTTCGTATCGCACTTTATTGAAAAAAGAGATTGGTTTTTATCGTTAAACCGAGATTAAGCTCAAGAAAAGATTTAACAAAAAAGCAGAACCGCAACTGCTAAGAAGCGTGTGATTGTGTTCTCAACAGGCTCATTAACAATCGCGTTTCTGCCTCGTTACTAAAAAAAACCTAACGCATAATTGGGGTTAAACCTATTTATGCTAATCATTTACCTAGCTAAATCGTCACACTTGCTTAATCGAATACTGCTCAAGAATATTAATCAGCAGATGAGAACTTATTTACAATTAAAAAAGTAAATTTGCTTAAATATTAAAAGAATTTTCGCAAATTATTAATTCCTTCAAATTTATTTCACAAAAAAATTCTTCATTCTAAAATTTAGACCATTTCAACATAATTAGTAATTCCCGCAAACATCGTGCTTCCAGAGACATTAACGAGCCGCCCAACTCTGTCGATTCCGTAATTAATCTGCTGTCCATAATGGTCTTTGAGCGATTTCAATTGTCCGTTTAACGTGTAAGAATATTCGAGTTTGGTTATAATTAAAGAGATTTTTTTAAATGAAATATCTTTCCTTTTTCACCTATAACTAGTATTTTTTTTTCATTTACGAACCACAATCCATTAAAAGAACCAACACTATCGCTTGCAAAAAGTAGAGTCCAACTCAGACCACCGTCAATTGAATGAACAACTACACCTTTTTTGGTGACAGTTTGTTTTGAATCGTCTGAATTACTTAACGAGCCACAAGCAATAATTTCATTTGACGAAAGAACAACCGTATCTCTTAAAATTACATTTTCAAAAGTAAACTGTTTCCATTGTTTCGTTAAATGTTCTTTCTTAAAAAATGATGTCCAAATACCTTCTCGTCCTCCTGTTGATCCTATTAAATAAGTTGTTTTATCTTTTGTTATCTCAATATCAGTGATTCTGATTTGTTGAGGTTTAACATCATCAATACCAATAGCAGAATTCCATTTAGATAAATTATTCAATTCAAATATCCGACCTTCAGTGTCAATAAACTTTTTTGTGGAGTCATAATCAATATAAAGATTCTCAAGTGAGACAAGTCTTTTAGGGGCTTCTTGTTCTTCCCACATACCACTTTTAAAAGATTTCAATAAAATTAGAGATTGATTTACTGAGTTTTCTGTTTTTAATAACTTTCGACCAATTGCCCAGACATTTGTATCTCTATCAAAAACAATTTTGTTAATCTCTCCACCCTTTACTTCAAATTCTTTAACCCAGGTTTGCCCTTCATTTTTAGTTGCATAAATCCAACTTTGAAAATTATTCACATCTAAAACATTTTCAGGGTTTTTGACAACAGATACATATCCGTATGACAAGTCATAAAAGGAAATATTTGAAATGAATCCGCCATTCGGTATGTTTATTTTTATTAACTCCCAAGTTTTTCCTGCGTCTTTTGTCTTGTAAAGATTTTCATTTTCTCCGATTAGATAAGCTGTTTTATCGTTTATTATTGTTAGGTTCTCTAGAATTTCATCAGTTCCAATATTCGATATTGAAGATTTCCATAAGTTTTCTTCACTACTAATTATCTTGGTTACGTGATTATTCTTAACGACAGTTTTACTGACTTCTGCTGTTATCTTCGTAATTGAGTTTGGAGTATTACAGTTGTTAAGCGACATTACAGCAACTACAATTATGAAATTCACAATTTGTTTATTCATACTTTAACCTCTATTTAGCTACCGTCCCGTCAGATAAAACTCTGCCACCATATACGCACTCTTCAAGTGCCATCCCAGCATCATCGTCATCAAGTCCAATTTGCTTCAGTCCAACTCTCAATTCCCCAATGCCGATTGTTTCTCTGAGTCAACCGATTATAAACATTGTAGTTATAGCTTTGTCGATAAGGAAGCTGAGTGGTTTGATTTATTGGTTCAACCGTTTAGCCTCTCGCTTAGGCACCACTTTTCCTTCCATAATCCGACTCGCGAAATCGTATTTGTATGACCTGTCGAAGATTGGATTGACCACATCCTGCGAATATTTCAGGCTCGAATCTCCGTAAAATTCATAGTTCTTTTTGATGATTTGGGTCGTGTCTTTTTTCACTTCAAAGTTTGTCGCTTGCAGTTTATTGTTGAAATTTGTGATGTTCATCTCGACTCCATTTCCGTAATGCAGACCTTTCAAAACGCCTCTCGCATTGTAACTCGGCGTGTCTGCATAATTCGTAATTCCCGCAAACGCCGTGCTTCCAAATACATAATTCAGCCGCCCAACTCTATCGAATCCGTAGTTTATCTGTTGACCATACGGGTCTTTCAACGATTTCAATTATTAATGACAGAAACTCATTTCTAAACTAGTCTGAATATTTCTCAAAATTTACACTTTGCAATAATCTTTTAACCTTCAACAGAAGTTTGTAATCTGACCCAATTATTGTAATTTTTATCTTTTTGTAACGTAACATCACAAGATGATCTGAATCCGAACTTTTATGATAACCCTTTGCTTCGCTCCAAAACTGATTCCGTTTTAAGTATTTAAGACTCTTAGGGTAAAGCTCTGTGAGAGTAAGGACATCAAAATCAAATGAAAATTCTTCTTTCGTTTTATGCAAACTTTCATATTTTTTGACGGAGACATATAATGATTTAGTTTTCGACTCAACTTCAAATGTACATTCATCAATGTCACTTAGCCATCGCCACTCTTTCGAAATGACTATTGCTTTTGAAACTGAGTCTCCAATATCTTTGCAAATAAACAAATTTGGCTGTTCATTTGTTTGAGCAAAATCACTGAGAAAAAAGATAAAAATAAATAGAAACGCAATTAATAAAAATTTAATCATAATAATTTATTGTTGTGTGCTAAAAAATACTTCAAAATTGTTTGGTAATTTTTTTAATTACTTTTTTCCTTTTTGAAACAATCTTCAATAACCTTTCTCTGATTTTCAATACTCTTTTTGTTCTCGACTTCAATGCTACCATCAGCTCGACCTGTTATTTTTACATCAGGTCCAAACTTTCCCGTAGCATGAAGAAATTCGTGAATAATTGCCGCAACAGCATTTTCATAAACGCTAACGTTATTTTTAGTCAATGTTTTATTTATATCTAAAACAACTTTTTGTTGAGCAAGATACCCAACATTTGCCTTTTTTTTATCAACTCCTTCAATAAGTTTTCTGAACCCTTCATTGAAAGTAACAGCCCTTGGATTAAGGTAGATTTCTCCTGAGTCACGATAAGTTCTTGCTTCAGCACCACTTGTCTTTGTTCCGTCTTCATCATAAGTAATGTTCTTTAGAATTTTATCAAATTCTGCAATTGCATTTTTTCCTAATAATTTCGCACATTTTCCATCAGGGTCATCTAAAGCACTTTTAATTTTGTTTTTAGCATCTTCAATCAAATCTTTTAATTTGTATGGTTCACCAATTTTAGTTTGCCCACTCCCACCAACTATCGCCAAGCCAGATGACCAAGTATAAGTGTTAAAGCTAAATTTGCTATAAATTGGTGACCAAGAGCCATTTTCGTTTGCTCTGATACCAAACACTTTTGGCACGGTTATGCTAAAAGTCCCGCCTCCATTGTAATTAAAACTAAAATTCGGAAGACCTTGATAACCAGCCAAAGCCGCCGGAATCGCACCGCCATTTTGTAAAAGACTCAACGCCATTGCATAAGGGACAGAAATGCCATCAAGTGTTGCTCTCACTTCTTGCCCGTTGACATACATCGGTGATTCGTCAAACATTTGATGATATTCGGGATATTGTTGCGGCGGATTTCCGTTGATTGTGACATAAGGCGTTGACGTTCCGGCATTTCCGCCGAGTGCATCAAGTTCCGATGGCGAATAGTCGGCACCTTCGCTGTTCATCGCTGTTCCATCCACAAAACTTGATTTATTGCTCGCTCCAGACGCATCAGTGTGTGTGAAAGTCATAAATTCGGATGAATTTTGATACTCAATCGACTGAGTTGCGATTCGTGTTCCTGCCGCCGTGACGTATGTTTTTATCTTCAGACCTGTTCGCTCAACCTCGCTCACAACTTCATTCCCCAAAATACTTGAGCGAATATAATACTCAGATGTCGATCCCGTTTCCCAACTTCCGTTGCCACTAGCGTCAACCACCCAACGCGTTGTTTTGCGTTTTACTTCGCGACCATTTCCGTCGTTGTATCGATAAATATCACTCGATTCTGGCGATATAATCCGCAACATTTCGCCTTTTGCATCATAAGTCGATGCAGTGTTGTCGGTTGAATCGTGCAACAAACGCCCATCCGAATCATATTGATAAGTAAAACCTTGATATCCAGAACTCGTAATCCGATTATTTTGATAAGTATAATTCAAATTATTACTCTGCCCATACCAATACTCAACACCCCAATGTCGGTTATTTCTCTGAGTCAACTGGTTATAAACATTATAGTTATAGCTTTGTCGGTATGGAAGCGAAGCCGCTTGATTTTCCAATGGAACAGTTCCGCCTCTCGCTTCAAGCCCAGTTTTCGCTTCCGTAATCCGACTCGCAAAATCGTATTTGTATGACCTATCAAACTTTGCATCGACCACATCCTGCGAATATTTCAGACTCGAATCTCCGTAAAATTCATAGTTCTTTTTGATGATTTGGGTCGTGTCTTTTTTCACTTCAAAGTTTGTCGCTTGCAGTTTATTGTTGAAATTTGTGATGTTCATCTCGACTCCATTTCCATAATTGAGATGCATCAAAACACCGCGAGCGTTGTATTTTGGCGTAGTCGCGTAGTTCGTAACACCAGCAAACGCCGTGCTCCCAAAAACATTATTCAGCCGCCCAACTCTGTCGAATCCGTAATTTATCTGCTGTCCGTATGGATCTTTGAGTGATTTCAGTTGTCCGTTTAGAGTGTAAGAATATTCGAGTTTGAAACTATTATTCGCTTGCGGTGCGTTTGGCAAACTATCGTTGAACTGCCGCGTTTCGCTCGTCATTTGTCCGAGATTATTGTAAACATAATTGACATTTCCGAGACCGTCAACCATCTGCGTCTTCATCCCGAGATTGTTGTAAGCATAATAGACAGTTGGAGTTACAGGAATATTCGCATTCGGCGAAACGTAACTTATATCAATTACTTGACCAGTCCCAACGTTGTATGTGTAATTCGTAATCGCCCCGCGAGCATCGATCATTGACGAGATGCTGTTATCAAGATTGTAGTTGTAAACGGTGTTTGTTCCCGCATCTTGCTCGGGTTTGTGCTGCGTTTTAACTCGCCCAAAACCATCAAAAGTCTGCGTTGTCGTCTGATGCGGATTGTTCAAAATCGCCGCACCTTCAAATTGTCTCGAAAATGTCGGACGATCAGCACCATCAAAAACGGTCGTGTTTGACGAATAAACCGAACCATTCCAATTAAGCGTTTCTGATTTGTATGTTCTGCCAAGAATATCTGCATAAACCTTTTGAGTTCGTCTGCCTTCGGCTAATTGTTCGCCTTCGATTGTTGTAACTTGACCGCCAGCACAGCCGCAACCGTTGTAAGTGATGGTTTTAAACGTGTTATCCGTGTTAATTTCTTTCGTTACTCTGCCTTTCCAGTCGAATTCTTGGCTTGTCCAAAGAAAACCTCGCGTCGCGTCATCGCCAGCGGGAAGCCAATCAGTGCCGATTTCTGTCGGGACAGTTGTCCGTTTTACTTGCCCGAGAATGTCGTATTCGACTAAATTTCCCGAAAATCCGCCAGTTGAATTTGGTAATTCCGTCCGCGACATCCGAGTTCTGCCTGCTCCATCTGACCAACTTTCGGATAAAACTTCGTCTGCGGTGTTGATTATTCCATTATTATCCGCGTCAGTGATTGTCGTGTAAACCTTTGAATTGATTTGGTTTGCGAGATATTCGTAACGCGAATACGCACCAGTATTGACCAACGTTTCTTTTGTCGGTCGTCCGATTGTGTCAAATTCCCGAGTCGTTTCCTTACCCGAATTTGCCGCGTTGCCATCGATTGTTGGTGATTTCGCCCAGACGTTTGCACCGATGTCGTAGCGGTATTTTACTTGTGAGAAGTTGCCGGCTGGATCGGTCAGTTTTGTTGGATAAGCGTATGTATTCGCGGGCGAGCCGCCCGCGTTCCCGGCTTGCCAACTGTCTGCGTAACTTGTCTTTATGGTTCTGCCCATGACATCGATACTCGCAACGGGCGAACCTGCGGTGTTGTATTTGACACTCGATTTTTGGGCTTGGCTTGTGTCGTCTGGAAACTCTGTATTCCAACGAGTTACTGATGTTACATTTCCGCGTCCGATGATGAAATTCACCCCGAAATTGGTTGTGTCGTGGCTGGTCGGTGTGATGTTTTGCTCGAGACTTGTGTCTGAGAAATTACCTTCATCGTAGGCGTAAGTCGTTTTCGACACGAGACTCAACAGACTCGATTGACTCGACAGACCGTAACTTTCAGTTTTGCTTGGCAAACCGATGATTCTTCGATTCGTATAAACCGGATCAAGATTGTAATAGTTTACGCTTCGTTTTAAGACCGTTGTCTGGTCATTATCGAAGACTTTTGTCTCGCTCGGGAGATTGTAAATCGTTGAATATGATAGAGTTGTTTTGCGGATATTTCCGTTTTCGGTGTCGCCGACTTTTGATTCGATTACTCTCGGATTAAGACGGACAAGAGTGTCCGAGTTCCCATAATCCGTCCACGTCCAGCGTTTTTGGACACCATTCACGAAATCTTCAGTTTTGATTGGCAGACCTTCTTTCCAGCCGGAATTTCCCGTGAATGTCTTCGAGATTCTCGCGTGCGGATCGCCTGTAAACGCGACTTCTATTAGGTTTCCGGTTGCCGTTCCGCCGTCTGGAAGTGTGTAAGTTTGATTCGTTTGAAACGAATTCGTGACGATTGTTTCCGCTCCAGCGTTGAAATTCTGGACGTAATTTTTCGTCTCCGTAAACCTTGGGCAATCGGTCTGAATTCCGCTGATTGAGCCGAGATTTGTTCGTGTGTGGTTAAGTTTGTGACCATCAGCCGCGTGATTATTTACTTGCTTAACTTTCCCGTAGGCATTGTAATCGAACCTGACAGAGCTATTATCGGCGAAAGTTATCTTGTCTAAAACTTTGAGAATTGTTCCGTTTGGCGGTCCGTAAACTGTAAATGTTGGATCAAAATTTGTGTTGATTGTTTCGTTTTTGTAACTGAGCGTCGCGTATGTGTGAAGTCCATTTTGCCATGTTTGGGTGACGGTTGTTGGCTGTAAATCGTTGTTGTAATTGACGTTAATGATTCGCCCGAGTGTGTCTGTGACGCTTGTCAGAAGTCCGTATGTGTTGTGCGAAATTGTAATAAGGTTGCCGTTTGCATCTTTTACTTGCGTCAATCTGTAAGCTCCCGAATTCCATAAATATTTCATCAACGTGCCGTCAGTTCCTTTCACGGTAATGCTCAGTTGCTCGACGCTATTTGGCGAACTTGCTCCGCTAAATGTTAGTTGTGTGTAGCTCGAATCAGCTGTTTCATAGACGTTTGTTGCACCAATTTGTTGAAATTCCGTGCGGCTGCCGTTTGGGCTGACCATTATAAAATTGTATCTATCAGCCGTTTTGTCAAAATACGCCGGTTCAATTACCGGAAATCCGAAACGAAATCCGGGCGAAACGTTTGAATTATCAGCATCAAAAACCAACGAGTTATTGCCGCTTGGACTTGTCTGTTTTGTCCAGATGAGCGAGTTGTAACTTATTCCGAAACCTGCGTTTAAACCTCGTCCAGATAATCCGGCTAATCCCGTTCCCCAACCAAAGTTTCTCGAATAAAGGCTCGTTCCGCCGGTTTCGTTGATTGGTGCGAGACGAGACTTTGCGAGTGCTGATGAAGAAACTGATGCACCTGTCTGTTTGATGTAAGCAGATTGCACGGCGACATCGCCCGCGATTCCGAGTGTTTCGTAGGTGAAACTTTGATCCGAGCTTTTGATTGTGTGCCAAACTCCGGTTGATGGTCGCCAAACTGAAAAATCTGCTTTTCCATCGCCATCAAAATCCGCAGGAGTCGGTTGATCGCCATAGTTTCCCCAGGCTTGTGCAATATATTCGCCATTATTTGTCGAACTTTTGTAAACATACCAAGTTCCAGTCGTTGGACGAAACACGGCACAATCTGTTTTTCCATCGCCATCGTAATCCGCCGCGACTGGAATATCTGTGGAAATTCCCCAAGAAATCGCCGAGTAACCTGCGTTGCTGAGCTGTCTGTGCCAGATTCCATCCGCTGGTCGATAGATGACAAAATCGTTTTTTCCATCGTTGTCAAAGTCGCCAACCGTCGGAATATCAGTCGCATTTCCAAAAACTGTCGCGGTTTCGACTCCATTTGAAGATTGCCGCACATTCCACGTTCCAGCACGATAAAATGCTAAATCCGCTTTGCCATCGCCGTCATAATCGCCAACCACTGGCTTGTCAGTTGAGATTCCAAAACTATGCGTAACTGTTGTGTTGGTTGCACTTTGCTTGATTGTCCAAGTTCCATTATTAAATGTTGCAATGTCAGTTTTACCATCACCATCGAAATCAGCCGGAACGATTTTTGAGGTCGTCGAACCCAAAATCGTGTTCGAAATCGCACCATTAACGCTGCTTTTCAAACGCCATTCACCAGTCGTTTTCTGAAAACGTCCCAAATCTGCCTTTCCATCACCATCAAAATCGAAGAGAGTTGGGGAAGTTGGGGAAGTTGGGGAAGTTGGGGAAGTTGCAGAGTTTAACAGAGTTACAGAGTTTGGAGTTAAGACAGAGCCTATCGAACTTATTAGTGAAGCGACTTGACTAAACATAAAAGTGGTTAAACTTATCTGCTGACTGCTGACTGCTGACTGCTGACTGCTGACTGCTGACTGC
>JANNVK010000154.1:0-47934 GCA_031414415.1 Acidobacteriota bacterium
TTCAACTACTTGCTCAAATTCGATAACTTGTGTTTGTTTTTGTGTTTGTGTTTTCATCCCTCTTTTTTAACACAAATCTCTCCCTCTGCACCAAATTTTCATCCCCTTTTGTGTTTGCCTAAATCATGAAGGTTTCATAATTAAAAAATGTTCACAAACCGCTTTTCACAATATCGTGCAAACGCAACAAACCGATAGGATTTTGATTTTCATCGGTAATTGGCAAAACAGAAATTTGCGATTGGCGATTTTCCATCAACTGCAAAGCCTCAAAAGCTAAACTGTTCGGATTTGTCGTTATCGGATTTTTGGTCATCATTTGCAAAGCGGTAAGTTTGGTCAAATCAGTATAAGTTTCAATCGCCCGACGCAAATCTCCGTCAGTCACAATTCCGATCAATTTTCCGCTCGAATCTATCACATTTACCGCACCAAGTGCATATTTTGAGATAGATTTAACGACATCAAGCCACGTAGAATCAGACGAAATATTTGGACTTTCGTGCATTAAATCACTAACTTTAAGAGTCAAACGTTTGCCTAATCTTCCCGCCGGATGATTCGCCGCAAAGTCTTCTTCTGAAATTCCTTTGAGTTGCATAAGAGTCATCGCGAGAGCATCGCCAATCGCTAGTGCAACGGTCGTAGATGTTGTCGGTGCAAGGTTTAGAGGACAGGCTTCTTCCGCAACTGAAGCATCGAGAACAACATCAGAGTTTCTGGCAAGTGTCGAATTTACGTTGCCGACAATTGAAATGATGGTAACTTCGCGTTGTTTTAAAGCTGGCAAAAGTGTGATTATTTCATCGGTTTCGCCCGAGTTAGAAAGTGCAATAATGACATCGCCTTTGGTAATAATTCCGAGACTTCCGTGTAAGGCATCGGTCGGATGCAAAAAAACCGCAACTGTTCCAGTACTAGTTAATGTATCGGCGATTTTGTTGGCAATTATCCCAGACTTTCCAACGCCAAGTAAAACAATTTTCGTCTGACAATTATTGAGCAACGCGAGAGCTTTTTCGGCAGTTTCAGACTCGAGACGATTTGCGGCATCGCTAATCGCGTTTGCCTCAAGATTTAATAATTCAACAACTTTTTTGTAATTTTCATTCACGAAGATAATTTAATTGAAAACAAAAAATAAAGCTAATAACTGATAATTTTTTCGTAAATCCAACTATCGTATCGCTGTCATCCTGACGGCGGTCTTGTGAGCAGCCTGATCGCAAGTCATTTTTCGTATCGCTGTCATCTTGACGGCGGGCTTGTGAGCATCTTGCTCGCAACTCTTAGTTTCTAGAGTTTACTTCAGTCTCGAGAGGCGTTGGCTGGAAGCACAACGCGACTGCCGACTGGAAGTCAGCGTTACTTTAGTTATTTGTTGGCGACAAAATATCTAACACAATTTGCCACTTTCCTTTGCGAAACTTCCATATCTCAACAAAATTTCCTTTGTCAGTCGGGCTGTCATAAGTTCCAAAAGCGTATGCCAAATCTTGGATACCAAAAGCGAGTTTAAGTTTCGGAAAATGTTTTAACGAAACTTCTTTTTTGAGAACTGAAAGTGTATTTTTTTTACCGTTAATCGGCAATTTTCCTTCACGCAAAACGCAAACATCATCTGCGAAATGCTTTTTATAAATATTTTCAAACATACTGACAAATTGCGATCTGTCATAGACGCTTTCGGTTGTCAAAAATGCTGAAAACTTTGTTGGTGTTTCGTTGTTTGAAGTTGGGTTTGAAGTTGGGTTTGAGGCTGGGTTTGAGGCTGGGCTTGAAGCTGGAAAAGTCCATTTAGCTTCAACATTTTTGGGTTTTTGATGAGAGATTCCAATATCTAAAATAACTTTAAATTCGCCATTTTGTTGTTTTTGCCAAATTGTCACGAATTGCCCAAAAGCATTTGGAATCTCTCCCTTTTTCGTGGAAAACTGCCAATCGCCGGTCGTGTATCCAATCGCGTTATTCGCCGAAATATCAGCAAAACTGGTTTGCCAACTATAAAATTCAATAATATTTGGATTATCGCGGAAAAATTCTTTACCATTTTTCGCTTCCGGACGAAAAATAATTCCATCATTTGCGAGAAATTCAAGAAACGCAGAATTTTGTCCATTTAGAGCGGCAGATTTGGCAAATAAACTTTCAGTTTCGACAAGTTTCTCCAAATCTTTACTTTGCGAAAAGACTTGAGCAAATAAAATCAGAATCAAAGATGGCAAAAGTAAAATTTTCATAATCATAAATTGTTTTTTGAAAACATTTGTGGCAATCTCACGTAAACAAATTACGGAGGAATATTATGACACATAACATCGAATTTTTACGCGGAAGCATTAATCCAGGCGATTGCATCAGCGGCGGCTGGAACTTAATCAAAGACAATTATTGGTTGTTTTTTGGAATCGCGATGGTGGCTGTAATTATGACTGCTTGCATTCCTTGCGTCAATATTTTTATCAGCGGACCAATAACTGCGGGCGTTTTTTATTGTATGTTCACTCAAATGAGACAACAACAGCCTGTCGAATTTGGCATGATGTTTAAAGGATTTGAGAATATTGTTCCAACAATGGTTGTTGGAATTCTCGCAATTATTCCCGAAATACTCTCGCAAATCTTGCAATTTACAGGCAACATTATTCAAACAGTTTTAGATGTAAATCGTGGCGGAAACAGTGGCGGTCGTAATTTTTACGCTGCCCAAGATACAGTTTTTTCAACTGGTTTGGGCATTACAATAATTATTTTAGCGATAGTCATATTTTTTGTGGCAATCGCCTGGCGAATAACTTTTTATTTTGCAATTCCTTTGCTTGCCGATCATCCAGAACTTGAAATTATGGAAACAATTAAGTTAAGTGCAAGAGCTGGTTGGTCTAATTTCGGTATGATTATTATTCTTTCAATTCTTCAAGGACTTGTTTATGTTGTCGGATTATTTGCACTTTGTGTAGGTATATTTTTTGTGATTCCAATTATTCAAGCATCGAATGCAATTGCATATCGCCAAGTTTTTCCTGAAAGAGTAAATAACAACGGAATGTTTAATGTTCCACCGCCGCCGATGGCTTATGACAATCAATTTCGCGGATAATTTTTAAAAATGGAAGCCTCGAAGTCTATAAACATTTCAGTTTTGCCTGAGCAACAACAAATTGCCTTGCAAATTCAAGGTGATGTTGAGCGTGGATTAGGTTATTTGAAAAATAATTTCCCCGAACGTGCGGTTTTGGCATTCAAACTCGCACGTGAAAAAACTCAGAGCGGAACGCAAGTTTTTGATGTAATTACACACAATTTATTGACCGCTTATCGGGCGACAATTGAACAACTTCTCAAAAAAAATGATGTTGCACAAGTAAATGCTTACATCGCGGAAGTTCAAAATCTAGCTTTGACGAGTGAAATGGCGAAAGACGAAGAATTTTGCGGAAAGTTTGCCGATACGTTCAAAAATCTGGGAATGGATCTTTACTTTGGCAGACATTACGATGCCTCGCTCTATTTTTTTCGTAAAGCAATCGCAATAAAACCGTGTCCAACATATTATGTTGACTTAACTAATGCTTTGGCTTTTGTAAAGTCTCCGGCAAGATTGGTCGATTATACAATTGAATATAATCAGCAAGACCTCGGCAGACACATTTTTATTGCTTGTTCGCCCAAAAGCGGATCGACATTTCTCAAAAATGTCTTGGTTAGCTTAACTGGTTTTAAAGATTTATTTTCGGTTTACGCTGGTTTGCAAAACGAACACGACCTTGATTTACCGCAAATTGCCAAATTTGGTAAAGCAAACACGGTGACGCAACAACATTCCAGAGCTTCTGAAGCAAATATTCAAATGATGCAAGCCTTCGGAATTCGTCCGATTATTTTGGTCAGAAATATTTTCGATTCAGCGATAAGTTTGCTAGATTTTTATACCAAAGGTTTTACGTTTAGCACATTTTTTACCAAAGAAGAGTTTTTAAATTTTAGCGAAGAACAAAAAATAGATTTACTTATTGACTATGCTCTTCCTTGGTATTTTCAATTTGTTGCTTCTTGGCAAAAAGTGGAAAAAGACAAACGCCTCCAAATTCAATGGCTCACATACGAAGAATTAATTGCTGACAAACCAGTCGCAATTGAAAAAATTCTGAGTTTTTATGGAATGGCAACTGATAAAAATTCGATTATCAAAAAAATTAGCGAAATTGAATCAGACAGCGAGAAAAATCGTTTTAACAAAGGCGTTTCCGGACGTGGAAAATTAGTTTTATCTGAAGTCCAGAAATTACGAATCAGAAATCTTGCAAAATATTTTCCTTCTGCTGACTTTAGTATTTTAGGTATATAAATTTGACTCGTAAACCATTGCATTAAACCATTTTTTAAATTATGATTTAGTGTCAAATAACAAATTAGTTTTTATTTATCCAAATCTTTTACGATTTAGATACTTTAAATCATTATTACCCTAATTGTCAGAAAATACTTATTTACTTAAGTATTTATTACAAATTTACATTCGAGGAGAAAATTAATGAAAGAAACACAACGGTCAAGTCAAAGTCTTTTTCAAAATTTAAAAAGACACACACTTGTTTTTGCCTGCGTTTTGGTTGTTCTATGCTTTTTGCTAGGAAACGATTATTACAATGCCAAAGCATTTAACAAAGATGTCAAAAAAACTTTTCCAAAACAAACACGAAAAATTAATTACAACGATGCTCTAATTGCGAGTTCATTAAAAAAACGTGGAATACTTGGAACAATTTTGAAAAGCACTTCAGAAGAATATATTGCTTCAAACAGCGTTTTAGCAGGTGCAGATGTCTGTCCTGGAACAGTTATCTCGGCACTTCCATACAATGACCCAACCGGCACAACTGTTGGGTTAGTTGATAATTACAAGATGCCGCCAGACACAGTAGCCCCAACGGTTACAGGCTGTCCAACTTGCACTGCAACTGGAACAGGTCCGGCTGGATCATTGCCACGTGGAGCTGTTTATACCGGAACAGGAACCGGACCAGACTCAGCTTACACAGTTACATTTTCATCAGCTGGTAATTCACTGAATGTCACAATGGATCCTACTACAGTTGATATGGCACTTGTTGTTTATACCGCAACTTGTAGTAATTTGTTAGCAGATGCAATTGTTGTTTCTGATAGAGGTGCCGCTGGTGCTCCTGAAACTGTCACAATATCTGCAATGCCTGCTGGAAGTTACAATATTGTTGTTGATGGATACTCTTCTGGTGGAACACCTCCAGGACCGAGCGGCACATATACTTTAGCTGTTACAGGTTCGGGAACAATTGGAGCACCAGCTGCACCAATAATCCCAAGATCAGATTTTGATGGTGACGGACGAACGGATTTATCGGTTTTCCAACCAAGTTCTGGCATTTGGTATTTAAACCAATCGGCTGCTGGAAATGTCGGCAGACAATGGGGAATAAGTTCTGACGTGATTACGCCAGGCGATTTTGATGGCGACAACAAGGCTGACCTTGCTGTATTCCGTGCGAGTGCAACTGCGGGAATGACAGATTTCTATATTTTGAGAAGTTTAACTAGCACATTCCAAGGTGCTGAATGGGGATTACCTTCTGATTTACCAGTTGTGGCTGATTACGACGGTGATAACAAAGACGATATTGCCGTTTATCGCCCATCGACAAATGATTTTTATGTTATTCAATCATTAACAAATACGTCAAGACATTATCGTTGGGGAATTGGCGGTGACGTTCCTGTTCCTGGAGATTTTGATGGCGATGGCAAAGCAGAATTTGCAGTTTTCCGTGCATCAAACGGAACTTGGTATTACGCAAATTCGACTGGCGGTGCATTTGTGGCAGTTCAATGGGGAGCAAGCGGCGATATTCCGGTATTTGCAAACTACGATACTGACACGAAAGACGACGTTGCAGTTTACAGACCGAGCAACGGAACTTGGTATATCAACCGCAGTCTTGCTGGTTCGCAGTTAGTTCAATGGGGAGCAACTGGCGATATTCCGGTTCCTGGAGATTATGACGGTGACGGCAGATACGACCAAGCTGTTTATCGTGCTGGAACTTGGTATTTGAATCGCTCGACCGCTGGTGCAACCGCAACAGCCTTCGGAACCGCGACTGACAGACCAACTCCACGTTTTTACTTGCCTTAGTATCTGTTTATTTAAAAACAAACTTTTGGACGGGAAATTAATTTTCCGTCCTTTTTTTGTTTAAATTTGCATATAAATCCATTAAATATATTGACAATTTCACAACTTCAACATATTATTCACCTAAAGTTTTTAGATTCGCCATTTACACAAGAAATTCTTGAATATTTTGTATTCAAGATCGACCCCAATTTTATTTATTGTTACAAGGAGAAAAATATGAAAAACAAACGGCTTATTGCCTTTTTACTGACAACTCTATTATTGAGTTTAGGAATTACAACTTACGGACAAACTACTTTCCCTGGCACTGGAACTGGTCCAATTCCAGATGCAACTGCTTGTGCTCCGTCGCCTGCCGCACCTTTGGTTGTATCATTTACGGTTACTGGTATTAGTGCAGCCCCAACTAATGTCAAGGTTGATATGACTTTTGGAACACCTACTCATACTTGGATGGGTGACATAATTGCAACTTTAACCGCTCCAAATGGAACTCAACACGTAGTATTTGGACGAACAGGTTCAACAACAGCAACGGCTGTTGGAGACAGCTCTGATTTAAGCGGACTTTACTCTTTCGAAAATGTAGCTGTAACTAATTGGTGGACAACAGCAACAGCAGCAGGTGCAGCAGTAGTTATGCCGACTGGAAATTACAGAACATCAGCGACTGGAAATGTCGGACAAACTGGTGCAGCAACTGATATTAACGCCGCCTTTGCCGCTATTCCAACTTCAAATGGAACTTGGACTTTAAGTTTCACAGATGGTTGTAATGGAGATACAGGTTCAATCTCTTCAGCAAATCTAGTTCTAACTGGCGGTGCAGCAGCACCCGTTCAACACGTTGTCGATTACAACGGAGATGGCAGAACTGACTATAGTGTTGTTCGTAACAATGCCGGTCAGCTTAATTGGCTAGCCCGAATGAATGGTAGTGCAACAACTCAAGGTGCGTCTTGGGGACTTTCGACTGACATAATAGTTTCAGGCGATTTCGATGGTGATGCAAAATCTGATGTCGCGGTTTGGCGACTAGGTGCTCCAAACGTGGCATCGTTCTACATTCTTAACAGCAACGGCTTTACCTTAAATCAACAAGTATTTGGACAAACTGGAGACGATCCGACTGTTGTTGCAGATTACGATGGCGATGGCAGAACTGATGTTGCAACATATCGTGCTGGAGCAACTGCCGGAGCACAGAGTTTCTGGTATTTCCGTGGAACTTCTGCTAATCCATCTGGAAATATCACATACACACCTTGGGGAAGCAATGGCGATTTCCCTGCACCGGGCGATTATGATGGAAATGGTCGGGCAGACTTTAGTGTTCAACGCCCTGGGGCTTCGACAACATTTTACACCAGACTTTCTACTGGTGTAAATTTACCGCCGACAGTTTTTGGACTTGGTACTGACGTAATCGTTCCGGGCGATTATGATGGCGATGGTAAAACTGATATTGCAACTACCAGAGTAAATGCTGGTGCAATTCAATGGCAGTGGCAACCAAGTTCAGGTGGAGCAACAGTCGTCACAACATTTGGTGTTTCCGCAACTGACAGACTTACGCAAGGTGATTATGATGGTGATGGTAAAACTGATCCCGCTGTTTGGAGACCTGGTCAAGGATTTTATGCACTCCAAAGCACCAATGGAGCGTCAGTATTCCAGTCTTGGGGAACTAGCGGCGATTTCCCTGTTGCTAATTACAATACACACTAAATCGACAAGAGACGAAATTCTCTAAACACAGAAGACCAGTTTGATTGAAAAATCACTGGTCTTTTTTAGTCTTTAGTCCTTTGTCCTTAGTCTTTTAATCTCAATCTTTTCATCATTCATCATTCACCATTCACCATTCACCATTCACCATTCACCATTCACCATTCTCTATTCTCCATTCATCATTTATCATTCATCATTCACCATTCACCATTCACCATTCTCCATTCTCCATTCACCATTTTCTATTCTCCATTCTCCATTCTCCATTGATTTCAGTCCGTGAAACGGACGACAGCATAAAGCCACGGGTGAAGCCTTGCGGAACCCGTGGTCAAATATCAATAAATACCAAAGCCCGTGTAACGGGCGACAGAAGAAAATGAACCTTGCGTTTGTATCTTTAAAACAAAACTAAAAAGCATGCCGACACTGGACAAAAACGTGAGCTTGTGAAAAATTCTTAATTTCCATCCAAATTTGTTGTTAACAAAGTTCATTAAATTGCCAACATAATATTGCATCTAAATCTCAAACATTTTAGTCATAAAGTGAAAAAATTTAAGAATTTACTAACTGCTTCAAAAAACAAAAGTGATAGCCTTTTTCCCTTTGCTTTCTCGCAAAAATCTGATAGTTTGTTAGACAAATAAATTGTTACTAAATACATCAACAAACTTTTGTTTGTGAAATAGGTTGTAAAACCAGACAAAATTAAATCTTTGTTTCTGCTACCCCCCAATTTCTACCGACAAAAAAATACTTAGGAGAAATATATGAATTGGAAACTAAAATGCTTATTTGCAATCGCTTTAATCGGTTGCGGTGCAGTTTTTATTAAACTGCCAACTCTCGCTCAAATGGGTCAAAACCCTTTTAGTAGCGAAACAGTCGAAAATGCTTCAAATCAAACTTATGTTGAAGCAAAACAAACTGTAACTTATTCAAAAAATACTGAAATCGATAATACTACTGACGGAATTCTTCCTGTTTGTGTGTTTAGCAATGGTGCACTTAATCCGCAAACGACAGCTGCGGTTGGAACAGCATCTCCGTCTGGATCTTTTTGGAGTGAACTTCAAGCCAACACTGGAACAACAACTGAGGCTAATGGTAGTGCAGGATTTAGTGCTCAAGCTGGAACATTTAGATTAGCCGATAACTTTACAGTTCCTACTGGTGGTTGTCAGTTAAATACTGTGTCTTTCTTTGCATATCAAACAGGTTCTGCAGCAACTCCATCGCCGATAGCAACTACTACTTTGCAGATATGGAATGGACGACCTGGCGATGTCGGTGCGACAGTTGTTTTTGGCGACACGACCACAAATCGTTTGGCTTCTTCGGTTGATACAACATTCTTTCGTCTTTTCAACTCTGCTATTCCAAATACAGTAAATGTTCCTGGAACAACTCGAAAAATTTGGAGAAACACTGTAACTGTTGGAACCTCACTTACTGCTGGAACATATTGGCTTGACTGGAGTTCAGCGGCAACAAATGCAGCTGCTCATTTTTATCCGGCTAAGACAATTCCTGGGTCACGCGGTGCGGTTGGTGACAATGCCAGAAGTTTTACAGTTGCGACTTCTGTTTGGGCTGATTCAGCTGACACTGGGAATCCTGCGACAGCACCTGATGTTCCACAAGACTTACCATTCTTCTTGAACACACTCGTCGCCCCATCAACTGCCAACGCAGATTACAATGGTGATGGCAAAACCGATTGGGTTGTTGCTCGTGCAACTAATACACCATTATCTGAAGGTGAAGGAGTGTCAGAAAGCACAATTGGCGGTTTTGATGCTGCTGCGACTGAAATTAAAGGTTACAGACGACCAGCAGTTGATAGTGATAGTCCGCAAGCACCGGGAATTGCTTGGTATGTTAAAACAAATGGAGCAAACGCAACATTTGGAGCACAATGGGGCGATGCCGCAACGGACTTTGTTATTGCTGAAGACTTCGATGGCGATAGTAAATCTGATTTCACAGTTTGGAGAACAGGTGCACCAAATGTTGCCGCTTTCTATATTTTGCAAAGCCAAACAAATACAGTTAAAACTTCATTATTTGGTCAAAATGGTGATGATCCCGCAGTTGTTGGCGATTATGATGGCGATAACAAAGCCGATGTCGCGACATATCGCTGTCCAGCATTAAATGCGGGCGATGGACAATGCTTCTTTTATTATCGTGGTTCTCTAAATAATCCAGGAAATAACATTACTTTTGTCCCTTGGGGATTTGGTGAAAATGGCGACTTCTTCCCGAATGTTGGAGATTTTGATGGCGATGGGAAAAATGATTTCTGCATTCAAAGAACAAATCCTGCACAAGCTGGACAAGCTCAATTTGTCTTAAAGAGATCTTCTGATGGTGGAACTGAATTTATCAACTGGGGTGGCAGCACAGATTTCATTATCCCAGGCGATTATGACGGTGATGGTAAATCAGATTTTTGTGTTAGAAGAACTGTTGCCGGTGCAAGACAACATTGGATTTTAACCAGAACTGGTAATCAAAGCCTTGTAACCTTCGGAATAACTGGAGATACAAGTGTTCCCGGAGATTACGATGGTGATGGCAAGACCGACATCGGTGTTTGGCGAGGTGGAGCTACTGGACAGTTCTATGTTCTTCAATCGACTAATGGTGCTTCTGTAAATTCACCTTGGGGAACAACCAATGATTTTGCAGTTGCTGGTTGGGCTGTTCATTAAAACTTAGATTTTATTTCCAATGGATTAAAGACCAGTTTGATTGAAAAATCAGCTGGTCTTTTTTAGTCCTTAGTCCTTAGTCCTTAGTCCTTTGTCTTTTGATTTTAATCTTTTCATCATTCATCATTCATCATTCATTATTCATTATTCATCACTCATCATTCATCATTCATCATTCATCATTCATTTCAGTCCGTGAAACGGACGACAGCATAAAGCCACGGGTGAAGCCTTGCGGAACCCGTGGTCACGTAACAATAAATACCAAAGCCCGTGAAACGGGCGACAGAAAAGAATGAACTGTGCGTTTTCGTCTCCAAAACAAAACTGGAATGCAAGTAGGCATGGGACGGAACCTTTATTTATATCCACTTAAGAGTTGCCGAAGTTTTCCAGATTGCGGACGCAATCTTGCGGACAAGAATGTCCGCGTTCCGTCCAGCCAATGAAACTGTTATCATAAACCTATGTCACAAAAAATACTTATTCTCTCAGCTTCTGTCGGTGCAGGACATTTACGTGCGGCTGAGGCTCTCGAAAAAACATTCAAACAAATGCTTCCCGATGCGGAAGTTAAGAATATTGACGTTTTGAATTATACGAATCCGCTTTTTCGTCGGCTATACGGCAAAGCGTATCTTGATATGGTTAATAATATGCCCGAAATTCTCGGTTGGATGTATGATACGCTCGATAAACCTTGGGAAAACGAAAAACGCAGACTCGCACTTGATCGTTTGAACACGCAACCGCTGATTAAATTTCTCAAAGATTATCAGCCGGACATCGCTGTCTGCACACACTTTCTGCCATCAGAGATTATTTCGTGGCTCAAAGCAAAGCAACAGATTACATTTCCGCAAGCCATTGTCGTGACAGACTTTGATGCACACGCTCTTTGGCTCTGTCACAATTACGAGCAGTATTTTGTCGCACTTGATGAAACAAAAGTCCATCTCGAAAAGGTTGGAATTGATGCAGATAAACTTACTGTCACGGGAATTCCGATTGATCCAATCTTCGCGGTCGAAAAAGACAAACGCCAAATGCGTCTCAAATATAATTTAGATGCTGAGAGAGTTACGATACTTGTTTCGACTGGCGGTTTTGGCGTTGGGAAAATTGAAAAAACTTTGCAAGCACTCGCCGATCTCAAAACTCCAACTCAAGTTTTAGCAATGTGTGGCAAAAACGAAGAGTTGAAAGCCAGCGTTGAGAAGCTCGCAAGTGATCTGATGAAGAAATCTGACGTAATGTTCAAGGCAGTCGGCTTCACGCGAGAAATGGACGAATATATGTCAGCCGCAGACATTATCGTCGGCAAACCCGGCGGCTTAACAACCTGCGAAGCATTAGCAAAAGGCTTAGTTTTTGTCGTCGTGAACCCAATTCCCGGGCAAGAGGAACGAAATTCCGATCATTTGCTTGAAGAAGGTTGTGCAATTCGCTGTAACAATTTGCCAACTCTAGCGTTTAAAATTGACCGAATCTTATCAGACAAACCACGTTTTGAAGCAATGAAACAAAACGCTCTGAGGTTTGCGAAACCAAACTCATCGCGAGACATTGTTGAGAAAATTATGTTTCAGTACACGAAGCAATAACGACTTGGCTGCTAAATTACATACTATTGTCCTGTCAAAGCGATATTGTCGCTATGTATTTTGATTATATAGGAACGCGTAAAAAACAACTGATAATTGCTTGGTTTTAGCAACAAGTATGAAGATAGAAGGATGAAGGATGAAAATTCCGCTAAATCTCTTAACGTCTTAAATCTTGACGCTATAAACGCTAAAAACGATACAAACGCTCTTAACACTCAATTTCAATTCCCGACGCTATCTACGACAGCTTAAAACTTTGTGTTTTCAACAACCTGGCGTTCCGTCAAACTCCACGACAGGCTTTACGCCGTTGCCGATTACATCGGCTCAAGATAAACATTAATGAGCATCTAATGCCCTACACTTTACTCATAATACACATCACAAACTTTGGTTTGCTTTTTGTTTAGACAATTCTGAATTGACACGACACTAGTCGCTATCGCTCCGTGTTCAGATTAGAGTTGGTTGCGACAAAATTTTCGCCAACTAAATCGCTTGAAATAATCTTGATACGTGGATTATTTTGGAATTGCAGAGCCTTAGTTCGTGCAACAATCGTATAAAACCTTCCAGCAGGAAGCCCAAATATTCGATAAAATCCAAAAGAATTTGACCTGCCGTTGTAAACATTACCCGAATCATCAGTCGCCGTAATCCATGTTCTGCCAACTCCGCTTCCAGTAGAATCTAATATTTGACCAGAAACTGAACCGATTGCATTTGTTATCGGCACAGTAATTCGATAATTTACAACGGCAGAATTCGCACCTGTCATAATTGTAATTCCAAAATCGAAAACTCCTGACAATATCGGAACGCCAGAAATTGATGCCGATGTGTTTCCAAATTCGTCAAATAAAGGACTTGATATTGCTAATCCGGCTGGCAATAATCCCGTATAAGAACTTCCACTCGCAAAAGCTGAAAGCGTTTGGTTATAAGCAACATTAATTGCCCCATCAGGAAGTATTACTCGATATACACTCGAAGCCTCGAACGCTCCAATATCAACCGTCGAATTTGTCGGACGAACTGCACCGCGTTGATCAGCAGTCAATGCAACCGCCGGATTGTTGGTCGCACAAGTTAAATCAGTCACGCAATTTTGACCAGCATTTAGTGCTGGCGAACTCGAAAGTAACGCAAAACTCAGACCATTTCCACCATAAAACCCAAGCGGAGAAAGTATCGGATTTGTGTTTTGCAAGTCAGCCGCAATCCAACCATTTGAAGTTCCAATATTGCCGATTATGTTATTACCGAGCGAATTATAAGTGCCAGTCGAGTCGGGCGAAGCTGCAATTCCGCTATTGCCCGAAATAATCGAGTTTCGGATATTGGTTGTCGTTACTGTCGCGTGAATTCCACCGCCGTTTTGTGCCGATGTGTTTCCCGCAAATGTCGAATTTGTGATATTTAAAACCGTGCCATTGTAAAATATCGCTCCGCCAGAACCCGTATTTGCACGATTATTCGCAAATGTTGAATTAACGATGTTGACGTTTCCGTTTGCTTGAATTGCTCCGCCGCCGACAGTATTTGAGTTTGAAGTGTTTCCGTAAATTGAAGAACCTGAGATGTTTAAGAAATTATTGCCTGAGAAATTTTGAATTGCACCACCAGAACCAGTCGCTGAATTTGTTGATATTGCACAGTTTACTACGTTCAAAGTTGCAGTTCCCGCGTTACTCAAAGCACCGCCATTAGTGCTTACATTTCCCTCAATCACCAAATTATTTAGCGTTAAAGTCGCCGCAGTGTTGTAGATTCCGCCACCGCGACCGCTTGCAACCGCACTCGATCCGTTTCCGCCAATAACACGAAGATTGCTAATTGTCGCATTCGAACCAGTATTATTTGTAAAAACGCGACTCAAAACATTTCCTGTAACTGTGAGTTTTGTTGCTCCGGGACCATTTATCGAAAGCGATCCAGAATTGGTAATAATAATGTCCGTTCCGCCAAGTGTGATGGTTTGCGGCGAGTTAAAAATACTCGCAAACGAAATAATGTCGTTATCAGCCGTAGCATTTGCCGCGACAACCGCTTCTCGCAAACTGCAATCCGCATCACAAACACCATCAGCCGTATCCGCAGTTTTCGTCACCGTAAATGTCGCACCAAAAACAAACTGACTCAAACCAATCGCCAACACAAAACAAACCAAAATTCTCGCAATAATCTTCATAATTTAACTCAATATATTTGTTATAACTTTGAGACAATTCTAATAGCAAAAGGTTTTGATAGCAATTCAAACAAGTTTTAATTGCGTAAACTGTGCTTAAATCTGTATCATACAAGTCTAGGCAGGTTTGTAAAAAAATTTGCTTACTTCTGAAATTAAGCAAAAACAATCACGCATTCTGTCTGTAAATTTATGAAAAATAACATTCTTAACAAATTACTAATCGCTGCTATCGTAACTTTGTCTGTAACAACTTTTGCCAACGCCCAATCTGCAACTAATTTAGTCGCAAATCTTTACAAAGAACATAAGAAAGATTCGGTCGCGGGCTGGAGTAAAGCCCGTTTGAACAAATATTTCACAACAGAATTTACCAATGCTTTTTACAGAGAAGCAAACAAAGAATCCGGGATTGAATTTGATATTCTTTTTGACACCCAAGACGATTCAGACATCAAAACCTACAAAATCACCAGCGAAAAAGCGAGTGGTAAAAGACTCGAAGTAGTTACAGTGAGTTTTACAAATTTTGGCGAAAAGAAAAAAGTATTGCTGACCATTGATGCGAAAACTAAGAAGATTAGAAACATTAATTATGATGGTCAAAAAGAATCTTTGATGGATATGCTGAAATAATAATTGCAGAAAAAAATTTGCAATAACCTACAGAATTAGTCTAGTTATCAAGTAAATTATTACATTTATGACTTTTTCATAATTTAGTCTATGAGCTTAGGTCATGAATCTTTTGCAAACTCCATGCAATAATTTTGCATCATTAAACTATATTTTAAATTTCTATACTGAAACACTTTTCGCCCAATTTCTAACTTCGCTAATCCATTCCAAACGGCTAAGAATTTCACTTTTTTGTAAAAATTCAGTAAGTTTTTCAGATGTTACTTTGGGCAGAGCAAGGCTGTTTGAGATTTCTGTGTATTTGGAAGTTTCGAGTTTGAGAATCTGCATTTTTTCACCGTCAAAACGCCAAATTTCTGGCACACCGAAAGCAGCAAAAATGCTCTGACGATTAGTTGAGAGACTTGTAATGTCAACTTCAATAATTAAATCAGGTGCAGGATGAATCATCATATCAAGCCGTTTGACTCCGCGAATTTTTGGCTCATTTTCAAAATAGAAACACGAATCAGGCTCAAAACCTCGCTCAATATCTTGACGCTGATAGGTTGATGAACCAAGACATCTTGAGTTAATTTGAAATTCTTCGGCTAAACTATCAACAATTGAGGCGATTACACGGTTTATGGATTCGTGTTCAGCAGATAATGGCATAATCAGTAAACATTCCTTTTCGTAATAAAAACGAGGATTGGCAGTTATATCCATTGTTTCTTGGACAAATTGGTCGTAAGTTTCCCAAGCAACATCAGATAAAATAACCGAAACCTGCTCTTTCAAAGCAAATTCAGTTGCTCTTTTGATAGTTGAAATTGAAGTTTTATGTAAAATCGTTGAATCTAAAACTACACTCATATTTTTTCTCCAAATGCTATTTTATCACAGTTGTTTTTCCTTTATAATGAATCTCCTGCAAACTTCTCACCACAATCCCTTTCTCTTCAACTTTTGCCGAAATGGCTTCTACCAGTGCATTTGCCCCAGTCATTGTTGTTACGCACGGAACATTATGCCGAAGTGCGGCTTGGCGAATCGCTTTTTCATCGTAGTGCGAAGTTTTGCCGAGTGGCGTGTTTATTATTAGTGAAATCTTATCTTGTTTGATGAAATCCGCGATATTTGGGCGACCTTCGTTGACCTTAAAAACTGATTCTGATTCGATCCCGACTTCTTTCAAACGCTGAGTTGTGCCATAAGTCGCGATGATTTTGAAGCCAAGTTTAGTCAAACGTCTTGCGATAATAACGGCTTGTCCTTTATCTGCATCATTTACAGAAAGAAATGCAGTTCCCGAAATCGGTAATTCTAAACCTGCGGAAACCATCGCTTTGCCATAAGCCTCGCCGAATGTTTCGCCAACGCCCATCACTTCGCCGGTCGAATGCATTTCAGGTCCAAGAATCGGGTCAACTCCAGCGAATTTTTTGAATGGAAAGACTGGCGATTTGACGAAAATTTTTGTGACTTCCAAATTTTCGGGAAGATTAAATTCGGCGAGAGTTTTATGACCAGCCATTACCAAAGATGCGATTGCGGGAAGCGGAATTCCGGTCGCTTTTGAGACAAATGGAACAGTTCGTGAAGCTCGCGGATTCACTTCCAAAACATAAACGCGATCATCTTTTATCGCAAACTGAATATTCATTAAACCTACTACATTCAACGCTTTAGCAAGCCGATGAGTGTGATGACGAATCGTTTCGAGATGTTCTTCAGCGATGCGTTGCGGTGGCAAAACCGATGAAGAATCGCCCGAATGAATTCCCGCTTCTTCAATATGCTCCTGAATCCCTGCAATCACGCAAGCAGTTTCGTCCGCGAGTGCATCCACATCAAATTCGGCGGCATTTTCCAAAAACTTATCAACTAAAATCGGCTTCTCAGGCGAAGCGTCAACCGCCGTTCGCATATATTCGTCCAAACTCTGTTCATCGTAAACAATCGCCATCGCACGTCCGCCCAGAACATAGCTCGGGCGAACAATTACCGGATAACCAATCTCGTTTGCGATAGTTTTTGCTTCTTCAGCCGAACTCGCCATTCCGTTCGCCGGACACGGTATGTTCAAATCTTCCAACAACTTACCGAATCGTTTACGGTCTTCGGCAAGGTCAATCGAATCGGGCGAAGTTCCGATAATCGGCACGCCAGCTTCGTGTAAAGGTAACGCCAGATTGAGCGGAGTTTGTCCGCCAAATTGGACAATTACGCCTTCAGGTTTCTCTTTTTCGACGATGTTCATCACATCTTCAAAGGTCAAAGGTTCGAAATACAAACGATCTGAAGTGTCATAATCTGTCGAAACAGTTTCGGGATTGCAATTGACCATAATCGTTTCAAAACCAGCTTTTTGCAGCGAAAAAGACGCATGACAACAGCAATAATCAAACTCAATTCCCTGCCCAATCCGGTTCGGACCTGAACCAAGAATCATAATTTTGCGGCGATTTGTTGGCTCAGCCTCGCATTCTTCTTCATAAGTCGAATATAAATAAGGCGTAAAACTTTCAAATTCCGCACCGCAAGTATCGACACGCTTAAACACCGGAACTATTCCGAGATTCTTCCGACGCTCACGAACCGCTGATTCCGTAGAGTTTGTCAGAAACGAAATTCGTCTATCAGACAAAGCATATTCTTTCGCTGTGCGGATAACATCAGCAGGCACATCATTTAGCTCGCGTCCATCAATGCGAGTTTGGAGCAACATAACTTCTTGAAGCTGTTCCAAAAACCACGGATCAATTTTCGTCAAACGATGAATTTCCGTAACAGAATAACCATTTTGCAAAGCATAAGTTATGTATGAAAAGCGATTCGAATTCGGGCGAGCGAGTTTGCGTTGTAAAACTGCGTCAGGGACATCTTTCAAGCGAAGCGGCTTTGCAGATTCAAGCGAGCGTAAACCTTTGAAAAGACTCTCTTTAAACGTTCGTCCAATCGCCATCACTTCACCGACTGATTTCATCTGCGTTCCCAAAACATCTTCCGCTTGCCCAAATTTTTCAAACGCCCATTTCGGAATTTTCGTGACAACATAATCAATTGTCGGTTCAAAACTCGCCGGAGTTTTCTTAGTAATATCATTCGGAATTTCGTCCAAAGTGTAACCAACCGCAAGTTTTGCCGCGATTTTCGCAATCGGGAAACCAGTCGCTTTACTCGCCAATGCTGACGAACGCGACACGCGAGGATTCATTTCGATAATCCTAACTTCACCATTTGCAGGATTTACCGCAAACTGAATATTCGATCCGCCAGTTTCCACGCCAACTCTGCGAATACACGCAATCGACATATCGCGGAGTTTTTGATATTCAACATCGGAAAGCGTCTGAGCCGGAGCAACCGTAATCGAATCTCCAGTGTGAACGCCCATCGGGTCAAAATTTTCAATTGCACAAATAACAACCACATTGTCCGCCAAATCACGCATCAATTCGAGCTCATATTCTTTCCAACCCAAAATCGATTCTTCAATCAGAATCTGCGAATTGGGCGATGCGGCAAGTCCGCCTTTGGCGATTTCCTCAAATTCTTCAGGGTTAAATGCAACGCCGCCGCCAGTTCCGCCAAGGGTAAAACTCGGTCGAATTATCGCCGGATAACCTGTGTTTTCAACAACTTGGCGAGCTTCTTCCCACGTGTGTGCAAAACCACCTTTCGCCGATGGAATCCCGATTTCGTCCATCGCGGCTTTGAAAAGTTCGCGATCTTCACCAACTTTGATCGACTTAATATTCGCACCAATCAACTCAACTGAATATTTTTCCAAGATTCCAGCAGCATCCAAATCAACTGCCAAATTCAAAGCAGTTTGCCCGCCAACTGTCGGCAACAATGCGTCTGGTCGTTCTTTTTCAATAATCGCAGTCACCGTTTCAATCGTTAGTGGCTCAATATATGTCGCGTCTGCAATCTCTGGATCGGTCATAATTGTTGCAGGATTTGAGTTTACGAGAATCACCTCGAAACGTTCCGCTTTCAAAACGCGACACGCTTGAGTTCCCGAATAATCAAACTCGCAACCTTGTCCGATGACTATTGGTCCTGACCCGATGACTAGAATTTTGTGTAAATCTGTTCTTTTTGGCATGATTTTAGAATTATATTTAGAAAAATGATTATAAACAAAAAATTATGTTTAGCTAAATATGATTTTAAAATTGCATTGAAACATTCCTTTTGTTTTAGTTTTTGTTGTATGATTACTTTTTTCAATATCACTATATGCTTAGATTTTATAACAATTTAACCGATAAACTCGAAGATTTTCAACCGCTTAACGGCAACGATGTAAAACTATATATTTGTGGTCCGACTGTTTGGAATTTCGCACATATCGGCAATTTCCGCACCTTTATTTTTGGCGATATTTTGCGTCGTTATCTTAAATTCAAAGGTTATAATTTAACTCACGTAATGAATTTGACCGATGTTGACGACCGAATTATCAACGAAGCTGCGAAGGCTAACCTGACGATTGATGAATTTGTCCAGCCGTATATTGTTGCGTTTTGGGAAGATATGGACGCAATCGGCAATGAACGCCCAGATATTGCTCCGCGTGCCACCGAACATATTGCGGAAATGATTGAGATTATCGAATCATTACTCAAAAACGGTCGGGCATACGAATCAGATGGCTCAATTTACTTTCGAATTTCCGCTTTTCCCGATTACGGAAAACTTTCGAAAATCAGCTTTTCGGGCAATATTGTCGGCGGAAGCGAACGAATTGACACTGATAAATATGAAAAAGAAGATGCAAGAGATTTTGCATTGTGGAAATTTGTTGATGAAAATGAACTGACTGGTTGGGACGCTCCATTTGGTCGCGGTCGTCCAGGTTGGCACATCGAATGTTCGGCAATGGCGATGAAATATTTGGGTGAAACATTCGATATTCACGCCGGCGGAATTGATTTGCAGTTTCCGCATCACGAAAACGAAATCGCCCAAAGCGAAGGTGCGACAGATAAATTATTTGCAAAATACTGGTTACACGGCGAATTTTTGAAAATTGATAGCGAAAAAATGTCGAAATCGCTCGGCAACGATTATACTTTGCGTGAAATTATCGGTCGTGGTGTAAATCCGCAAGCTATTCGATATTTGCTATTTAGTGTTCCGTATCGCAAGCAACTGAATTTTACATTTGAAGGTTTGAAAGGTGCAGAAAATACGATTGAACGTTTGCAAGATTTTCGACAACGCTTGACCGAAGCTAAAGCCGAGTTAGGTGTAAACGATGAAATAAAACAACTTGCGGAAAATGCTTTGCGAGATTTTGAAACTGCGATGGACGATGACTTAAACACATCTGTTGCACTTGCGGTTGTGCATAATCTCGTCCGAGTAGTGAATACTGGTTTAGCAAATAAAACTTTAAAAGCTGACGATAAGAAAGCAATTTTGCTGACAATTAAACAAATTGATTCTGTTTTCAATATTTTTGGTAAAGATTCAAACGAAATTCTTGATGCAGAAATCGAACAACTCATCGAAAATCGTAACGAAGCTAGAAGAACTAGAAACTTTGCAAAATCTGACGAAATACGAGATTTACTCGCTAAAAAGGGAATTATTTTGGAAGATACAAAAGATGGTGTTCGTTGGAAAAGAAAATAAATTTACAATGAAATGCCATCACAAAGTTTACCATCGACACTTGAATAAGATAACTTAACTTCAGTAAACACATGAGTTTCACAGCAATAAGTTAAACAAGTTTCGAAGGGTTTTGAATAAACATGAAGACTCACTGCTCGTTCATTAAATTCGGGTAAATTGAGGATTTGGTGAATAGGTTCTTCGAGTTCTACTTTTGATGCGAGGCAATCTGACAAATCAAAATTATCGCTTTTCTCAAGTTTGCAAAACTGTGTATTTTTATCGTATTCAATTGCACGGAAATTTTGCCCTCGAAGTTTACCAACCGGAACTGTCATCCAACACATTTGGTCGGAGTGATTATGAACTCTCGAGTGCTGACCAACTTCCCAACAAAGTGTCATCAACTCAAAACGCTCATTTTTAAAAATAAGATTTCGGGTGTAAAAATTCTCACTCCAGAAAAAAAACTTAGAAATTGAATCGACATCAATCGGATTTTTGCCCAAAAACTGATAAACATTATCACAAGTGAAATCAGCGTCTGAGATTGAGCAAAGTCCTTGAATGAGTTGGTCAATTTTAACCATAAAATTATTTGTAATCTTCTGGCATTATGCTCGAATGTTTAAGTTCTCGCGATTCGCGTTTGAAACCAGGAATCCTTGAATCGTGGATATTAATATTCGGATCACTATTGTAATCTCCACGTTCTTCCCAAAGTTTTCCAAAAATCATTTTTCCAGCTGTCGTTTGCAAAACACTTGTCACAGCAACTTCAGCATTTTTTCCAATCAACTTTCTTGCATTATCAACCACAACCATTGTTCCATCATCAAGATAAGCAACACCTTGATTGTATTCTTTTCCTTCTTTTAAAATGAAGACTTTCATTGCTTCACCAGGCAAAACAACTGGTTTAAGTGCATTAGCTAACTCATTTATATTCAATACGCTAACGCCTCTGAGTTGAGAAACTTTATTAAGATTAAAATCGTTAGTTACAATTACAGCCTCAAGTTGTTTTCCAAGTTCAATAAGTTTCAAATCTACCTCTTTGACAACTGGAAAATCAGTTTCAATAATTTGTATGTCAAGTTTTGAGTTGTTACGAAGACGTTGCAACATATCAAGTCCGCGACGACCTCTTTGTCTTTTCGAAGAATCAGCAGAATCAGCAACCTGCTGTAATTCGGTTAAAATAAATTGCGGAATTATCAAAGTTCCACCGAGAAATCCAGTTTCCGCTACGTCCGCGATTCTGCCGTCGATAATTACCGAAGTATCAAGAATTTTGTAGTCACGAGGAAGATTTTTATCACTAAATATTCCGCCCAAAACTGATAAATCAAGAAACTCGCCTTTCGCCGAACCAACCATTAACCCAACATAGCCCATAAAAAATGCCATTGTTAGCGTTAAAAACATCTTCATTTCGCCCGAAACTGTCGCCGTTTCTTGGAGAATAATTAAAAGTCCAAGTAAAAAAGCACCAAGTAAACCCAAAATTGAACCAATTGCGGCACCGATTAAAGTTTTAAACGTTGCATTCCTGACGCGACTCTCGAAAGCAACAACAAAAAGCCCAATTATCGCTCCCAAAACTGCTGAATATAAACGCTTTTCTGGAAGTTCGTTTGAAATTAAGTATGATGATTTATCAAGCGGGACTATTAAAAACCCAGCCACTGCGAGAAGTATTATAAATGCGATTCTAAATATGAGAATATCAAATTTCATTGTTTGAAAATACTAACACGAAAAAGGCTTAAAATGTTAGCGAGCGAACAAAACTTGTCCGTTTAACGCTTTTGCTTCTGTTGAAAGTAAAAATGTTACAACTCTTGCAACATCATCATTTTGCACGCCTATTTTTGTTTCATATAGTTCGTGTTCTTTTATAGATTCTGATCTTTCAACGATTATTAAATTAGCTCGAAAATGGTTTAGTAAATTAGAGTTAATTAATTGTGTTTGTTGAGTTAATAATGTTATATCTTCAACTTCACTCATTGTCACAACAGTAACAATTGTTGGCTTTGGGCGAGATTTCATAAGTTTCGCACCTTCTTCAATAGTTGTATTAATTAAATAAACCGAATCTTGGTCATATTCCAAACAATTCACAAGCAAATCTAACCTGCCATAAAGTTTTTCGACTTCTTCAATAGCCGATTTTGCATTAGTAAATTCAAAAGCATTTGCCAATGTCCCGAGTGATGTAAGTTCATTTAAACTATCAGCTTGGTGCTTGTAAGTTGCTGGATAAACTATAATTACATAACAACCGCTTAAAGCAAGTTGTAATGCTACAGCACGTCCAATTCCATCGTGACCGTTAATTATTAAAGCAACTTTTTCGGCAAATCCGTGTGTTGTTGGTGCAGGCATATTTTTATTATATTTGAAAAAACTACTAATTTCCAAAACCGCCAACTGATTCAAATTTTTTTCGCCAGCGTTCGTCGTGCCCAACTTGAAAACCTTGCCGACAAAAATATGCGTGAGTCAGTTCGTGCTTTAGAATGTTGATAATTTGTTTTTGATTGTTCTTTTGAAAAAACACTTTTTTGATATAAATAGTGGGAACATTTTTGTTCTCACAAGTTGTATAACCAAGCCCGCGTTCGGTATTTGTGCCATTACGCAAAATCGGTTCATCTTTTACAAACACTGGCACAGACGACATATTATCGAATAAATTTAATAATGAATCAGCTTGCTTCTGCATCGCTATATTTTTTTCTACTTTATTATATTGAGTAGAATCAGATTTATTTGTTGCAAGATTTTTAATCGTTGCATCTGAATAATTTGTATTTTCGGCAATTTCATTTTTCCTATTTTCCGAAGAAGAAAAGAACAAATATTTGATTGAGAAAAACATAGACAATAAAATTAATGCTGTCACTAAGATGGTAATTAAAATGTTGAAAAGACTTGGTTTAGTCATTTTATTCTTACTCTAATTCTTGCAAGGTTTTGTTTAATTCTTCAATTAATTGTTTTTCAGTAGGCAACAATAATTCATATTTACTCGCCATAATTTGTCGATTATTTTCGGGCAAAGAATATTTTACAACCAAATCGTTTTTATCCGCACAGAGCAAAATGCCGATGGTCGAATTTTCAAAATCACTTTTCTCAACGCGGTCGTAATAATTAACATACATTTGCAATTGTCCTAAATCTTGATGTGTCAATTTTTCTTTTTTGATTTCAAACAACACAAAACATTGCAACAGACGGTTGTAAAAAACTAAATCAATAAAAAACTCATCGCCGTCAAGATGAATCCGTTTTTGCCGAGCAACAAACGAAAATCCATTACCAATTTCGAGCAAGAAATCCTGCAAATGTGTGATAACAGCTTGCTCAAAATCCTTTTCGTAATAGCTACTTTCACATTTTAGACCAAGAAATTCCAAAACCATCGGATCTTTGATAATTTCTTTGGCATCAGACGGAAGTTTTTCGTTTCTCGCTACAGCTAAAACGCTTTCGACATCATTGCTCAGCAACAATCTTTCAAATAATTGCGAGTTTATTTGGCGTTCTGTCTGCCGCGAAGTCCAATTATTTTTAGCAGTTTCGGCGATGTAAAACTCACGTTTATCTTGGTTTTCGATGCGAATAAGGAGTTTGTATTGAGTCCAATTCAATTGTGAACGCAGTGCGTTCATAATTGGGAAAGTTTTGTAAAACTGAACAAAAAGATAGAGTTGGCGGTAAGAGAAACCACTTCCAAACTCAGGTTCAAGAGTCTCCGCCAAACTCCGAATCAGTTTTCTGCCGTAATCAGCACGGTCTTTTCCCTGCTGTTCTTCAACAAAAATTCGCTCGCCAATGTGCCAATACATTTGCACACGAACAAAATCAACCGAACGAATTGCACTTTCACGCGATTGCTCGATGATTTGTTTGATGTCGGAAATGATTGAGTTATTTGAAAGCATTTACTGTGACTTTAATCTGTTCAACGTTTGTGGAAAAGGAAATGGTTAAAAACCTAGCCACAATTTAAGCGATTTTTTCTATGTCGTCAGAATCTACTTTTAAAAGTGATCCAACTTTCTTTTTGATAAGGTTTTCTTTGATAGTAAAAATTCCACGATTTACTGCGGTTTCAACATTCAACCCTGCCGCTTTCCAATCCTGCAACACAAATTCACCTTTCAAAAGATTATTTGTTTTGCTTGTCAACGAAACAATAAAAACATCTTGCGAAATGTGCGGAGCGTTAACAATTACAGCTGGTCTAACCTTAAAACTCGATAAATCAGAAAACGGAAAGGCGATTAAAACAATTTCATTTTTCGAGTAATTCGGCATAAACATCGTCCTCATCGTTATTCCAAACCTCATCTGATTTTGAACTGCTTGCGGTTGTAAAAAAATCACTATCTTCTACAAAATAATCAGTTTCATCCAAAATTGTAACTAAAGCTCGATGATTTTTGGTAAGTTTTATCTTTTCCAAAAGCTGAACATGTCCTTGCGTGTCTATGACGGCTTCAACTGTTTCTAACATAATATTTTTACCTCAACGATACTCTAAACGAAACCAATCAAACTAAACAAATTTTTACGGTTTCAAGCGATTCAACATTCTCGGAAACGGAATTGTTTCTCTTACATGTTCAATTCCGCACATCCACGCGACGCAGCGTTCGATTCCCATGCCGAAACCAGCGTGTGGAACGCTGCCGAATCTTCGCAAATCTAAATACCATTCAAACGATTCTTTTGGCAGATTATGTGCTTCAATTTGTTTCTCTAAAAACTCCAAATCCATCGCACGCTCGCCGCCACCGATAATTTCGCCATAGCCTTCTGGAGCGATCAAATCTGCACCGAGTGCGAGTTCCGGGCGTTCCTTATCTCGTTCGAAATAAAAGGCTTTGATAACAGCCGGAAAATGTGTGATAAAAACTGGCTGACCAAATTGAGTTGAGATATAAGTTTCGTCCGGTGCACCAAAATCTCCGCCCCATTCAAAATTATTTTCGAGTTCGCCTTTCACAAAACCTTGTTGGAGCAACTTCACTGCTTCGTCGTAATGCACACGTGGAAAATCGCTCGTGGAAATTGCTTCGAGCTTAGAAATATCGCGTTCGAGCGTCGCTAAATCTTCGCGTCTGTCAGCCAAAACACGTCCGACGACAAATTTAATCAAACCTTCGCCGAGCTTCATGACATCCGCGAGATCTGCGTAAGCCATTTCCGGTTCAACCATCCAAAATTCGGTTAAGTGTCTGCGTGTTTTAGACTTTTCGGCACGAAAAACAGGTCCGAAACAATAACTTCTGCCCAAACTAGCGGCGGTCGCTTCGTTGTAAAGTTGACCAGATTGCGTCAAATACGCTTTATCGTCGTCAAAATAATCAACTTCAAAAAGCGTGGTCGTTCCCTCGCACGCGGCTGGCGTAAAAACTGGTGTATCAGCCAAAATAAAGCCATTTTCGTCAAAAAAATCGCGGACAGCTTTAACAACCGTGTGCCGAACTTTCAAAACGGCATTTTGCTTTTTCGAACGAATCCACAAATGACGATTGTCCATCAAGAATTCCGTGCCGTGTTCTTTTGGTGTTATCGGATAGTCAGTCGCATTTTGGATTACTTCCAAACCTGTAACGTCTAATTCTACGCCGATTGACGAACGTGTATCTTCTTTAACCGTGCCGTTTACAATAATCGAAGATTCTTGTCCGAGCGATTTTGCAGTTTCAAATAATTCTTCGTTATTCGGCTTAAACACAACGCATTGGACGATTCCCGTGCCATCTCTGAGCTGTAAAAAGACAAGTTTCCCGCTCGAACGCGAGTTATAGAGCCAACCTTTCAAGGTGACTGTTTCGCCAATATGATTTTTTAATTCGTTAATGTATGTTTGGTTCATAAATCCGATTCTTTTCTTAATTTTTCCAATTTCGTTAGAATTTCAGGTTCTTCTTTTAGTTCAACAAGCGGTTTTAGCTGCTCAAAAACATATCTCCAGTCGAGATTTTCTTGCTTTAACAAAACAGATTGAATATCAATCCAGTCTTTTCCGCGATCCGCAAATGCTTTAGAAACAATTAAATCCTCGGCGGTGCAAATTTTTAGCGAGACATTTGGCAAATATTCTTGATATTTTGCTCTTTCCGTCATTGAATCTTCAAAAGGAAATGCTCCTAGCGAAATGTCAATTCCAATTCCATTTTCTGTTTCTAACAAAATCACACGATTACGAAGAGCAAAGTCTTTCGCATCGTCAATTCGGCTGGTAAATTTTTCGAGCAATGCATCAATAAATTTTTCTTCATAACCAAACCCAACAAACAAGGTTAAATCAACATCTTTTGTCAGACGCTGTTCGCCCCAATATTGAAGTGCAAAACCGCCAATAATGCAAAATTTCCAATCTTGCTCTTCACAAAATTTCTGCATTTCTAGTGCAACTGATATTAAGTCGGTCATTTACTTTTTCCTAATATTTTATGAAACTCAACAAAACCAGAAGTTAAACTCGGTTGGTTGAGCCAAATTGCAGATCGAAAAGCATCGTCAAAAACTGCTATTGATTGAGCAAGACTAGAATTTCGAATTTTTTCACGCCGCAATTTTTTCATTACTTTGTCAACTTCGTCCCAATTAACCATCATGGATCGCATTTTTTCGCGTTCTTCATCTGTCATAACTATATATTTTAACATAAATCTAAACTCAATAATATTTGATTCAGAAACGTTTTTATGAGCCTCGACAAGACTCAAATGTTTGTTTGTTGTATAGTTTAGGTTTGATTGTTCGGCTGTCGTATCACCAAATATTTTTTACGAATGCCTATAAAAAAACCTTTAAGTGAGTTAAATGGAAGAGAAGAAAAAGAAGAAAATCAATTATTCGGGAGCTTGGAAAGAAGCTCGAACATTGATTTGGAGTTATCGCAAACGTTTGCTTGTCGGAACGTTATTAATGTTAGTCGGGCGAGCTGCGGCAATGGTTTTGCCGAGTTCGGTGAAGTTTATTGTTGACGATGTTTTCGTTAATAACGACGTAGTTTTGTTGAAATGGATAGTTTTGGCAATTGGAGCCGCGGCTATCGTTCAAGGTGTTACTTCGTTCACGTTGTCGCAGGTTCTCGGTGTCGCGGCTCAGCGTGCGATCACCGAAATGCGTAAGCGAATTCAGGCTCACATCGCACATCTTCCAATTTCCTATTTCGATTCAAGCAAGTCTGGGCAGCTAATTTCGCGGATAATGTCTGACGCTGAAGGTGTTCGAAATCTTGTCGGCACGGGAATTGGACAGGTTTTCGGTGGATTAATTTCCGCCGCAGTTTCGCTCTGCGTTTTATTTTATTTAAGTTGGGAAATCACTTTAATTACGCTCGCAGTTTTGGCTGCATTAGGAACGGTTTTGGGTTACGCATTCGCGACATTGCGACCATTATTTAAAGAACGCGGTGATATTCAGGCGGAAGTAACCGGAAGATTAAACGAAAGTTTGGGCGGAATTCGAATCGTCAAAGCCTACACCGCCGAAAAACGCGAAGAACTTTCTTTTGCACGCGGTGCACACAAACTTTTTCGAAACGTCGCGAAAACATTGACTGGAGTTTCTGCAACTCAGGCGTTTTCATCCGTTATTGTCGGCACAATTTCGATTGTGATGATCTGGTTTGGCGGAAGCCAATTGATTCTCAGAAACTTATCTGGCGGCGACTTAACTCAAGGAATGTCAGGTGGAGATTTCGCCGTTTATATTGCGTTCACACTAAATTTAATTGTTCCGATTGTAGATTTGGTTAATATTGGAACGCAAATAACTGAAGCGTTTGGTGGTTTGGATAGAATCCGCGAAGTATTTGAAGTTACTACCGAAGACGATTTAGATGCCAACAAACAGCCTTTGAGAACTATTGATGGCAGCATCGATTTCGATAACGTTTCATTCGAATATGACGAAAATGTTCCGGTTTTGCGAAATGTTAGTTTTCACGCCGCGGCTGGGTCAACTACTGCACTCGTCGGATCTTCCGGTTCTGGGAAATCGACCATTTTGAGTCTTGTTTTGAACTTTATTCAACCAAATACTGGATTCGTAAAAGTCGATAGCAAAGATCTCCAATCGATTAAATTGCGTGACTATCGAAGTCATCTTGGAGTTGTTTTGCAGGATAATTTTTTGTTTGATGGATCGATTCAAGAAAATATTAGATTTTCAAAACCTCAAGCAACTCTTGAAGAAATCCGCGAAGTTTGCAAGATTGCAAACGCAGACGAATTTATCGAAAGTTTCAACGATAAATACGAAACAATCGTCGGCGAACGCGGCGTAAAACTCTCGGGCGGACAACGCCAGCGAATCGCAATTGCTCGTGCATTGCTCGCAAATCCGAAAATTTTGATTCTTGACGAAGCAACTTCGAGTCTCGACTCAGAAAGCGAAGCACTTATCCAGCAAGGACTTACACGGCTTCGCGAAGGTCGCACAACTTTCGTGATTGCACACAGACTTTCGACAATTCGCTCAGCTGACCAAATTATGGTCGTTGAAGCCGGAGAAATTGTCGAACGCGGAAATCACGAAGAATTGGTTGCCAAAAACGGCAGATATAAACAACTTTACGATAAACAATACAACTTTGAGAAAAACCTTTTTATCAATCCGGGCGAAGATTTTACTTCAAACAAAGTTGAAAAAATGGCAGTTTCGCAGCTTTAATTTCAAAGAAACTTTATGCAAGACACACAAAATTATAAAAACCATACACAGTTTTTTCCACCCTTTCATTATGTTTTAATGCCGGTTTTACTGGTTCATTTTGTCTGGTGCATCGTTAGAACAGTGCAAGATTTTAGTTGGGATCGACTTGAATTTACATTTCTCGCCTTCTTTTTGGTATTTGCATCATTGGTCGCAAGATTGCAATCAATGAAGGTTCAAGACCGTGTGATTCGTCTCGAAGAAAGACTTCGTTATAAATCGTTATTAAACTCGGTTCTTGAAGCTAAAGCATCACAGTTCAAAACTGGACAAATGATTGCATTAAGATTTGCCTCAGACGAGGAATTGCCAATTTTGGTCGAGAAAATTATTAACGGTGAACTAGAAACTCCAAAAGATATTAAACTTGCTGTTAAAAATTGGCGTGGCGATTATTTGAGAGTTTAATTTGGGCATTTCGTCGGAAATTTGAGAACTTGCTTGGTTTCTGGCGATTCAAATCTGATAAACGAAAAATTAGGAACGATAAAGCTAGGTGAAACATCATTTACTATCGTTCCTTTTTTTGTGTCATCAATGTCTTTTTTTGCGTAAATCTGAAATGAGCCTTCACCAAAAGCGAGCAAAACTAAATCATTCAATTCAGGTTCTTCAAATCCGAAATAAAGAATATTTCCATCATCAGAAATTGAAAGTGGTTTTGTTTTAAAGGGAACTTTCCATTTTTGCTTAACAAACGAAAAATCTTTTTGGTCAACGAGTGTAACTTCGTTTATTAGAAAATTGGAAGGAAGATAAAATTTCAAATTAATTTCTTGAACAATCGTCACAAATTCACTCTGCGTAATCTCAACAAACGGCAAATTGACAAAGCAAGAAAAACATTCAGTTTTTTCAAATTTTGCCTCAGGCAATGCAAGTGAAGCGGCTTCCCCAACTGAAGATTTGATGGTTGTTCGCAGATTAAGCGGCTGACTTTGATGTTTTTGAGACTTTTTTATTTGTTCAATTTTTTGGCAAGTTGCAGAGTCAAAACCAACAACAAAATTTATTCCCTTTTTGTCTAAAAGTGCGTTCGAGTCTTTTACAAATTCTTCTGTTGTCATTTTTGGTTTAGAGTTTTTTAAACTCTTCAAATCTGCGATTAGATCGGTCTTATCAATGGCAAATGGCTTGACATCAACTCTTTGAGAATATGTTAATCCAACAAAACAGAAAAAAACGAAAAATGTTTTAGTTAATATCTTCATCAATTTGAACTCCAATTAATCTCTGCAAATTTGGAAATCTATCCAAATTCTCACACGCCCGCAAAACGATTCGAAACATTGGAATAATATATTGATCAAAATGCGTTTTATAGCGTTTTGCTGATTGATAAGAAAATGTTCCGATGGCTTTCAAGCACCTTTGGATTGTTTGCAGACGAAATTCTTCAGCAAATTCGGCTTCGTCTATTTTTTCTAACCCAATGCTTTCTCGTTGATTGAGAAAATATTTTCGCTTTTCGGCAAGCCAATCGGCAGTTGGTAAATCTGTCACGCGATCAAGCAAAAGCGAAACCAAATCGTAACTTGTTGATCCAATTCTTGCGTCTTGATGATCTATTATTTTTAGTGATTCATCAAAAACCATCAAATTTGCCGCGTGAAAATCTCGATGTGTCAGAACACACGCACGATTTGAAAGCTCACTTGTGAGTTCTGAAAATTCTAAAATTAAAGCCTTTTCGTCTGTTTCAGAAAGTTTTTTATTGCGAAACGTCTCAAAATAATGCGTTTTAAAAAAGTCTAATTCCCAGTTTAGTTTTTTCTCATCAAAACGCAATTGCGAAGAAATTGAGTTGTTATCAATAGCAATTTGAGTGGCTAGTTGGATTTTTGCAATTAGTATAATTGCATTGTTTAGATAAGTTTCACGAGTCGTTAAGCCAGATTTCAACAAAACATCACGCAAAATAACATCGCCAAAATCTTCGTGAATAATCACACCAAAAGTTTCATCGCTGGCATAGATTTCCGCAACCGGAAGTTTGGCAAGACGAAAAACATTTGTCACATCTTCACACGCTTGAAACTGCAATTTTCCGGCTGCATCGTTTGGATAAACACAAGCGATTGCCATAGTTTCACCGTGCGAAACACGAAAATATTCGCGTGTGGACGCATCAGGCGTTAGCGGCGTAATTTTAACCTTTTGACCATTTTCGGCTAAAAAAGATTCAAGTCGTTTTTGAGCATTAACTTCAGCCATAATATTTCTTGATTATAGTTTGTTGAGTGAAAAAGGTTCAAAGTGAAAATGTGAAAATGTGAAAAGAAGCCAAGTCGCTATCGCTCCGTGTTCTGATTCGAATTTCAATGTAATGAAACAACATAATTTTCGCCGACGAACTTTCCTTGCAGAGCTTTCTCTGGGATTTCATGGCAATTTTCGACCATATCAGCTCTCACAATCGCGACGTTTTCGAAGTTTGTATTTGCGGGAATAGTCACGCGATCTGCGATTATTGTTCGGTTCAAGTTTGCTCCGGCTTCAACCGTCACATTATCCCAAAGCACTGAATTTGTTACATTTGCGGTCATATCAATCTGACAATTGTCGCCTTGAGAAACATTTTCTTGCTTCATCATCGCTAACGAAATATCTAAATAACGCGGAATTGTTGAAAGTTCAAACCAAGTTCCTTCGCAGATATGTGCGGCGATTTTTTCGCCAGCGGCAATCGCCGGATTATAAAAAGTCGGAACAATATCAGAATAAATTCCACGCGGAATGTAATCAAAAACTTTCGGTTCGAGAATGTGAATTCCGGTAAACATCAAAGGATTGTGGATGTTCGATTTCGGGTTTGGGATTGGAAAACCGCTCGCAAAACCTTTGACTTCACCGTTTTGGACGATAACTTCAGTAAACTTCTCGTATTTTGAGTTTTCTTTGAGAATCATCGTTGCAATCGCACCAGATTTGCGGTGAGTTTCGAGAGCTTTTTCGATGTCAATGTCAGTAATAATCTTGCCGTTGACGATTAGAAAAGTTCCGTCGCTTAACAATTCGCGAGCATTATCTAAGGCTCCGGCAGTTCCCAAAATTTCAGGTGTTTCGAGCGTGTAATGAATTTTTACACCAAACTCTTCGCCGTTACCGAGTGCAGATTTGACAGATTCAGGCTGATGATGAAGATTTACGACAATATCTTTGAAGCCAAATTTCGCCACATATTCGGCGACATATCCGACTAAAGGTTTGCCGAGAAATGGAATTGCGGGCTTGGTGCGATCAATTGTTAATGGAAACAGCCGCGTTCCAAAACCGGCTGCGAGAATCATTGCTTTCATTAATTTATAGTCTGCGAATCAAACTTCAAACGATACTTTTTTCTTTTCTTTTTTGCAAATTTGCAGATTTCAAATCCTTCTGTAAAATTAATTCTTCAACGTATCGCCGTTCATCTTGACGGCTGTCTTGTGAGCATCTTGCTCGCAATGCGTTTTTTAAGTATCGCCGTCATCTTGACGGCTGTCTTGTGAGCATCTTGCTCGCAATTCGATTGCTGGAAGCAATCACGACCGCCGGCTGGAAGCACGGCGATACGTAAGCTGGAAGCACAACGATACATAAATCAGAGCGATAAAATTATGAATGAGAAAACCTTTGCTATTTTCGACACGCCGCTTAACAAAAAACTTATCAGCGACTTCTCATCCAACAATCAAAACGTAATTCTGTTTCCGCATTTCACAAAAACCGCAGTTGAAACTGCTAATTTCGAACTCGCTTCATACGATTGGCTAATTTTTACTGACATCAACACGGTTGAATTTTTTGCTGAATGCCTTGAGAAACGCCACATAAATCTCTTCGAACTCGACGAACTTCGCGTTTGTGCATTTGGTGAAGTCGTTTCTGACAAACTTCGTCTGCGACAACTCCACGCCGATGTTATTCCCGCAAAACTTGATGCCCAAACCGTAATTTCCGCCATCAAAGAATATGAGCCAGACTTTAAATCGCAGCATTTTTTAATTATCAACGCGACAAATTCAGACGAAAAACTCGCCGATGCTTTCGAATCAGAAACCGCTAATTTTGACGTTTTGTCCGTTTATGAATACGACAAAGTAGAAATTTCGCCAAGATTAAAAGCTCTCATAAAAGGCGGTGCAATCGACGAATTTATCTTCAATTCGCCCGAAGACGCTTGTGATATAGCGTTTATGGCGTTTTTAGCGTTATAGCGTTTTTAGCGTTCACGGCGTTCATTGCGTTTTTAGCGTTCATGGCGTTCATTGCGTTTATGGCGTTCGTGGCGTTTATGAGGAAAAATCGATTACGTCAAAAAAAAACTCATTACTCATTAACGCTAAAAACGCTAAAAACGCTAAAAACGCTCAACAGCCATTGCGACTGAATTTCCGCCGCCTAGACATAATGCCGCGACTCCGCGTTTTGCTCCGCGACGCTTCATTTCGTGCAACAATGTCGTCAAAACACGACTGCCCGAATTCCCGATTGCGTGTCCCAACGCGACTGCACCGCCATTAACATTTACTTTTTCGGCATCAGCACCGAGTTCGATCATCACGCCTAACGCTTGCACCGAAAATGCTTCATTGAGTTCAAATAAATCAACGCTTTCCATCGTCCAACCAGCCTTTGCCAAGACCTTTTTCACGCCTTCGACTGGTGCGAGCATAATAAATTTCGGCTCGATTCCTGAAGTTGCGGTTGCCACAATTTTCGCCAAAGGTTCAATTCCCAACTCTTTCGCTTTCGCCGCCGAAGTTACAACTACGGCTGACGCACCGTCATTCACGCCCGGAGCATTTCCGGCTGTCACCGTTCCGCCATCTTTCTTGAACGCAGGTTTTAATCTCGCCAAACCTTCCGCCGTTGTGTCCGCACGCACCGGTTCGTCATAATCTAAAACAATCGGATCACCTTTCTTTTGCGGAATTGTGATCGGAATAATTTCGTCTTTGAAACGTCCATTTGCTTGTGCGTCCGCGGCTTTTTGGTGCGATTTCGCGGCGTAATCATCTTGCGTTTCGCGAGTGATCGAATGCTTTTCCGCGACAACTTCGCCCGTGTTTCCCATGTGCCAATTTTCAAACGGACACCACAACCCATCATGAACCAAAAGATCAGTCGCCGTCTGATTTCCCATCCGAAACCCTTCGCGAGCCGTCTGCAAAGCATAAGGAATATTCGACATCGACTCCATTCCGCCCGCGACGACAATTTCCGCATCGCCAAGCTGAATCGCTTGAGCCGCCAACGCAACCGCACGCAATCCTGAACCGCAAACCATATTTATCGTCAACGCCGAAACTTCCGGCGGAAGCCCAGCTTTTATCGCCGCCTGACGTGCCGGAGCTTGCCCAATTCCCGCTTGGACAACGCATCCAAAAATCACTTCGTCCACATTCTCGACCTTTACATTCGCCTTTTCGACCGCGGCTTTAATTGCAATCGCCCCAAGCTCCGGAGCTGAAAAACCTTTCAACGCACCAAGAAACTTGCCCGTCGGAGTCCGCACCGCACTAATAATTACCGCTTCTTTTAATTCTGACATGATAAATAATTTCCTTAAAATTAGAGACGTTTTGAAAAAATAAATTATAGCAAAGTTTAGAAAACTTCTCATAAACGCGAGCCTGAAAATATTTTTTGAAAAAAACTTGTAATGTTTTGGTGGTTTTTTACATATATAAATGAAGGTAAATTTTTCGATGAGATTTTTTAGAAACAGGCTTAGTTGTTTTTAGTGTCTGCCTTCCAAAATTTAATGGTTTATTCAGTTGTTTTGTATGAATCCTGGGAGTTCACAAACTAATGTGCGTCATCTCAAAATTGTCGAAAAAAAAAGCAAACCAAAGTTTGTGATATATACTTTGAGCGGAGTGTTTAGCTCATTAGATGTCCATTAATGTTCATCTTGAGCCGATGTAATCGGCAACGGCGTAAAGCCTGGTGTGGAGTTTGACGGAACGCCAGGTTGTTGAAAACACGGAGTTTCAAGCTGTCGTAGATAGCGTCGGGAATTGAAGTTGAGTGTTTCCGTCGCCCGTTCGCACGGGCTTTGGGTTGCAAAAATATTTACCTAGCTCTGACAAGCTAGGCTTTATGCCTTCGCTATCTACGACAGCTAAATCCAAGCAATTATCAGTTATTGTTTACACGTTTCTACTTAGTCATAATATAGCGAAAATATCGCTTAGCCCCGACACTAGCAACCCAACTTTTACATATATTTATGTATTTTTAAGTTTCTTTGCAAACGATTTAATAAAGGAGATTAAAAAAGATGAAAAGCATTATTTGTTTTCTTGTGATTTTGATAATTGTTTTAGCGACTGGTTGTCCAAGCAGGCAGCCAAAGCTAGGACTCAAAGATGAGGGATATAAAAAATTAATAATCAGTCAGCTAAAGGAAAATGTTTTTAACAAAGAATGGGTCGAATATAAATGTTCAAATGATGGATTTTACAATACTGGAATAACAGGTAAAGCGTTTGATGTTTTTACGTGTGGTAATGTCAAAAAAAATTCAGATAACGCACAAAATATTCGCAACGAGGTTTTAGATAATAGTATTGGATTAATTGACAGTGCTTATGGTGTTTATATTCGAGATATTAGAAAGAACAGATCAATTGGTGAGTTTTTTGCTGATTTAGTTCAACTTGGTGGAAGCACAGCTGGGGGCATTGTTAACGGTGAACGTGCTTTACAAATTATTGGTGTTGCATTAACAGGATTTAATGGAGGTCGTAAATCGGCTAGTCTAAATTTTTATGATGAAAAAACTACTTCTATTTTAATCAAACGAATGGATGCTTCACGAAGTCAAATTCTAAGTGAAATTAAACAAAACCAACAAAAATCGACCGTTGGAAATGGTAGTTATTCTTTTGATGCTGGCTTAGATGATATTGTCAGGTATTTTGATGCAGGAACGATGAATCGAGCTTTTACTGAATTAGATAAACAAGTAAGTGTTGATGCAAGAATTGCTGAAAAAGGAGTTTTGAGAATTAAAAATCTAGCGGATATTAGTGATTCATTAACCGCAACTCAATCAGAAGAACTCAAAAATATTTTTAAAGAGCTAAAAAGACTTTCAAAAAACCTCGAAGACAAAAATAAACTAGATGCAGCAACAGGCATACTTAAATCAATATACGGGCAAATAGTTGAAGGGAAAAAATTTGACGAAATTATTTCAATTTTAAAGTCTGGTAATGGTCTCGGAATGGATGAAATAACCGAAGCCAATAAATTAGAAATTAAAGCTGCTTTCAAAAAGTTTGATAGCAATCAAAATTTAACCGGAAATGAATATCTGAGGTTGATTGAAGCAATATTAAGTCAAACGAGTATTGAAACTGAAAATGGCATAATTGATAAACCTGAATTAAGAGCCGAGCTATTAAACTATCTTAAGAAAGCGGAGGTTAAATAATCATGAGAAGAACTTTTAACGGCAATAAAACACTCGACACGCTACAGCAAGACTGTATAGATATTCAAGAAGTAAAAAAAGCAAATTTGACCAATGTTCAAGGACAAAATGCATTAATGCCTACCGAAACAAAGATTACAGTTAACATCTGTGAATTTGAACTTAAAGATGATATTGGCGAAGTTCATGATGATCTTAAGTTTGTAAAAAAAGCTGATGTTAATGTAGCTTTTTTGGCTCAAATGGCAGCTGAAAGTAGAATCCAAATCGGTGGAGATATGGATATTTTTGTTGAAGATACAGCTGTAAATATATGCATTTTCGGAAAAATTACTTAGGTATATTGAGTCCAAAAATTGTATTCACAAGTATTAAAACAAACCAGACGAATCCAAAACTTTATCAGACAAGTCGGATGCAGTTGCAGATTACATTAATGAAGTTTCAGACAAGTTTGGCAATACATCTGACAAATCTGATGGAACATTAAATATGTCGAGTAAAGCATCTGACAAGTCTGATGAAGTTTAAGAGCGGTCTCAGAAGGCGTAATAACGGTCAAATATAGTTTCAGACAGGTTTGATTAAATATCTGACTTGTCTGACAAACAATTAGACAAATCTAAAGGTCTAAAAAATAAATTAGAGGTAAAAATTATGGGAACATCAGTAATACCAGGCAAAGATTCAGAGCGAATATCGTGGTCGTTAAATTTTGAGAATGAGTTTGCGGGGTTAGCGGGAACGTTGGGATTTTCAAATATTGAGCTGACGGCGTTGTTACTAGATTCGGCGGCAATGCGGTATGTGATTTTGAATGCTCAGAATGGTGCAGCTTTTTCTAAATCTTGCACGGCTTATAAAAACGATCTGCTCGGTGGTGTTGGCGAAAATCAGCAAACGCCAAATGTTCCTTCATTTACACAAACGCCGCAGCCACCGGCGTTGGTTGATGCTGGGATAATTGATCGTTTGAGCAAGGCAATGAATCGGGCAAAATTGAGTGCGGCATATACTCCAACGATTGGCGAAACATTACGAATCGCGACAATTCCGACTGATTCAGCATTTTCGCCTGATGTTAAACCAAATGCAAAATCGACTTCGATGACAGGCAGCATTGTTCGTCTTGATTGGATAAAAAGTAAATTTGACGGCATTTTTATTGATACTCAACGCGTTGACGAAACTGTCTGGATACGGCTTGATTTTGATATGCGTTCGCCCTATGAAGATATTCGTCCGCCGCTTGCCGTCGGAAAACCGGAAGAACGCCGCTATCGGATGCGGTATTTTATGGATAACCAAGCAGTTGGCGTTTGGTCTGATGTGATTAGCGTAATTACACAACCATAACGGAACGCGGACACTCTTGTCCGCAAGATTGCGTCCGCAATCTGAAAAACTTCGGTAACAACCAAACGGAACGCGGACACTCTTGTCCGCAATCTGAAAAACTTCGGTAACAACCAACTTGGATGTCACCTAAGACTTTTTCGAACGCTCTCGCGTTCGTGCGGACAAAAGTGTCCGCGTTCCAATCAAAACCATAAGACAAACTAAAGTTTGGACTCTCAACAAAAAAAGGAGAAATAATATGTCAATCACAGATTTAATCGCAATCCCAACCAACATCAACCAAGGTATAAATTCCGCGAGGCAGATAACAATGCTCTCGCTTTTGGGTAATCCGCGTGGGAATTACGACCAGCAATGCCGCCCGATTACGCATCCAACTTTGCGAGATTTGGTTGTCACAAAAGATGTCGGACCATTTCGCGTCACGGGTTTAAGTCCGGCAGTCGAATCGCTGATAGCAGTAATTGCCGACATCAAAACTGAAAAACCGGATGTGTTTGCAGGTTTGGGAACAGCTGGAATGTTGTGTGCCAGACACGTTCGCGGTTCGACATCTTCAATCAGCAATCATTCGTGGGGAATGGCGATTGACCTCAACTTAAACGGTCAGTTGGACGCACCAGGAAATGGAAAAACCCAACGTGGTTTAGCCGAAATTGCACCGATTTTTAATCGACATCGATGGTATTGGGGAGCAAGTTTCCCGCGAGAAGACGCGATGCATTTTGAAATTAGCGACCAAAAAGTCCGCGAATTGCACGCCGCCGGAGAATTTGGAACAATTCCGAATCCGCTTCCTGAACCAGATTTAACAATCGGCGATCGCGGTCGGCAAGTTAAAATACTTCAAGAAAAACTCAATGCCAAAGGTGCTCATTTAAAAACTGACGGCGACTTCGGTCGCGGAACTCTCGCGGCAGTTATGGCTTTTCAAGCAAAAAAAGGTCTAACCGTTGACGGTGTTGTCGGGCGGAAAACACGCCAAGCGTTGGGATTTTAAATCGGAACGCGGACACTCTTGTCCGCAAGATTGCGTCTGCAATCTGAAAAACTTCGGTAACACCCAAACGGAACGCGGACAACCTGTCCGCGTGTGAAACGGAAGACAAACTAAAGTTTGTAATCCAAACGTCAGAGCTGAAGTAAAACAGCTTTAATAAAATCAAGGAGAAAAACAATGCCAGACACTTATTCAGACACTAATAATGTAAACCGAATTTTAAATGTAATCCCTTCAAAAGATACACAAAATGATTGGAATATGAACACGGCTGTTGAAGCCGGAATGCTGATGGCTCCGCCTGCCTTGCCCGCAAGTGTAGATTTGCGTCAAGACTGGTGGAAAATTGGCGATCAGGGTGCAACTGGTTCTTGCGTCGGTTGGGGAACGGCAGAAGGCGTTTTGCGTCTGCACTTGACCAATGCCGGAAGAATGAAAAAAACCGAAACGTTATCGCCGAGATTTGTCTGGATGGCGGCAAAAGAAACAGATGAATTTGTGTCGCGTCCGACAACTTTTATTGAAGCGGATGGCACAAGTTTGAAATCTGCGTTAGACATCGCGAGAAAATTTGGCGTAGTCAAAGATTCAATCTTGCCTTTCAAAACAGGCAAACTTTATCAAGGCGAAACAAATACTTTTTACCTGATTGCCTCTCAGCTGAAAATCGCTTCATATATCAACATGCAAAAAAATGTGACTGAATGGCGAACTTGGCTGGCAACAAACGGTCCGATTTTAGCCGCACTCAGAGTTGACGCAACTTGGGGAAACGCAACCCTAGCAAACCCAAATTTGGATGTCTTTCAGTCGGCAACAGTTCGTGGCGGACACTGCATATCGATTGTCGGTTATAGAGCAGACGGCAGATTTATTGTCCGCAACAGTTGGGGAACAGGTTGGGGCGAAAAAGGTTTTGCATACGCCAGCGAAGCATATATCCGTGATGCATTCTTTGAAGAATCTTATGGCGTGAATTTGTAAATATTAATAGAACAAAGGGATGAAATTAGTTTTCATCCTTTTTTCAAAAGCACTAGCATACTTGCAAACGAAACGTTGAATTCCAGCCTTAACCATAAAATAGATAAAGGAGAAAATATGGAAAATTTAGAAAAAAAACAAACTTTAATAGAGAAAATGCTGTCGCTCACGCCTTACTTTCCTCAGGTTTTGGTTAGTATTGTTGTGCTTCTTGGATTAGCTGGAATTGGGTATATCATTTACCAAAATGCAGGTTCAGAATTTTTCAAAGAAATCGGTAAAAATTCGTCCAGTTTCGCACGCGGTTTAATTACAATTCTAATTGCGTTTATCACAATTGTAGTGGCTTTGATACTAATAATTTCTGTCTTATTTGGTTCAGCAACAGATTATGAAAAGAGATTCGGGATGGGAAGAGAGATTCTTTCAATATTTGTCGGAATTCTGGGTACAATTGTTGGTTTCTACTTTGGTTCAGCACCAATCGATAATGACTCATTCAAAGCAGCATTATCAACGACCGAGCAGGTTGGTGGGGCAAAAAACGTTCCGACAACGGTTTATTTGCAATTTTACGATGAAGCACAACGAGAAGCTGTAAAATTGATTCAGACAAAACTTAGAGATAGCGATTTTCATGTTCCCGAAGTTGAAAATGTCGGCGATGATAAAGGAACGAAAGCCAATCCAATCAAACAGAGTATAATTAGGTATTATAATGATTCCGATAAAACAAGTGCTGAGAAATTAAAAACCATTTTAGGTGTTGATTTCATTCTGCAAAAAGGCTCAACAAAACTAAAGGTTTCGCCTGGAACAATCGAAGTTTGGTTCAAAACACCAGATTCAGGAGCAAACAAAAATGTCCAACAATAAAACATTCCACTTAGCAATCACAATGGCTGGAGCAGTTTCCGCGGGTGCATACACTGCGGGCGTAATTGATTATTTGTTCGAAGTTTTGGATAAATGGGAAGTAATGAAGGAAGCTGCTCGGAAGGAACTTGAGACAAATCCAAACTACAAGCCAACTATTCCGATGCACGATGTCAGAATTGAAGTGCTTGGTGGAGCATCGGCTGGCGGAATGACTGCGTGTATTGCCTCACTTGCTCTTCGGAGAAAGCTCTATCCAATTAAAAGCTACTCGCCCGATGACGAAAAAGGTTACAAAAATCTGTCGTATGAGCAAATGCAAGAGCATAAGAGAGAGAATGTTTTCTACAATTCGTGGGTGACAATGTTGCCTGGCGATATGATTGAGAAAATGCTCGACACCAGCGACATAACTGGTGTCACGAAAGTGATTGAAAAAACTTTTGTTTCGGGATTAAACTCAAACTTTATCGAAGAAATAGCCGAAGCCAGCTTAACAGCAAAAAAAGACGAGCAGTTAAAACTTCAAGACTTTGTTTCAGACGATTTACGAACCTTTGTGACACTAACAAATCTTGATGGATTTAAGAAAGAAGTCAAATTTACCTCAAGTTATACATCAGGATTTTTTACTTACGACCATCGAGACGTTGCGATGTTTCGATTTGGTGAAAACGAAGTTCCGGCAGTCGATGGAAGCATAAAAGTTGGATTTAACGACCGTCAAAATACTAATTTATTGATAGATGCCGGAATTGCAACCGGAGCTTTTCCGATAGGTTTGGCTTATCGGACTTTTTCACGCAATCGCCGACACATAGAAAATAATATCTTACTCAAATTTTTGAATGCCGGAGAAAACATCGTGCTTGAAGATGATGACGTAACTCATAACAATTTATATACAACCACTTTTATTGATGGCGGAACAATCGACAACGAACCGTTTGAATTAACAAAATATCTGCTCGAACATCAAGTTAATGAACAAAAAGCTGGCTCTTTTTCTACGTCTGACAACAAGGTAAACTCGAGCGTTTTGATGATTGATCCTTTTCCATCAGAAAAACGAGATAGAATTGAGATCAGGAAAAACGAAAGTCCTTTTAGCATTCTTGGAGCTGTCGGCAAACTATTTTCAACGGTCAGAACTCAGAGTATGTTGAAAGCGAGAGAAGTAAAAAATGCAATTAACCGCAGTGATTACTCGTGCTTTTTAATTTCACCACGAAGAAAAGTTGGCACAAAAGTAATTGACGGAAGTATGGCAATTGCTTGTGGTTGCTTGGGCGGTTTTGGCGGATTTCTCGACAAATCATTTAGAAAACACGATTTTTATTTGGGTAGAATAAACTGCAAATCATTTCTCCAGAAACATTTTGTCATCTCAGAAAGCGACGCTGAAAAGAATGAAATTTTCGAAAGTTATTTTGCTTTGGGAAATGAGCAGATGAAAGACAGATTTATTTTTGAAGGAAAAGATAACGCCCAAAAAATAATGAAATATCTGCCTATAATTCCAGATGTCAACATAATTAAAGACGACATCATCGCAACAAACGAAGAATCGCGTGCCGAATATTTCACAAAATTATATACAACTTTGAAATTCCCAGAGTTAAGCGAAGATAAATTCAGATCAAAATTCTTAAAGTATGAAAAAGGAATCAAGAATCGTTTAAAAATAATTATTCAATCGAACATTAAAGATTTTTCGATTCCAGCTTTGTATGTCGGTTTGGGGCTAATTTTTGGCGGAAAGAAGATTTTTGAAGCGATTTATGAATATGTTAAAGATGAACTTAAACGCTGGGAAATTATCAAACCAAAATATTAATAATTAACTTTCTTAACATTAATAAACGCCAACCTAATAATCTGGCGTTTTTTTGTGTTTGAGTTTTGGCGTTGCATTTGCTCAAATAGAATTAACATTTATGCACAGTAATTTACGCACATTTATCGAGCAGCTTCGGCGGGAAAATGAGATTGTCGAGATTTCGGCGTTGGTTGATCCTTATTTAGAAATTGCGGAGATTCATCGTCGCGTCATTGAAAATCAGGGGAAAGCGTTGTTATTTACTAATGTTAAAGGCTCAACGTTTCCTGTTGTCACTAATTTGTTTGGAACAATTAAACGAATTGAACTCGCTTTTGGCAAGCGTCCGCAAGAGTTTGTGAGAAACGCGGTTGAGATGATTGATATTCTTTTACCGCCAAAATTTGGTGAGCTTTGGAATTTTCGTCAGATGGCTTTTGATGCAATTAAAATCGGCACGAAGAATGTTTCGAATGCTCCGGTTTTGGAAGTTTGTGACAAACCGGCGAATCTTGAAGCGATTCCGCTTTTGCAACTTTGGCATGAAGATGGCGGACATTTCGTCACGTTGCCGCTCGTTTATACGGAAAGTTTGGTCAATAAAAAACACAATCTCGGAATGTATCGGATTCAGCGATACGATGCGGAAACGACCGGAATTCATTGGCAGATTGGGAAAGGTGGCGGATTTCATCATTTCGAAGCCGAAAAACTAAACAAACCTCTGCCTGTAAATATTTTTCTCGGCGGTTCGCCCGCGATGATTCTCGCCGCGATTGCTCCTTTGCCGGAAGATGTGCCGGAATTGATGCTCGCTTCCCTGCTTGCTGGTGGGAAAATTAAGACCGCGAAAAATCCGCTCGAAAATGGTTTGCGACTGATTGCGGAAGCTGAATTTGCGATTTGTGGAAGCGTTCCGCCAAATATTCGCCGTCCCGAAGGTCCATTTGGCGATCATTACGGATATTATTCGCTTGTTCACGATTATCCGGTTTTCAAGGCGGAAGCGGTTTTCCATCGGAAAGACGCGATTTATCCGGCGACTGTTGTCGGCAAACCTCGTCAGGAAGATTATTTTATCGGCGATTATTTGCAAGAACTTTTGTCGCCGCTTTTTCCGATTGTCATGCCTGCGGTGAAAGACCTTTGGAGTTATGGCGAAACTGGTTTTCACTCGCTGGCGGCGGCTGTTGTGAAAGATCGATACGGTCGCGAGGCACTTTCAGCAGGTTTTAGAATCTTGGGCGAAGGACAACTATCGTTGACCAAGTTCTTACTTTTAACCGACAAACCGCAGGATTTACGCGACTTTAAATCTCTCTTCGAACATATTTTAGCTCGAGTTGATTGGCGAACTGACTTCTTTATTTTTAACAAAACTTCGTTCGACACGCTCGATTATGCAAGTGGGAAAATCAATCACGGAAGCAAAGCGTTAATGGTTGGAGTCGGCGATGCGAAACGCGAATTAGTTAAAGAATTTCGCGGCGATTTACCAAAAGGCGTGACGAAAGCTGAAGTATTTTGCGGTGGTTGTTTGGTTGTGGAAACTGTCTCTTACGAAAACGCACCAAATATCGCGGCGGAACTCGCGAAGTCGGAATATTTTGGAGATTGGCAAGTTGTCGTGATTCACGATTCAGTCGAATTCGCGAGATCAACCGAGAAATTCTTGTGGGCAACGTGGACGAGATTTAATCCCGCAACTGACGTTTTTGCACGACAAACAACGGTCGAAAATCATCATTTATCTTACGAAAATCCAATATTTATTGATTCAAGAATGAAACCTTGGTATCCGAAGGAAGTTGCAGTTCGCGAAGATATTGCAAAATTGGTTGATGAACGTTGGAACGAATATTTCAAAAAATAAATAATGAAAACTATACTTATTTCAGCCGCAGTTCTCGCTATAATTGGTTTACTTTGTATGGCTTACGGCTTTTTTATTGAGCCAAACAGGCTACTTGCAAACAGTTACGAAATTAAGATTAAAGATTGGAATAAGGCTTTCGATAATTACAAAATTGTCGCAATTTCCGACATCCACGGCGGTTCTAATTTTATAGATGAAGCGAAAATTAGAAAAATCGTAGAACTCGCAAATGAGCAAAATCCCGATTTGATAGTTTTGCTCGGCGATTATGTTTCGCAGCAATCAGGCGATCATTCTTTGTTAAAGATGCCGATTGCAACCATCGCCGAAAATTTGAAAGGCTTACGGGCAAAAGATGGAGTTTTTGCAGTTTTGGGCAATCACGACGGTTGGTATAGCGATCCGAAAGTTAAATCCGAATTTGAACGTGTCGGCTATCGAGTTTTAGAAAACGAAATCGTTTACATAGAACGTGGCAATGAAAAATTTCGTCTATTTGGATTAAAAGACCAAATGAAAATCAAAGAATGGTTTGCGTTTGCTGATGAAATGCGAAGTGTTCTCGATAAAAATCCAACTGGCGATGTTGTTATTTTGGAACATTCACCCGATGTTTTACCCGTTTTCTCAAACGATATTACAATCGCAAAAGATGTAAAATTAATGCTTTGCGGACACACTCACGGCGGACAAGTTTGGCTTCCGATACTTGGAACTCCAATGGTTCCATCAGGATACGGACAAAAATATGCAAACGGTTTGGTTGTTGAAAAAAATATAAATTTGTTTGTCACGCCGGGAATTGGAACAAGTTTAATTCCAGTGAGGTTTGGTGTTCCACCGGAAATTTCGGTTTTGACGATAAAAAGTAATTGAGAATGGAGAATTGAGAATGATGAATGATGAATGATGAATGATGAATGATGAATGATGAATGATGAATTTTGAAGAGTGAATTAAAATGTGTTTATTCAAATGAACTTTTTATTCTCAATTCTCCATTCTCCATTCTCCATTCTCAATTCTCCATTCTCCATTCTCCATTCTCCATTCTCAATTCTCCATTCTCCATTCTCCATTCTCAATTCTCAATTAGCCGCCAAGTCGCTATCGCTCCGTGTTCTCATTTCTTATTCAAAAAGTTTTGGTTCATCTCGTTTTGCAAATAAAAGTTCTTTCCGGTTTCTCCACACAGAAACCATAAACCGTAAACTCCGGCAGCTGTCCCAATCGGGATTGATATTAATGCAACAATGCTGCCAAAAATCCCCCAAGTTCTGGCGTTTTTTCTCTCTTTTAAAAGTTTCCAACCGCCAACAATTTGCGGAAGAATTAATATTATTGAGAGCAGGAGAATAAGAAAAACAAATCCCAAAAAAAGTCCGCCAATCACCTGGTCATCTTGTTTTTTTGCATTTGATAACATAAAAACGCCAAGTCCGCCATAAATTACAACAGAAATTAAAATAAAAAATGATTGCAGACCAGCGTTAATCAGCAAAAAGATTCCGAGTAAGCGATTATGTTCTTTTGGTGTCATTTAAATTCTCCAAACTTTGTAATTTATGTTACCTTAAAACTGAAATACAACCAAAATAGTTTCTTGAAACAAAACCTTAAAATCCACATAAAACAATGGAAAATATTGAACTAGATAAAAATAATCGCCGCGAGATTTTCGGCTGGCTGATGTATGACTGGGCAAATTCGGCTTATTACACAACCGTAATCGGCGTTTTGATTGGTCCTTATTTGATAGCTCTTGCCCAATCGGCTGTTGGCGACAATGGCGTTGTTTTAGATTTAGGCTTTCTCGGTTCAGTAACTGCGAAGTCAATTTCCTCTGCAACGACGGTTGTTGGAGTCGCGATTCAGGCATTGGTGATGATTTTTTTGAGTGCAATTGCCGATTTCACAAGCCTCAAGAAAACTTTCATGATGATTCTCTGCTACATTGGCGTTTTTACTGGTTGTTTACTGTTTTTTGTGCAAGGCGATAACTATCTTTTCGGGTGCTTGTTATTGATTATTTCAAACGTTTGTATCGGTTCAAGTCTTGTTTTTTACAACGCTTATTTGACCGAAATCTGCACCGAAGACCAACGCGATAAAGTCTCAGCACAAGGTTTCGGATTAGGTTACGCCGGCGGATCAATTATGTTGATTCTAAATTTTTTACTGCTTGCATATGCAGAAAAACTTGGAATTTCGCAAGGCTTTGCAGTTAGAATTTGTTTGCTTGTGGCAGCACTTTGGTGGGGATTTTTTGCGATTATCACATTTGTTTTGCTCCGCAATCGCGGTGTTTCGCAAAAACTTGAAAAAGGGCAAAACCTTATTTCAATTGCATTTACACAAATTTTTCAAACTGTCCGACAACTTACCAAACTTCGCTATACATTGATGTTTCTCATCGCTTATCTGTTTTATAACGATGGAATTCAAACCGTAATTTATTCTGCTTCGGCATTTATTTCACAAGAACTTTTTGTTGCTAAAGGCTTTCCCTCAGACCCAAGTTTTTTATTACTTTTATTTCTTGAAACACAGATTGTGGCGATGATTGGTTCGTTTTTTTGGGCTTGGGTTAGCAAAAAAATCGGCAACAAATGGACAATTATGATTTCGTTGCTCTGGTGGTCGTGCGTTGTGATTTACGCTTACGGTTTTTTGAGCGAACGCTGGGAAGCGTGGATTTTAGGTGCGGCGATTGGTTTTGTTCTTGGTGGAACTCAAGCAATGTCGCGTTCGCTTTATTCGCAAATGATTCCAAAAGGTCGCGAAAGTGGATTTTTTAGTTTCTACGAAATCTCCGAAAAAGGAACTTCTTGGATGGGACAACTCGTTTTTACAATTGTAGTTGGCTCAACCGGTTCGTTTCGTCAGGCGATATTGGCGTTGATATTTTTCTTTGTTGTCGGCAGCATTATTTTATTTTTTACAAACACCGACAAAGCAATAGCTGAAGCGGCGGAAATGCACGTTTAAAGAATTTGACCGCCAAGCCTCCAAGTTCGCCAATAAACACAAAAGAAAGGTTTTCTTGGAGTTCTCGGCTTCTTGGCGGTCAATTTTCTTGTCTGTATTCTGAAATCAACTTCGGTTTACTATTGTATTGCGTTAGTTTATCTTTACATATAGATTTTTATTTCAAGAGGTTATTAAAT
>JANNVK010000155.1:0-15376 GCA_031414415.1 Acidobacteriota bacterium
GCAGATTCTTCTTTTCGCTCACATGCAACAATTAAGCACAAATCATCAATCTTCAACGATTCAATAAACCCTCTGATTTCAACATTTGAGCCTTCAGGTAAATACTTATTCACCGATTTTAAAACTCGCTCACGCAAATCCGCGAAACCTAAGCCACGCGAATTTTCCGCTCGCCCAATCACGAGCGACAACGTTTCATCAATAATTTTTTCGGAAGCAGAATTCACAAAGTTTTGAAGATTCTAGCAGACTATTGGAACTTTATTGAAGTTTTGGTGTCTAATTTATCAAGTAAATTTAAAAAAATAAATATGATGAGAAAAATTTTACCGATAATTTTGATTTTTGTGCTTTGCAATTTAGTTTTTGGGCAGAATCTTGAAAAGAAAATTAAAACTAACCATGATAGCGGCGTATTGATTGGAAAAGCGTTAAGTTTGCCGAAACCTTCAGATGGTTGGCAAACATGTGATTGCAAATTCAAAAACACACAAGAAATTATCAACGTTCAAATTGAAATTGATGAAAATGGAAATGTAACTTCCGCGACAACGGTTTTAGGTCATCCATTTCTGCGTGCAAATTCAGAAGTAGCAGCTAGATATTCAAAGTTTTCTCCTTCAATCTTTAACGGAAAACTTCAAAAAACATATAGTGAACTTACTTATACTTTCGATATTACTGTCGGCGAAGTTTCAGTTCGTGAACCACAGCTTAAATTTGTTCAGATTCCACTTGGTAACCTGAACAATAAAGCAACATCTTTACCAATGCCGAAATATTTTTCTCATGGTGCAAAAGGTGCAACAGGAAGTTTGAGTGTGCAAGTGAAGATTGATTTGCTATCCGGAAATGTAGTTGAAGCCATTGCAGTTTCCGGACATCCGATTTTCCGAAAAATTGTTGAAAACACTGCAATACTAGCAAAGTTTGATTTTACGAAAAACAATACTCCAGCAAAATTCGGGACAGGTATTTTGACTTATAAAGTTGAAGATTTTATTGGTTATCGAGAAGAAATGCTTATTGAAAAGACACCTATAAAACTTGGAATTATCAACGCAATGGCAACCGATTTACCAAAACCAATTTATCCACAGAAAGCGAAAGATTTTTGTATCGGCGGAAAAGTTGAAATTGAGGTTTTAGTTGACGAAAACGGCAATGTTATTGATGCAAAAGCAATTTCGGGTGACAAATTATTGCGTGAATCGGCGGTTGAATCAGTAAAACAAGCAAAGTTTAATCAAAATGAGTTCAACGTAAAATTAAGAGGAATTATTGTTTATAATTTCGATTCGCTTGCTCCAAAGTGTCTCGTTACTGATCGAATTGTAAACAACAGAGCAATTTATTTGCCGAAACCGAATGTTAAGATCATTGTTCAGCCGAAACATTTGCATTTGAAAACGGATGAGATTGTGAAGGTTGAAATTATTGTTAATGAAGAAGGAAAAGTTACAAACTCACGTGCAATTTCAGGTCATCCGTTGCTTCGTGGTGTGTTCGAGAACGCTGCGAGAAAGGCAATATTTTCGCCGACAAACCACGTAGGCAGAATCCGCGTCAAAGCATTCTTAATCTATAAAATAAAGCCGAACGCCGAGGTTATAACAAAATTTTAGCTCGTATTTAATCTGCGTTTATCAGCGGCTAGATTTTCTTATGCTCACCGCAAAATTCTTCTTCAAAAAACTCGTAACTTTCTAGCCATCTATATATTTCCAAGTCGTTTCACCGAGTTTATAAATTCCTAACGGATGCAGATGTTGCTCTGATAATCAGTGTGATAGTGGATTTTGTAACACAAATGATAAATGTGCCAAAAAACCTGATAATGGTCCATATATTGAAGAAACTCTTGATTAACCTGATAAGATGTAACACTTGACTAGAGAAGCCAACAAATTGAAAATTTTGTTGGTTTCGGTCACAAAATTTTCAGAATATAAAATGTTGATATTGGTTCCAAGCTAATTACAATGAGTAAGTTACTTCAATGTTATATCTTAAAGTAAATTTGAAATCGCTGTTTATTAACGTAATCTTGTTTTGTAGTGTTTTCGGACAAACAAAAGAAGATGCTTTAATAATACAAGTTTTTGATCAACTCAAAAATCCTGTAAGTTCTGCAAAAGTAATATTAACCTCTGACACGAAGAAATTTTCACAAATTAAAAACACAAACACGAAAGGTATTGCTATCTTTGAGAACCTTCCCGAAAGTGACTTTAATATATTTGTAAAAGCTGATGGGTTCTCTGACTATGAAAAAAAGAGTCTTCCTTTTGAAAAGAATATCATTCAAGTTACCCTTGAAATTCTCCCAATCGAAGCTAAAGTCGTGATTGACAATAGCGAAGAAACTCAGAAAAGCTATGGAAATATAAACACATTAACCGTTGAACAGATTGACAACCTACCCATTGATTCCGAAGAGTTAGAGAAAGCACTTCAAAGAATCGCGGGAGAATCTGTTACAGGAGAGTTATTACCAATTAATGTTAATGGAATTGACAATTCGAAACTTCCAAACAAAGAAGATATTAAGTCAATAACTATCTACCGTGAGATTTTCTCAGCACAGTTTGAAGGCACTTCAGGTGAAAGAATTGAAATAGAAACAAAAAGTTCGAGAGCAAAATTTGGTGGAGGATTGATAGGAAAATTCGGAAATTCAATTATAAATGCAAGAGATGCTTTTATAAGTGAAAAATCACCGCTCAATTTAGGAGAATTTTCGCTTGATTTACACGGTCCAATAAATAATAAAATTTCGTGGTCATTATATACAGAATTTTCAAATCTCGACACAGGCTCTGCAATTAATGCAATTAAGCTTAATTCTGCATTGCAACCAATTCAGCTAAAGACCTTTCAAACAGTTCCAAGACGTTATCGATATAGTGGATTGACAATAGACGCAAACCCAACTGAAAAATCAAAAGTCAATCTAAGATATTCATACCAATCAACTACAAACAAAAATTTGGGTGTTGGTGGTTTCACATTGCAGAACAGAGGTTACAATACTGAAAATCAAACAAACAGCGTGAATTTCAATTCAATTTATGTTTTCAATCCAAATTTTTTTAATTCAGCTAAAGGGTCAGTAACATTTAGCAGCAATAAACTATTAAGTTCTGGAAATTCAATAGGTGTAAGTGTTTTAGATTCTTTTACCGATGGAGCTTTGGGAACATCGAGGAAATCTGATATTTTCCGAGCGGTGTTTTTTGATGATGTGAGTTTAACTCTTAAGAAAGTGCGGATTGGTTTTGGTTTTATGTTAAGAAGTAATCGAAACAGCGAAAATTCTAATGTTTCCAACGCAACTTATTTTTTTAACGGTCGAAATGCTCCGATTTTAGATGCAAATAATGTTCCTGTAAGTGATCCGCAAGGAAACTTTATCAACCAATCAATTACGAGCCTTGAAAGTTATAGAAGAACATTATTTTTTACCCAAGTGGGATTTTCCCCAACACAAGTAAGAAGTTTCGGTGGTGGAGCGAATCAGCTGACAATTTCAAGCGGTAATTCTGATATTTTCGCTACCCAAACAGATTTCGCAACCTATTTGCAGATTGCTTTTCCGATTAAAAAAAATCTCGCTGGCAGCTTTGGTGTTCGCTACGAAAATCAAACAAACATTAAGAGCAATTCCGATTTTTCGCCTAGATTTGGATTAATCTGGTCGCCAAAATCAGAAAAGCAAACCAAACCAATCTTTTCGTTACCAAAAGTAAGTGTTGGATTTGGTTGGTTTTATTCAAGATTCGGTATTGAGAACTTATTCAATTCAAAGCGAACAATTAATTCTTCGACTAACAATTTTACTATTACCAATTCAAGCCTTTTGGATTCTTTTCCAAATATTCCAACAATTACAAACATTCAGCAATCATCAATTGGAAGAAGCACTTTAACAATTGACGAAAAACTTAAAAGTCCATTTCAAACGATTCTAAATTTTAGCTTGGATAAAAATCTCGCAAAGAACTTATCGGTAAACATTCGGTATAGTTCGATAAATAGTTATCGTCAATCAGTTACTAGGAACATAAACGCACCTTTGCCTGGAACTTATACAGAAACAAACGTAACTAATGCGATTTATCCTTTTGGAAATAGGCAAGCAGTTTTTAGGGTTTTATCGGCTGGAAAAAATGAATCAAATCGATTGAATTTATCTTTAAACTCAAGTGATATTTCTTTTTTAAAAACCAAAATTAATCTTGGGTTTTCTTATGGATTTGCTAAAGACCAAGGTAATGTTGTTAGTGGAAATTCAAATTACTTTAATGCTTACAATTTTAGTGATGAATTTTCACGTTCTACGTCAGACGGTGTCCATAGAGCTTCAACTTGGATTGAAACAAGTTTACCTAAGTCGTTTAATTTGTTTATCGTTTCTAACTTTAGAACAGGACAACGGTTCAATTTCACAACAGGAAAAGATTCAAACGGCGATGGTTACTATAGCGAGCGACCTGCATTTGCTTCAAATTTAAACAAACCAGGAATTGTATTTACAAAATTTGGAGTTTTTGATCCTAACCCAACCTTGGGAGATGAAATTATTCCACGAAATTTTGGACGTGGGGCAAAACTTATTGAAATAAATTTAATATTAACGAAAACATTCAAATTTGGAATGGATAAAAACACTAAAAAACTTAAATATAGATCTAGATTAAATATTTTTGTCGATAATTTATTCAATACAAATAACTTAGGTAACCCGATTGGTAATTTGTCATCGCCAAACTTTCTTCGCTCTTTATCGGTAAGTTCAATTGATGGTTTAGGAAAACTGTCTGAACCTCGAAGTATCAGATTTGCAATGACATTTTCGTTTTAAGGTAAAAATCACCATTAATTACCGCAAATTCTTCTTCAAAAAACTCGTAATTTTCCAACCGTCAATATATTTCCAAGGCGTTTCACCGAGTGTGTAATGTCCGCAAGGCAACCACGAAGATTCGGCTTCGGGCGATGTTTGCTTGATCCGTTTTATTGTTTCGCGAGATAAATCGACTGGAAAACTGAGATCGTAAAGTGTGTAGATATATTTCTGCGGACGCGGATTTTCTTTCAGTTTTTCGATGTGTCCCATTGGTGAAATTGGTCGCCAAAATTCGCGTAAGTCTTCTAATGAAACGACTTTCTCGATGCTTTCGCGGACGTGATAAGTTGAAAGTCCGTGCCACACAACATCTGCAAAATAACCTGAAACGTGGTTAAAAACTCCGGCTTCAATGTCGTTATCGTGCGTAAACGCCAGAAACGCGACGCACGAGCCAATACTCGTTCCCGCGATTCCAACTCGCTCATAACCTTCATTTTTGAGCCAGCGAACTGCCGCTTTCGTATCTAAAACTGCTTGTTGAACGCTTTGCAACGTTTGCCCGACATTTGGTGCGACCAAATAATCTGCACGCACTAATTCCGGCGACATCCGCGTTTCATGGTAAGGAAGCGTTAGTCGAAGTGCGTTCATCCCAAATTTATTTAGCAATTGACACAAGCCAAAATAGCTTTCTTTTGGGGCGTTCCAATGCGGAAGAACAACAATTGCGGTGCGTTTATTATTGACAGGAAAGAATTTAGCAACAACTTGATTATTATTTTCGCAGGTAGTTTTTACAGCACTTTGCCATTCTAAGTCCAAAGTCCCAAGTTCGGAGTCCGAAGTTTTGTATTCAATTTCGTTTGGCAGACTGAAAAAATCGTTGCTGTTTTTTAGGATATTTTTACTGAAATGTGAAAAAAATTCGTGCGGATTTTCATCACTTCCACCAAAGAATTCAGTTCCCCATTGAAAATCTCTGACGAATCGATTATCGGTGAGAAAAGCGTGGTGGCGTTCTCGTTTGTGCATCCAGCGTTTGAACATAACGTAATATCCTAAGTAAAAAAAAACGCTTTCGCAAATCGCTTTTAGTTTAGACGTGGAATTATCCGATTCGAATGCGAAGATTTATACCAAAACCATGAACGGTTTTTATCGTTCCGGTTCGATTTTTTTGCCAAACGTAAAATATGTCGGTTGTCAGATTATTGCTGATTTTCTTATTGAAACCGAAAAACAAACGGTTTCTGGTAATTTTTTTTGAACCGAGTTCGTAATAAAATTCATTCATTACATAAGGATCAAACTTTTTTTGTGGAAAAATAACTTGAACGCGATTGCGATAAAATGTCGGATCCGTAATTCGAGATTTTCGTTGCCGATAATCAATCATATTTCGATTTCTGAGTCGAATTTTCGCGAAATCTTTTTGTAAATTCAACGCAAATCGAAAACGACTTTCATATAATCTGCGGCTGCCACGTGATTTTTCCGAACGATAAATATAACTCGGTTGGAGGCTGACGAATTCGTTTACACGATAATCAAAACCTGCACCGATTCTTGCATCGCCTGACTGAATAGAATTTTTTCCGATTCTTAAGTTACCGATTATTTGACCCGAAAGCCGATCAAATTCCTTACCGTTTTTGTCTTTCGATTTAATAATCGGAATCGAAATTACCGTTTCATTCCAAAACTGAACATCACTCGTGCTTTGCGAGAAAATTGTTATCGGAATTATGAAAATTACAATCAAGAGATATTTCATAACTCAATTATAAGCAAATTTAGTTATTTCCGACAGTTTTTCAACATAATTATTGCCGCAGAAGACACTACGGTTACTAAAAACAATTTTGATTTTTGTATTTACTCAGCCAACAAAACTCGAAAATATTTCTTGAGACGTAAATTCTTTTTGCAAATTATCTGCGAACATCCTAAAATCCAATAAAATATGAATCGATTCATCGACGACAGAAAAAATAATTGGAAACGCCTCGAAGAACTTCTCTCGCAGCTCGAATTTTCGTCAATTAAGCGACTTCCGCGTGAAGAAGTTCGCGAATTTGGTCAACTTTATCGTCGTGCCGCATCCGATCTCGCAATTGCACGTGAGGAAACTCGTGATCCGAAAGTCATCAGTTATCTCAACAGCCTCGTCATTCGTGCTCACGGAAAAATCTACCGAGCTGAGGGAAATGGCGTAAATGTTATTTGGAATTTTTTCGCCAAAGATTTTCCGCAAGCGTTTCGTAATACTTGGAAATTTACCGCGATTGCCTTTGCTGTTTTTATGATTTTTGGTGTTGGATCATTCGTTTTGGCTTATAACGATTTAAATTTTGCCGATAGTTTGGGTTTAGAAACATTACGTTATCAAGTTCAAAACGGCGATCGCTGGTGGCTTTCTCTGAATGAAGCAAATCAAGTTGGTTCGAGTGAAATATTGACGAATAACATTATGGTAACGTTTATGGCGTTTGCCTATGGTGCTTTTTTCGGTCTTGGAACTCTTTACATTTTGGCTTTCAACGGTTTGCAAATCGGTGCAGTTTTAGGTGTTTGCTACAAAATTGATGGAGTTTTTGGCAACGATTTAGTGACTTTTATGGTTGGTCACGGTGTTATTGAACTTTCGTGTATTTTTATCGCTGGCGGAGCCGGAATGTTAATCGGATATTCGTTGATTAACCCAGGAAATTTGAGTCGCGGAAATGCTTTGAAAAAAGCTGGAATTGAAGCAGTAAAATTAGTCTTTGGATGTGCTTGTTTGCTTGTGATTGCGGGAATAATCGAAGGATTTTTATCGCCTTCAGGTCTTCCAGCTTCGATAAAATTTTCAACCGGAATTTTAACCGGAATCGCAATGTTTTCGTATCTGCTTTTGGTCGGAAGGGAACAAATAAAGACTGAGGAATCTTCGATTTATTAACCCAATAAAAAATAACAAAATATTCAGACGATTTGAAACACGCGAAAAGAGATTTTTTAGTCGCGTAGCGATGTAGAGAGTTTAGCCGTGGGTTTTAACCCACAGAAAGTTCGGAGATGAATGCTTGTCGCTTCGCGACAATTGAGTAAACTGTTGAATATGATTGTTTTAGATACGTTCCAGTCGTCACATACGTTCCAGTCGTCACATACGTGACGGGAATCTTTATCAAACTTGACCGTGGGTTGAAAACCACGGCTAAATTCAGTTTGTCGCGATGCGACATTTTATACCAATTGTGGCAACTTATTTTCGCATCTCTAACAACAGAATGTTATCAATTTGTTGCTGTCAGGTTAATAATCCAAAAACTATTTTTTCCAAAAAGATTTTCCGCTCGAAATTTCTTCCAAAGTTTCGGCAATTTCGCGTTCATCTTCCATCTCGAGAGCAACGTCTGCCATCGAGACAATTCCTTGCAAAATCCCAGCATCGTCAACAATCGGAATACGTCTTACCTGTTTGTCGCCCATTATCCGAATTGCCTCGAACGCAAAATCGTCAGGTTTTGAGGTGAAAACTTCGCTTGTCATAACGTCAGAAACTTTTGTTGATGAAATATCTCTCGCATCAGCGATTGCTCGCACGACAATATCGCGATCGGTGATAATTCCGAGCAGTTTATTTGTCGCATTTTCAACCACAGGTAAACAACCAATGTCGTTATTTTTCATCAAGTTAGCAGTTTCATGCAACGACATATCAATTTTTGCAGCTAAGATGTTTTTCGACATTATTTCGCGACATTTCACGCGTGATTTGGCAGTTTGTTCACTCATATTTCACAACAGGTTTCCTTTTTATTATTTTGTTTGACTTAAACAAATATTGCAAGCGAAATTAATCTGAAAAAAAATGCTTCTTGTTATTCAATCCTAAGGAAACAAAAATACATAGTGCCTAAAATTAATCATTCATACACTAGAAAAGCTCCGCAAAATAAAGTGTCAGTCATCGTCAAACTATAAAATCTTTTCTTGAAAAAAAATTTTTAGAAAAATGATTGTATGTTAGTTTTTAACAATGCATATCTCTGTAAAACAAGAAACTGAATTTACTTAAAAATAGTTCAAAGGATGAAAAAATTAGACTATCTTAGTTGGTTTGAAAAGGAGAAATTTAACATTTATGGCAGAACAAAAAGGACTGGGCTTTTCATTCTCAAATTCTCGTGGCTTTTTAGCAAATAGCTCAAATGACGAGTCAATTTTATACACAGTTGAAATTAAATTTAATGATACTGCCGATATATGTTGGGAATCAGCAAGTAAATATTTAGAAATGTTTGGTTTTAAGAGATGATGAAACATTGAGAAACTGGGCAATATTTGTCAATCAATATAATGAGGAGAAAATTGATATTAACAATGACAGCATCACTAATGTAACTGCTGAAAATTATCGGCAACAAGCCTATTTTAAACGGCAAATGGCGATTCCGAATGTAAGAAATTGGACAATAGAATTAAACGTATCGGAAAGTTTTGTGAAAATGTTAGAGAACTTTGGAATTGAAGTTCAGTTTAATGAAGCGACAAAAACAGTAAATGTCACAAAATGGAAGCCGATTAAGATGATTGATTGGAACGATATGCAACCAGCCGATATTATTTCAGTCGGCGGAACTGGTGCGGCTTCAAAATTTATAAAACTCGCTACTTGGGGACATTATAGTCACACAGCCTTATATGAAGGCGGAGAATATGTAATTGAATCGCTCAACAACGGACCAACAAGAAGAGCAAAAACTGAATTTCTTGCTCCAAGCGAGAATGTAAATGTAATGCTTGTTAAAAGGCATTACCAAATCAGTCCAGTTTCAGCCAGAAGAGTAGTTGAAGCTGCCGCAGATAATGTGAGTTATGGGATACCGCCATCCGGCAAATATCCGATGAAGTATAATTGGATAGGATTGCCAAGCGGCGGAATGTCAACGACCAGCGGACAAATAATTAATGCCGCAACATTTCCTATTGTACCTGGCGGAATTGCTGGCGGAATCAAGGCATTTAACGATGCACGCGAAACAGCACGGCGATTAGCTAACATCACACCAGAAAGCATAATTTTTGTCAGTCCTTCAGTTTATGCTGGAAAAAAAGCATTTGATGGACAAAAATCACGAGTTTTTTGTTCAGAAGCAGTTATTATGTGGTATGACGTTGCCGGAATTCCAATTACATCGCTTCCGCCTGAACACGTTCCGCCAAAACTTATTGCCGAAGATTATTTCAAAGGAACGCTTCTTGAAGTTGGTTATTTACGCTATAAACCATGAGGAAAAATATGAATAATTATAAATTGCTAATCAATATAAATCGCCTAGTGTTGTGTTTAGTTTTTATAACAAATCTATCAGCTTGTAATATTTTACCAAGTTCAAAATATCCGATTCATCTAACCATCGGAAAAAATATTAGTGATAGTTTTGTTGCTTTCAACTTTGAGCCACACAAATTAACAACTGATGAAACAATCTCCATTGGCATAAATATCAAAGGAAACACGATTTGTTATGACCGACAAAGAGAATATCGACTTTGTTCGATGGAAATTTATACTCAAAACCCTTTTCGTAAGACTGAATTACCATCTGAATTAAGATTTGATCCGGATAAAAAATACACCGAAGAAGAAAGTAAAGAGTTGAAAGCTAAAAATGATGCGTATTCTGCCAAATTCATGAAAGAATATGGGGAGCCTTGGGACGATCTAATGGACACTTTACCAAAAGTAGATTTGGAAATAGTGGCGATAGATTCAGCCGGAATAGAATATCCATTTATCTATATCGGTAGCGGTGCAGGATATTGCAGCAGTGAAAAAGACCAAATGTGTAATCAATATAATCTCGACAAAAGCAAGGTCAAAGTTTTGGGAGATAATCCGTTGGTTGGAATGAAGATCAGAAACAAACAAGTTGCAGATATTTCAATTTCAAATATTTACGTGGTTGAAAAATATAAACGGGATTGAATTTATAAAATATGAATAAATATAAATTGTTGAGAAACTTAAATCGTCTGTTATTAAGTTTAGTTTTTATTACAAATCTAACTGCGTGTGATATTTTGCCAAATTCAAAATATCCAATTCATCTAACTGCAGGAAAAGATATTAGCGATAGTTTTATCAGTTTCAATTTTGAGCCACACAAATTAACTACTGATGAAATAATCTCCATTGGCATAAATATCAAAGGAAATACTATTTGTTATGACAGACAAAGAGAGTATAGACTTTGTTCGATGGAAATATATTCTCAAGACCCAACCAACAAATTTGAGCTACCACCTGAATTAAAATTTGATCCGGATAAGAAATATACTGAAGAGGAAAGTAAGGATTTGAAAGCGAAAACAGAAGTGATTGATGCAAAATTTAGAAAAGAATTTTCAGAGCCATGGCTAAATCTAATGGAAACCTTACCAAAAGTAGATTTGGATGTAGTGGCGATAGATTCAGCCGGAAAAGAATATCCATTTATCTATATCGGTAGCGGTGCAGGATATTGCAGCAGTGAAAAAGACCAAATGTGTAATCAATACAACCTCGACAAAAACAAAGTCAAAGTTTTGGGAGATAATCCATTGGTTGGCATGAAGATCAGAAACAAACAAGTTACGGACATTTCAATTTCAAATATTTACGTGGTCGAAAAATATAAACGAAGTTAAATTTAGCTTTTAATTTCGAATTTTTGAAATAACAAACCGTTGAATGCTATAATGCATCTAAATTTCTTTTAGGAGACAAATATGAAACTAAATCTATTCGTAATTATTTTAGGACTTGCTCTTTCAATAACAACATTTGCACAAACGCCAACTCGCGGAATCGACGAAATGCCTGGCAAAAAGAAGCCAATGCAAATGGAAGAAAAAAAGGTTGATCCAGATGATGCAAAAGCAAAAGCCGAACAAGCAAACATTGATGAAAAAACAGTTTACCCTTTGAAACGCGGAACAATATCCAGTTCAGCTAAGAAAGTTTCGTTGGCTAAAATTTTGAAATCACCAGCAAAATACTCAGGAAAAAATGTTTTGGTCGAAGGTGTTATTGTTAGAAGTTGCAAAATGGAAGGTTGCTGGATGGAGCTTGCACCAACTGCAACCGGAAAATCAATCAGAGTAAAAATGAAAGATCATGGATTTTACATTCCATTAAATGCCGCAGGTTTAAACGCCAAAGCTGAAGGCGTTTTTACAGTAAAAACATTGAGCAAAGAAGAAGTCGAGCATCTAATTGAAGATGGCGGAAAATTTGATAACAAAAATGCCGATGGAACAGTAACAGAAGTTTCGTTTGTGGCAGCAGGAGTTGAACTCAAGAAAGCTAAGAAATAATCATTTTTAGAAAAATTAGGATCGCAAATTGCTGAGAAGAATTATTGGCAATTTGCGATTTTTACTTGAATTTTTATGAAATTCAAAAAGCTCATCGTCAAATTCTCTTCTGATTCATTGTTTTATATATGTTATTATTCTAAATTATGGGACAAATTACGATTGAAATTCCACAAAGCGTTAACCGAAATTACCGAATTATTTCTACTGATTCGGCGAAAACAATTCTTTCTAAAATTGAAATTTTAGTGAAAGAAGAAAATAATATTCAAGATGACGAGGTTTTAGGAATGTGGTCAGACCGAAAACAATCTGTTCAAGAAATTTCAAATGAATTAAGAAACTGCTGGGATCGCAACGATAAAGTTGAAAACAATGACTAAATATCTCGCCGACACAAATATTTTTATTACAATTTTAAAAGGCAATGCTCAGTTAAAAAAATTTGTAGAAAACTCTGAAACAGCAATCAACACAGTCATTTACCTAGAATTAATTCAAGGTGCCAAGAACAAACTTGAAATTCAGAAAATTGAAAAATACTTAACAAGATTTGAACTTTTTCATTTTGATAAAATGGTTTCTTTGAAAGCTATTGAATTAGTCCGTGAACATTCAAAAAGTCATGGTTTGATGTTCCCAGATGCAATAATTGCTGCAACTTGTTTGGAAAATAATTTAACGTTAGCAACCTTCAACACGAAAGATTTTGTTTTTATTGATGGTTTAATGTTAGTAAAACCTTAGAAAATGAAACCGTTTAAAATCCGCAACATCGAAATAAATCCACCGTTAATTTTATCGCCAATGGCTGGCGTGACGGATTATACTTTCCGCCGTTTGATAAAAAATCGTGGCGGTGTTGGGCTTTCTGTGTCCGAATTTATTTCGGTTGAAGGCTTAACGCGACATAATCCGAAATCTAAAAAACAGATGTATTTCGATGAAGCTGAAAGACCTTTTGCTGTTCAAATTTTTGGCGGTCAGCCTGAAAGAATGGCACTTGGTGCAAAAATGGCAGAAGATATTGGAGCTGATATTTTAGACATTAATTGCGGTTGTCCAGCACCAAAAGTAGTAAAACACGGCGGCGGAAGCGGACTTCTGAGAGATTTGCCGCGGATGGAAACAATTCTCAAAGAAATAAAAAAATCGATTTCAATTCCGTTGACATTGAAGATGCGAATTGGGTTTAGCGACTCTGATATTAACGCGGTTGAAGTTGCAAAAATGGCTGAACAATGCGGCGTTGAACACATTCAAGTTCACGGACGCACTAAAGAACAAGGTTACAAAGGATTAGCAAATTGGGATGTGATTAAGGCTGTAAAAGAAGCCGTCAGCGTGCCGGTTTCGGGAAATGGCGATGTTGTTTCGGTCGAAATTGCATTAAAGCGTTTCAAAGAAGTTGGTTGCGACGGGGTTTTAATCGGTCGCGGTGCAATGCAAAACCCTTGGATTTTTCGTCAAATTCAAGACGTTGCCGAAGGTCGCGAACCTTTTCAGCCAAATTTGAAAGAAAAACAAGCAGTTCTGCTCGAGTTTTTCGGATATGTCAGCGAGGAAATGCCCGAGATTGTTGCACTTGGAAAGATGAAACAACTCGCCGGACAATTCACGAAAGGATTAGTCGGCGGTGCACAATTTCGTCAAACTCTTTATCATTCACATTCGGCTCAGGAAATTCTTGACAATATCGAAATTTACTTCAATACTTTGAAAGCTGGCGATGACTTTGGCGATGGAAAAATTGAAGGTGTCGGCGAATCCGATATTTTATCTTGTGATGTTTCGGCAACTTTTGTCGATGAAGATGCATCTTTTAAATGTGAAGTCGCCACAATTTGATGAATATTTTATTTGTTTGTAGTAGAAATAAATGGCGAAGCCGAACGGCAGAAACTATTTTCAAGAATTCACAAAAACACAATGTCAAATCTGCTGGAACTAGCCAAAATGCAAGAATTAAACTAACTGTAAATTTATTAATTTGGGCAGATTTTGTATTTGTGATGGAAAAAAACATCAGCAAATTATTGAGAAAAACTTTCCTCAAGCAACTTTTAGCGAAAAAATTATTGTGCTTGATATTGCCGATGTGTATCAGTATATGGACGAAGATTTGGTTTTTATTCTGAAAAAGTCAGTATCAAATATATTGGAAAACTTATGAAAAATTTATTTTTAGGTCTTTTAATCACAACATTATTTAGTTCTGCTTTTGCACAGAAACCGGAAAAACTTAAAGCTGAGGAAATAATTGCTAAACACCTTGAATCAATTGGAACTAAAGAAAAACGTGCCGAAATTAAGAATCAAATGATTGTAGGCACGTCTGAATTTATAATTTTGCGTGGCGGCAGTTCAAAAACAGTTGGGAATGTTGTGATCGCTTCCGAAGCCAATAAACTCTTTTTTGGTGCAAACTTTAATTCTTCAAATTATCAAACAGAAAGAGCCAGTTATGATGGAAACAATGTAAATATCGGATTTATTTCTCCCGGACTTCGCTCTTCATTTGGAAATTATATGCTCAGCAACAAACAAATTTTTAGCGAAGGATTATTTGGTGGCACGCTATCTACATCTTGGGCTTTATTTGATTTGTTAGAAAGAAAAGCCAAAATCAATGCTGCTGGAAGAAAGAAAATTGATGGAAGAGACACTTATGTTCTTGAATATTCGCCGAAACGCGGATCTGATTCGTCTATCAAGATTTATTTTGACGCACAAACTTTTCAACATATACGCACCGAATACTTTAAGACATTTTCTGCTGCTCAAGGCTTAACACCCGATCAATCATCAAGACAGGTTGAAGCTAGACAAATTTTGACCGAAGATTTTTCTTCTTTTAGCCAAGAAAATGGTTTAAATCTTCCACATAAATATGTTATTCATCTTGTGCTTGATGGGAAATCGACGAGTGAATATGAGTGGACTTTTCAGTTTTCTAATTTTCTCATTAATCAAAAGCTGGACACCAAATCTTTTGACATCGATTCTAAATGATTAAATTTTTAATTTTTGCTCAACATTATGAAACCTTCATGATTTAGGCAAACACAAAAGGGGATGAAAATTTGGTGCAGAGGGAGAGATTTGTGTTAAAAAAGAGGGATGAAAACACAAACACAAAAACAAACACAAGTTATCGAATTTGAGCAAGTAGTTGAA
>JANNVK010000156.1:0-23066 GCA_031414415.1 Acidobacteriota bacterium
GTTTTGTGTCTTGTTTTAGCTCCTTTGCTAAATCGTAAACTCGAACTTTGTTGCCAACAGACATAATTTTTATCTTGCACTTCATCGCCAATAGCGAGCAATTTGATTTTGCTTTCAACTATTGCCATTTTATTTATCTTCCGATACTTCGGTTGTTTCTAATTCCTCAGATTCTTTCGATTCTTCTGGCACAACCTCAGTGGCTTTTTTCGACTTTCTCACAGGTTTCGCTTTCTCAACTACTTCGACAGTTTCTTCCAAAACTTCTTCCGCAATCTCTTGCGAAACCTCTTCGACAATTTCTTTTTCTTTAACTTCAACTTCAACTTCAGAATTTTTTGCAGCTACAATGGCTTTTGCAGAAGTTAAAATAGTTTCCGCTTCATCCATACTAACATCGAGCGTGTCCACTAATTCATCAAGTGTTGATGCCGCCAAGGCTTCAACATCAGTAATTCCTTTAGCTTTCAAGTCGTCAGCTTGGGCGGATGTTACGCCCGCGATTGCAGTAATCGGAACAACTTCGCCTTCTGCCATCATTTTGCCCATTTGTTGAGCAATTTCTTTCTTCAGAATCGTTTCGTTTTTGATGTCAATGTCCCAACCAACCAAACGTGTTGCGAGGCGAACATTCTGTCCTTTTTTCCCAATCGCCAGAGAAAGTTGGTCTTCACCAACAACAACTTCCATCTTCCGTCGGTCAATATTAACGATTCTAACTTGGCTAACTTTTGCCGGTGAAAGTGCGTTTGCCGCAAAAACTGATGGCTCTTGCGACCATTCAATAATATCAATTTTTTCACCGCGAAGTTCTTTGATGATTGATTGCACCCGCGAACCTTTCATTCCAACGCAAGCACCAACTGGATCAACGTCTTTTTCGTTCGAAGCAACTGCGATTTTTGCACGTTCGCCAGGTTCACGAACGGCTGATTTAATCATCACAATATTATCGTAAATTTCAGGAACTTCTGTTTCAAACAATCTTCTGATTAATTCTGAAGAAGTTCGCGATGCAATAATTTGCTGACCTTTTGGGTCTCTCGTGACATCTTCAACGACAAATCTGATTCTTTCGCCTTGGTTCCAATTTTCGCTTCTAACTTGTTCTTTTCGCGGCAGTATTGCTTCTAAAGTTCCGCCTAAATCAACAATCATATCGCCGCGTTCGAAACGTTTAATTGTTCCGCTCATCAAATCGCCTTTGCGGTCGATATATTCTTCGTAAACTTTTTCGCGGATTGCTTCGCGAACCTTTTGAACCAAAATTTGTTTCGCAGTTTGGGCGGCAATTCTGCCTAATTCTTCAGTCGGTAACGGAATTAAAAGTTCGTCGCCAATTTCAATATCTTCACCAGCAAGCTCGATTGCTTCAACAAGAGAAAGCTCGCTTGAAGGATTTTGGACTTCTTCCACAACTTCTTTGAGTGCGGAAATTTCGACCATTCCTTCTTCTTCATTCCAATCAACTTGAATGTTATCGCCGCCTTTATCGAGCGATTTGAATTGTTTGCGTGCGGCTGCTTTTACTGCGTCCGTCATCGCTTCAATAATCATTTCGCGATCCAAACTGTGTTCGGTGCATAATGCGTCGATACTTTGTCCAATTGATGATGCCATAACTATTTGTTGTTTTTCCCGAGTTTTAATTCTTCTTCAATATCAATTTCTAAGTTCGCCTTTGAAACTTGATTAAAACTAAATTTGATTAATCCGCTTACTTTATCGTCAAACGAAATATCTTCAGTTTCAACCGAAATTATTTTTCCATGAAAAGTTCGTTGCCCATTTATCGGATTCAAGAGCCTTACTTTTGATAAATTTCCAATAAATCTTTGAAAATCTGTAAGTTTATTTAATTCTCTCTCAAGCCCTGGCGATGAAACCTCTAAAATGTATTCATCAGAAATGAAATCTTCATTATCTAAAATGTCACCTATTTGATGACTAAAAGTTTTGCAATTTTCGTGCGTTACACCATTTTCAGTATCAATAAAAATTTGCACCAACGGCGATTTTACCGAACCTGATAGTTTGACAGAAGCCAATTCGAAACGATGTTCGCTTGCAATTCCTTCGGCAATAATCCGAATTTTTTCTGTTAATTGAGCCTTATTCATTGGCTAAAGTCCAAAATAAAAAGTGGGCATGAACCCACTTGAATCGTCTCGACGTTCTCAAACGTTTCGTAGCAAACGATGAGTTTATATGAAACACCTGCGTAAAGCAAGTCAAACAACTATTTCAGAGTTCTGACATAATTAGAGACTGAAGCAATTTGTTTTGCCGATAGTTTATTTTTAAAAGCTGGCATTTGTCCTTCGCCATATTTTACGATTGATGCAGTTTTTGAAACACTTGGGCGTGATTGCGTCAAATCTGGAGTTTCAAGCGATCTCCCAAGTTCATTGTTGCCTTTTCCATCAGCTCCGTGACATCTCGCACAATTTTGCTGATAAATTCGTTTTGTCGCCATAGTTTTATTTTCACTACTAACAAAACTCGGAAAAAGTGAAATACCAAAAACCCAAGCGATTGCAAAGGAAATAATTAACGATAATTTTATATAATTTTTCATATCAATTTAAAAAGAACACGAATCAGATATTATCAAATTCGTGTTCATTAAAAAATGCCTTTCAATTTAGATTTTAGGCGTTGGCGAAGGCATCGGTTCTTCGTCTTTTCGTTTCAATTGAGGACGATCTTTGTCTGAATCCGGCGTTGAAGTTGAATCAGTTGTTGTTCCATCAGGTTCTGCTTGGCGACGTTTGAGCGTTGGTTTACCCGAATCAGTGTCGTCAATATCAGATTGCGTTGCAGTTCTAGCGTTTGTTAAACGAAGAAGGCGAGCCTTAACTTTTTGGAATTCTGATGAACTAATAACGTATTCTTCTTTTTCTGGAAACCTTGCGGCAAGTGCAATGCTCGAATCTCTACGTTCAATTGATTGCGGATGCGAAGAAAACAATTTTGTTAATTTTCCTGGTTTTTTCTTATTTTGAGCAGCGAGTTTTTCAAACATTGTCGCCATTCCGGTTGGGTCATAACCTGCGGCATACATATATTGAACGCCGAGTCTGTCGGCTTCTTGTTCAGCACCGCGACTAAATTTCGAACCTGCAATCGCTTGGATAATTCCACCGGCATTTTGTGCAATTCCACCGGCAATTCCACCAGAAAAAATTATTGCTCCGAGTAATCCGATGTTTATTAATTGCCCTTTCCCCGAATTTTCCATTGCGTGCCTCGCACAAACGTGTGCAATTTCGTGCGACATCACGCCAGCGAGTTCAGATTCATTATCAGCGGCTAATATCAAACCTGTGTTGACATAAAAATAACCCCCTGGAAGTGCAAATGCGTTAATTTCGTCGCTGTTGATAACTTTAATTGTAAATGGCACTTTCGCGTCTGAGTGCAAAACTAAGTTTTGACCGACTCGGTTGATATATTCGGTAATAATCGGATCTTCATTGAGCTTTACTTGTTGCTCAACCTCAGCAGAAATTTGCCGTCCAATTGCAGCTTCTTTATCACGCGAACCACCAAGCCAACCGAAAAAACTATCAGAGCCTTTATTAATGTTTCGTTTGCCGATTAAAGCTGGATCTTCATTTGGAGATAAGACTTTACCGTTGCTAGAAGGTGTTGGGGCTGGTTCGACTGTTTTGCTAATTTTCTCTTTTTTTTCTTTCTTCTCTTTTTTTGCAACTTCTTTGGAATCAATTTGGGCAAACAGATTTGAAGGCAAAACAACACTCGTCAACAAAATTGCTGACAACGAAATTGAAGCACCGATTTTTCGAAAAGCATTTATAACCATTTTCATACTCCTAATTTTCTCTCAAACACTCATTTATTTACAAAGATTTCTTAACAATTTAAGATGCTCTTAAATCTGTAAAAGTTTACTGATAGAACTAAAATACAAAATTATTTTAAATATTTCTACTTTTTTCTAAAAAAACTATTTTATCAAACAATAATATTTGGTAATGTATTTATAGAGAAGTTTTTTAACTTTCTGTTTATTCCTGCCACATCTCAAAATCTTAAGATTTTTCAAACCCCAGATTCTATATTTAATGCGACGAATTCAAGAAAAAATAAAAGATCTAGTTGACGTTCGACCATATCACAGTCTTCGCGATTATCTTTCAAGCCCAAACGAAACGCTTCAAGCATATCATTTTACATCTGCGACTTCTGAACTGATGGCAAAATGGCTAGATAATGTTTCTGATGTGCAAACTGCAAATGGCACAGCAAAAGCACTTGCGGGTTATCGCGGTGTCGGGAAAAGTCATTTTTTGGCTGCTTTGAATGCAATTGTTTCGCAGCCTGATTTACGTTCGCGAATTGCCGATCAACACGTTTCATCTTCCGCCCAAAGACTCAAAAGACGTAAACATCCGGTCGCTTTTGTCCTGCGTGGAACCGCCGAAACTCTTTTATTAGAATTAAAAAACGCCGTTGCTAAAGAACTCGAAGTTCCGGCTCAAAATCTTCCTGATTCACCGCTCGAACTTTTAACCGTCGCCGCTCAATTTGCCAACGATTTGCCGTTTGTTATTTTAATTGATACCGCCGAAGAGAGAGAATCGAGAGTTACGCGAGACGATGGAACATTGCTCGGCGAACTTGCCGATATTGCCAAAACTCTCAACATTTTTATCGCCATTGCTCTCGATGATGACATTGCCGGAGCCGACGGCGTAAATGCCGCAATCTCGCGTTCTTATTCAATTGATTACCTCGACCAAGAACATTTATATCGTATTGTTGATGCTTTTTTGTTTCCAAAACAACGCCAAAGGCAAGCTGTTTTGCACGAAATTTATTCCGGTTTGCGTGAATCAATTCCGTCATTTCGCTGGAGCGAACAAAGATTTTCTTCTCTTTATCCATTACACCCGATTGTCCTCGAAATTGCACCTTTTATCAGACTTTACGCCTCAGATTTCGTCTTACTCGGCTTTGCATCAGAAACTGTTAGCAAAAATATCGGACGACCGGCAAATTCCTTAATTACGCTCGATGAAGTTTTTGATAAAGTTGAATCAGGCTTGCGAAAAGCTGAAATTTTAAAAGACGCTTTCGAAACTTTTGATAAAATAAATTCAAACGTCATCAGCCAAATTCCAATTCTTCAACGCTTACAAGCGAAGATGATTCTCAAAGCGTTGATGATTTTATCTTTGGACAGCGACGGCACAACCGCCAGTGAAATAAGTGCCGCTATGCTTATTTACGACGAAAATGAGCCGCAAAAAGCTGTCGATTCGATTGAAAAAATACTGAGCGAATTTTCTATAAATTTTCCGGAAGATGTTCGTCTTCAAGCAGAAACTGGTAAAGAAAACAGATACAGTTTGCGAGTCAGTAGCAAAGATACGCTCAACGATTCTCTGGCTGAAATCGCCAAAACTCTTGATAATTCAACGATTCAAAAGATTTTACGAAGAACTGCTCGACTTGTTTTTAATGATTGGACTTTTAACGATGAAGCCGAGCAAACCGGCTTTGACACCTCAGATTGTTCACTTGTTTGGCGTGGCGGAATGCGTCGCGGCAGACTTGCTTGGGCGTGGGGAAAACTGCCTCAAGATTTAAGTTTATCACTCGGAAACATTGATAGCATCGGTGAACATTGGGATTGGGAAGTAATTATAAAAGAGCCAAATTCTGATATTTCCGAAGAATTAATCGCAAATGAAGTTATTCCGACTGTCGTTTGGTCGCCTGCAGAACTCACACAAGACGAGCAAGATACAATTAAACGTTACGCAGTTTTGCAAAACGATACGAGCTTGATTGAAACTTACGGCGATAAAATTCGTGCCGCTGGACACGCACACGCAGCTCTCGTCAAGAAAATTTGGAAAAGAATTTTCCTCGAAGATGGATTTTTGATTGTTGACGGCAATAAACGCGGATTTCGTCGCGACAATCACGAATTTGAATCTCTCAGCGAAATGTTTTCGATGATGCTTTCGCCGCTTTTTGATTCTCGGTACCCAAGTCATCCAAATTTTGAACAAACCATCGGAATGAACACCGTTTCGGTTTTGGTCAACGAACTTTTTAGTGAGAAAAAATTATATTCAGAAGAACTGAATCACCTAGCCCAAAATTTCGCCTTGCCACTTGGTTTAGTTACAGTTCAAAACGGAAATTATGTTCTCGAAGAAAACGAAATAATCGCTCAATTGCCGTGGTCAAAAGAAGTAATTTCTTTGCTAGAATCAGGAAATACGGTTCCGATGCGAAAGATTTATCACGCCCTGAAAAAATCTCCGCTCGGTTTGGTTCGTGAAGCTCAACATCTTGTGTTAGCTGCATTTGCGGCAAATCGCGAACTCGAATTTGTCACTTCAAATGGCAATAGAATTGATAAACGCTCACTTGATTTAAAAATTATTTGGGACGATATTGTCGGCATTGCAAAACCTGTTGTCGTCAAAAAAGATACGGTTGAGCTCACAAATTGGGCGAAACTTCTCACCGGAAACGACTCTTTAACTTCAATTGATGTTGATTCTGAAATAATAATTTCCGGGCTCAGCGAATGGCTCAAAAGCTGGAAAGAAACTCGCGTTTTAGAAAGATTTGAAGCGTTGCCTGACAATATTTTGAACGCCAAAGTTTGGAAATTATCTGCACGGGTTGATTCAACTTTTCGCGTAATGGAAGACACAATTGACGCACTTTTCTCAAAAGGAAACTCACTTGAAGCAACTTTGCAACGTGTTGCAGATGTCTTTGGACATTCACAAAATGACTTTTTCAATGTCACAAAAGACCTTGTTGAGCTTGAAGATTTTATTCTTGGGGCGAGTAAATATGACGAAGTTTGGAACTATTTAGCACTGACAGAAATAACTCAAGATGAAAAAATTGAAGATTTAAGAGCAAAACTTCTTGACGTAATCCAAAACTATAAATTCAATTTCCATGATGATTTAGAAAACAATTGGAACGAATTTCGTGATCTTTATGCGGAACAATATTTGCGTAAACACGATGTTGTAATGCGTTCACACAACCTCAAGGAAACTATTGACCAAATTTTTCAAAGCGACGAATGGTGGGAATTTTCTAATCTCGCAAAACTCACAATTTTTCATGAACAAAACTGGAGAGATGCCCAAAAAATCTGTTTACAAATTAAAAATCTGAGCTGTGGCTACGATGTTCGCGATATGCTCAAGAAAAAACCTTTTTGTGCTTGCGGTTTTAAATTAAATGATTCTGAAACTTGGGAGAATTTGGCTGAAACATTGACTGAAATTATGGTTCATAGCCGCAAAACTTATCGCACAATTTTAAAGAGCTTAGATGCTGCGTTAATTCCAAATCTTAACGAAGTGGCAAAAACTGAACAAAACAGTGAATTTGCCCAAAGTGCAGAAAAATTATCAAACATTTTCTCGCAAAACGTTGAAATTCCAATGCTCAATAACACCGATTTGCGGGTTTTAGAAAAAGCCCTCAAAGCGATTCCTTTTTCAACTTTATTAGAGGTAAAACCGCCACGAATAGATCAAATTATTTCTCGCGAAGACCTCCGCGGCACATATAATCAGTGGTTAAACACATTACCAAGCGACCCAGTTTTATTGAAGGTTTAAGGGTTTAAGGTTCAAGGTTCAAGGTTTAATTTTTCACTTTTCACTTTTCACTTTTAATTAAACTCGCTTTATTCTAAAAATATGTATAGCGTTTCGATTATTGGTGTTGGAAAAATGGGTGGAGCTTTGGCACTAGCGTTCGACGATAAAGGTTTTAAAATAAAAACTTTAATCGGAAAAACTTCTGAAAATGCTGAAAGAATTTCTTTAAAATTACAATCAAAACCACAAGTTTCAAACGAAATTACAAATCTTGATTCCGATATAATTTTTATCACAACTCAAGATTCTGAAATCGCTAATGTTGCACAACTTCTCGTAAACTCCGTTTCAAAAAATCAATTCATTTTTCATACCAGCGGCTCGCTTTCGTCAGAAATTCTCAATTGCCTCAAAGTTCGTGGTTGCGAAATCGGTTCATTTCATCCACTCGTTTCAATCAGCGACTCGATTATTGGAGCAACACATTTTAAAGATTCATACTTTTGCGTAGAAGGCAGCGAAAAAGCCGTAAACATTGCAAACACGCTTGTTACTGCCTTGGAAGGGAAAAGTTTTTCAATCGAAACAAAGCACAAAACGTTGTATCACGCCTCTGCGGTAACTGCTTGTGGGCATTTTGTCGCACTTTTTTCAATCGCAATTGAGATGCTTTCAAAGTGCGGTTTATCAGAATTGGATGCGAAACAAATCCTGCTGCCGCTCATTAAAAGCACGTTAGAAAATCTGTCAAATCAAACTCCAAATGAAGCCTTGACTGGCACTTTCGCACGCGGCGATATAGAAATATTGAACAATCAAATTGATGTGATAAGCAAAAATCTGCCACCACAATTTCTTCAAATATATTTGCAACTTGGCTTGCAATCTTTAAATATCAACGAAACGGCTTCGCAAAATAAAATAGAAAAAATGAAAGAACTGATAGAAACGTTTTTAATAGCAAAAAATTGAACAGAGTGCTAAAATGCAGTTACTAGGGACGCTTATGGACGAGAAATTATCAAATGAATTTGCTGAAGAAACCCAAATTTTCTATGAATATATAGAAAAATTTGGTTTGCGGAAAACTGCACAGCGTGACCTCATTATGGGAATTTTTCTCCGCACACACGATCATTTATCGAGCGAAGATTTATATTGGCTGGTGCATAAGGAAGATAAAGATGTTGGGCAAACAACGGTTTATCGGACTCTTAAGTTGTTGACAGAAGCGGGTTTAGCTCGCGAAGTTCGTCTCGGTGATGGCAGAACTTATTACGAACATCATCATAATCACGATCATCACGATCATTTAATTTGCACTGATTGTGGCAACGTGATTGAATTTTTCTCAGCCGAAATTGAAGCACTTCAAGACGAAATGGCTGAAAAATTTAAGTTTAAACCAACACATCACAGCCTGCGGATTTTAGGAATCTGCGAAGCCTGTCAGCAACACGAAGCAAAACTTATATCTCCTGGCAGCCAGCCGCGAGTTCGCGTTAAAACAAATGTTGGTAGTTAGTTAGCAATAAAAATTTATATGATTAATCAAGTTGAAATTAAATTTGAACCGGAAAATAGACAAGGAATGATTGCCGTCGGCAGTTATTTATTTGATGCCGCAAAGCGTTTAGGCGTTTCAATCGAATGCGAACGGACAGGCGTTTCAGATGCTTGTTCTTGCCAAATAAAAAGTGGTGGTGAATTACTTTCGGAAATAACTAAATTGGAAATGGAACAACTTAGCGATTCTCGTCGTAAAAATGGTGAAAGACTTGCTTGCCAAGCTAAAATCGAAAAGCCAGGAGAAATTATTGCTATGACAACTCATAAAAAAGTAGAAGCCGAAAAAGACGCATTCGAGCAGTTTTGTAAAGACTTTGCCGAACTGCCATTAACCGAAAAAGCTGCAAAATTATTGCAACTTGAGTCGATTGCTCTGTCTGATACTTTTTCAGCAGTTCTAAATTTGCCATACACAATCGGCGAAAAAATCCGCGATATGATGGCAGAAGTTGGGATGAAAATGGAAGAAGAAGCCAAAAAAGCTAAAACTCCAGATGAACATAAACCCGAAACCGAGACAAAACCCGCAGCAAAGAAACCAACTACTGCCAAAAAACGAACTGTAAAACCAAAGACCGAAAAACCTGCGGAATAACTGGGTAAATTTCATTTAAAAAGAACTTTTGTGAGTTTCGCAACCGTTGTGATACATTTTAGTTAGTGAAAGAATCTAAAATTCAAAAATTTAAAGTTACAGAAAAAAAAGGCGAAAGTCTTTTTTTTGTCTTGGTTTTTACTGTGATTGCGATGATGCTTATCGCCGCTAAATTGCCGTTTTTTATGGTGATTTTCTTTGGCGGTTTTTCGTATTTGTTGTATAAATTTTTCAAGAAACCGGCAATTGGCGGAACAAAAGATATTTTCGAATTTTATCTTGCTGCAAACGATGTTTTGCGAGATGACGACCGAAAGTGGTTTGGATTTGAAATCCAGGATATTTTAATTCGCGGCGAGAGAATTTTGCAATCAATGCCAGATGCACCGCCTTTAATTTATTTTACGCTTGGTGCTTTATTTAACAAAATTGGCAGACATAAGGAAGCAGTCGAGCATCTCGCATATATTGCAGAAAACGAACAATCTGACGAAAAAAATCGTTCAAGTGGTTCGCCAGAACTTCGCCGTTATGTAAATATACTGAGGAAAATTGAACAAAATCCGTCTGAAGCACCGTTGACAACTGCGGCTATTCGTTCACTTGAAAGAGCGAGAAAAAATCGTATTGTGACACTTTTAGAAAATAGCAGACGCGAAATTTGGACTTTGGAAGAAAAACGCCAATCTCAAATGGAGGGAAAACCTCAAGAAAATCGGATTTTGCAAAGCGTAAATGAAGAATCTTATGAGGCAAGTAGCGAAAATGCGAGAATGAAGGATTCACGCAAAACGGACAAGACTTTTAAGGCTTCAATGTCTGAAATGCTTGCTGAAAAAAACCTCTCGATCAAAAACACGGACGGCAGAAGGCAATCTATCTCTGAGGTTCTTCATGAAATTTACGATCAGAACAAAGGTTAGAACTGTCGCTTAAGTTGTTACAAATCTGAAGTTTATTAGGCAAATATTACCAAAAATGTTATAAATTTATTCGCTTTATTTTATCTTCTGAAATCACTCGAATTGGATTTTTAGTTTAATGAAAGAAATTGTCTTAGCCGCTGATTTGGGTGGAACTAATTTAAGAATGGCGGCTGTTGATCGGGACGGGAAAATTCTCTACCGCACAAAACGAACAACGCCACGTGACAGTGCTCAAGATATTGTCAATTCAATCGTTGAATCTGCCAATGAATGTCGCGAAAAAATCGAAAAAAATTGTGAAATTAAATCAATTGGAGTTGCAGTTCCGAGCGGTATAAATTATGAAAACGGATTAATCATCAAGGCACCAAACGTTCCGTGTCTTGATGGTTTTCGAATGTCTGCTGCAATTTTAAGTGAATTAAATTTGCCTGTTGTTCTTGAAAATGATGCCAATGCTTACGCCATCGGCGAGCAGACATTTGGTGCTGCGAAAGGATTTTCATCAGCAATTGCAGTAACTTTAGGAACTGGTGTCGGTGGCGGCATTATTTTAGACAGCAAGATTCTTCGCGGAATTGACGGAATGGCAGGTGAAATTGGACATATTACGGTTGAACCGTTTGGTGTTTCATGTGCTTGTGGTGGTCGCGGATGCGTCGAGAAATATTCATCAGCCACGGCAATTGTGAGGCTCGCTCGCGAACTCGAAAATCAATATCCAAACTCAAGTTTGCAAAACAAAACAAGACTTTCTTCAGAAGATGTTTTTGAAGCTGGAATGAAAGGCGACGAGCTGGCGTTAGAAGTTTTTCGTCAAATGGGTTTTTATCTCGGCGTTGCACTCGCAAGTTTGATAAACTGTTTAAATCCTGAGGTAATTGTGATTGGTGGCGGTGCATCTGCTGGCTGGAATTTATTTATCAATCACGTAAATGACCAAATAAAAACACGGTCATATCGGGTTTCTGGAGAACGTGCAAAAATCGTAAAAGCAGTTTGCGGCGATGATGCAGGAATACTTGGAGTAGCAAAATTAGCTTTTGAATTGTAAAAAAGTTAACTGATATTAATTATTTAAGAGACAAACATGGACGCATATCATCAAGTTTTAGTAGAACTTTACAAAGAAACAAACGGCAGAGAAACTAAGCAGATCGACTTCATCGCATTGCACAAAAAATTAGGATTTTATGCAAATTATCGGGATGTTTGCACACGTCTAAATCGTGAAGGTTGGATTTCTGACGCACCAACCAAAGATTTTGTTTCAATCACACATTGGGGCGTTGCCGAAGCAAAAAAATCTCTCAAAGCGGTTTCAAATCCTGAAGCGTCAAATGAAGGAATTAAAAAAGATGCCAAAAGAGCTACAATTGTGGCGAAAGAATTTACAGTAATGCTCGAATCTTTTGCGACTAATCCGACAAAAGAGACATTTGCTGATGCTAAGAAAAAGTTTGATGAAGTAAACGAAATTTTAACTCTAATCAAGTCAAATATTTAGTTAATCAAGAATTGTTCCGTAAATTCCGACTGGCAAATTATAAACTTCATTGCTTGTCACAACAATTAATTCGCCTTTTTTTGTGAAACAAAGTCCGACAATATTGTTTCCCGCAACAAAAAGCGAAGATTCTCTGTCCGGCGTAATTTTCACAATTCCGCGTCGTCCACGCAAGCAACCTGCAACATACAAATTTCCGTTTCTATCAAAAGCTAAACCTTGCGGTCTGCCCAATCCGCGAAAATAAATATCAACATCGCCGCGTTCGTCAATCCGCCAAACATTGTCGTAACTAGCCAAACTTGGTGCAGTTACATAAAGTTTATTGTCTAATCCAAAGGCGAGATGATAAGCCGCAACTGAAGGTTCAATTGATGCAAAAACCTCAAAATCGTCGATGTTTTTTCCACGCCAAATTGTTCCGCCGCGATCACCAACATAAATATAGCTATTTTTATCAAATGCAATTCCGGTTGCAACTCCTAATTCGAAACCAAAAGGAATAACAGTTCCATCGCGACTGATTCGCGAAACAGAACCTTCAGCCCGATTTGTGACAAAAAGCTGTCCGCTATTAGCAAAAGCAAGTCCGGTTGGGTTCATCATCGTCACGGGAATTTCGTCCAAATATCCGTTAGTTTCAAGACGAAAAAGCGTCGCTGGAAGTTGTTGTCCGCGTGAACCAGAGCGTGTCAAAATCAACGAACCATCGCTCGGGTCAACCGCTGGATTTGCAACCATGTGCATATTGCTTGCTAGTAATTTTCCGACAACAATATTTGCCGTGTTGCTCGTTTCTCCATCGCTTTCGAGGTAAATTTCAACATCGGTATCGTCAACTTCTTCAGGCACAATCGCCCAAATCCGCTCAGCCGAACTACTAACCAGACGGCTTTCGTTGCCATCAAAAAAACAACCGTAATCTGTAACTCCGGTATTTTGAAATTCTTCGCAATTTACTAAGACTTCGCCACCGGAAATCGCAAATTGCGGATCAACTGAAAGTATTTTTCCTGCTTTATTCATAATTCACTTTCAATTCTACGATTTAATCCGCAACATTCAAAGTCTCAATTGAAACAACTTTCTATTTAAAAATTGCATTCTTGACAACGGTTTGAAATAAATTGTCTGGCAAAAATCTTCTTGCAAGTAGCATTCCTTTAGTATTAACCGGGTAACGCATTTTCGTTTTTCCGTCAGTTACTGCTTGATAAATTGCATCGGCAACAACCGTTCCATCTGGGGCGTTTTCGCCAGCTTTGAGCATATTTGGCATTGCTTTATTGATGAAATCGTCGTAAGCCGTCAAGCCGTCTTTGGTTGTTAAATCCATCGAACGATTATAAAAATCAGTTTTTATCGGTCCAGGCTCAATTATTTTTACACGAATTCCGAACTGCTCAACTTCATATTGCAAACTTTCTGAAAATCCTTCAACTGCCCATTTCGTAGCGTGATATAGACTGTAAAGCGGAAAAGTAATTCGCCCGCCAACTGACGCAACATTAACGATAATTCCACCTTTTTGCTCACGAAAAATTGGAAGAATCTCGCGACAAACATTCATCAAACCAAAAACATTTGTCTGAAATTGCCGCTCAATTTGTTCGGCAGATGAAGCCTCAAAAGCTCCGACTAATCCATAACCAGCGTTGTTGACAATCGCATCAATCTTTCCAAATTTCCCGATTGTTTGATTAATTGCGGTCTGAATTGTAGAAATATCAGTGACATCAAGCCGCAAACATTCAACATTTTCGAGCTTCGTTAAGTCAGACGCTTTTTCGGGCGAACGCATTGTTGCCGCAATATTCCAGCCTTTTGCTTGAAATAGTTTTACAGTTTCGAGACCAATTCCGCTCGACGAACCAGTAATTAAAATTGTTTTTTTCATATTTAAAATGCCCACCAACCTCTCGAAAACTGAATTGTAAAAAGTGCCAAAAATAAAACTGACCACACAGTCAGAAACACATTAATCCACCAATTTTTTGATGCAACAAAACCCATCAAAATAAATATCGGAAACAAAACCAGTGTATAACGCGGCACGCTCAAAACAAATGATGTGCTGACAAAAAGCAACCAATTCCCAATCATCCAAACTCGATATGAACTTCGAAACTGTCGCCAACCGGCAATTATTGCCGCTAAACCAATGGAAACAAACAAGATTTCTTGAAATCCACGCATTTGAGCCGCATTCGGTTTTTCGTAAATAATAGTTCTTATTGCTTCCCACAAACCTTCCCAAGGCAACCTGAAATAGCGAAACCAATGCTCACGCTGATGAACGATAAACATTGTCGGATCTCCGGAAACATAATAATTTATTGCGAGATAGATTCCGAAACCTGTCGGAATAAGCAACAAAGCGAACCATTTTCGATTGAATTTTTTTGTTTCGCGATATTCATTCCAAATTTCAAAAGCTAATGCGGGAATCAAAATCAGTCCGTTTATTCTAGTCAAACACGCAAAACAACCGATAATTCCGACTAAAATCCAACTTCTTTTTCGTGCAGCGAGAAAGCAACTTATGCAAAGTGTTAAAAATAAACTTTCGGTGTAGGGAATGTGGAGAAAATAACTTGTCGGAAAAATAAATAAAAATAACACCGAAAACTGTGCGACTTTTTCTGAATAATCGAGACGCACGAGTTCTCTGAAAACTAATCCGAGAGCAATTGAAGCAATGCCGGAAACAACAAAGCCGCTGATTAATGCATCGCGAAACACGATTTGAAATAGTGCAACTAACGCTGGATAAAGAGGGAAAAACACGATTAAAAAACGATCTTCACCACTTCCGACATAACCATTTTGTGCAATATTTAGATAACTAACTGCATCCCAGCGATTCCAATTAGCAAAAATTTCGTAAAAACTATTGAGCGGTTGGTCATTTATTATCTGAAAAGCCTGAGCAGCAAAAGAAATGATTAAAAACTTGGTCAGCAAAACCGTCCCGATAATTTTGCCGTTAAACCAATGAGATTTTATTGTTTCGATGTCGTTTTCGTTCATTTTTTAAAATTAATCTAATACATATTGAATAAATGGCAAAACGGAAAAGGCAGAAACGCGACCGCGAAAAAGCGTGTTCAATTTAATCTAACACGCTTCTTAACTGTCGCGTTTCAGCCTTATAGTAAAAAAAACCGCAAAATCTGAACTTCAGACTTTGCGGCTCATTACTACAAAAATTAATCTAACGGATCTGGTTCAAATGTCTCGAGTATTTTTGCTAATTTGCCTCTAACTCCAACATCATCAATACTTTTCACATCGCTTGAGAGCGACGAAGCGAGCATTGTAATTCGCAAACCTGACTTTATTCCACGTCGCTGTGCAGGCATAAATAAAGTTCGTCCCCAAATTGTAATCATTTCTTTAGATTTGGTTTCGCCTGCACTAACCCAACGAATTTCGTAAACTTTTCGGTCGTTGTTAATTGTAGTTTGTCTTTCGTCAAGTTTTTGATAGTTTGGCGAGGCTTTAAGTTCTTTTTCAGCCTGAATTACTAACCTTGGAAATTCTGCTAAATCTTCTTTATAAGTTCCTTTGCTTTGATAAGGTTCGACAATTATTTGCTCAATTGGCAAACCGCTCGGCGAAGTTTTCTTAACATCAATAAAATATGTCGAAGTTGATGTTGGCTGAACTTTTGTCCAATCTAATGGATAATACAGCGAAAATCCGCGAAAATTCTTTAATAAACTTGTCGATTTAATCCCTTGTTTCGAATTTTGGAAAATCGTGTAACCTTCGGGCGGAGTAATTGTTCTTTGTGATGGCGGATAATCTAAATCCGCTGCTTTTTCAACCTGTTGAGTGTTTGTTGAATCGCTGTTTGTTGGTTCAGTTTGTGTTTGAACTTGGTTTTGAATAACTGGCTGAGCCTGGTTTCTGAAATAATAAGCCCAAATTCCGACCGCCGCGGCAATAATAAGTAAAAGTCCGAGTAAACCTGCCAAAAGCCATAAAATACTGAGAACTCGCGGCGGTTCAGGCGAACGTTTTTCCCAAAGATTTGAGTCGCTTGCAAACTTTGAAAGTGGTTCTTTACGAACTTCAACGCTTTCCAATAACTCGTTATCTGCAATATTTTTATTTGATGAAATGTGCAAATAACCACTTTTTCCACCATCTTCAACCGCATCAAGCAAATTTTCTTTATCAAGCATCTCAGTAGGTATTTCACTATCATCTGAAACTTTTTCGGCAAAAGCTGCTGATCTGGTATTTAAAATATTAAACAAAGCCTCGCCAAAATCTCTCGCTCGTGGAAAGCGTTCGGCGGCGTTATAAGCCAAGCCTTTTTGGATAATACCGTCAACACCTTCAGGCATACCAAGTATTAATCCGCTCGGATTTAGCATCAATTTATGCTTTTGCGAATCAGTAAGAGACTTTGCTGAAGTGTGTGCGAATGGATGTTTTCCAGTCAACATTTCATAAGCGATAACAGCGAGTGAATAAACATCTGACGAAAAATTAAATTCTTTTCCATCGAGTTGCTCAGGCGATAAATAAGCAAGCTGTTCAACTGAGAGGTTTTTTATATTTTGATGTGTGCTACCGCAAAAATTTATAACTTTGACATTTTCAACTCCGGCTTGCGTTACGCCGAGCATTACACTTTCAGGTTTGAGATTTCTGTGCAAAACGCCGTTGTGATGAGCGTCGCTCAATGCATATCCAATTTGACGAATAATTCTAGCCGTTCGCATCGGATTAACTTTTAATTCTTTGGTCATCATTTCGCGAAGAGTTTTTCCTTCAATAAATTCTGTGACCAAAAATTGTCTGCCTTCGAGTAACTCGCCAGAATCAAAAAGACTAGCAATATGCGGATGATTAATATGCGAAAGCGAAACTCTTTCTTCTGTTAATTGCGAATTATTAACATCTGTTTCTTCCATCAAAACACGGATGATAACTTTTTTGCCCATCAAAATTTTGTCGGTTGCTAGAAAGCTAATACCTGAACTGTCTTGACTAATTTTTTCCTCAACGTAATATCTACCTTTAACGGTTTGACCAAGCAAAACATCCGGATTGTTTACACTAATTGCTAATCTGCCTGTCGGATGTTTTTCGCGATTTCCAAGTTCTGCCTGACTCGCCGGAACTTCGTGTTGAAGAATAACTCGCGGTTGTGGGTTTTGTCCTGCCGAAGTTCTGAAAACTGGTTGTGGTATTATTTTTTCTGCCGCTAATTCTGGTGATAAATAAGTCGGCTTATCAGTCGGCATTTCAATCGGCATTTCGATTGGCTTATCAATTGGTTTTACTGCTACTTCAACGTCTGTTAATTCAAGAATTTGATCGGCTTCAATTTGTATTTGTTTTGATGTTGTTATTGCTTGCGGCTGCAACTCAGGTTTTGGCTGAGGAGTTGGCGACATTATTTCATCAAATTCATCAAGCCTTGTGCGAATTGAAATTGGAGCTTTAGGTTTAAAAAACGAAGATTTGTCAGACAATTTTTCGTCTGATTCATAGCGTGCAACTGATCTTCCTAAAAGATTTGTAAAAACACCATCCGATGATTTTTCGGCAACTTTAACAGCATCAGGCGTAACCATCAGCCTGACACCATCGCTGATACAAAATCTTTGGGTTCCTTCTTGGTAACTACGTTGGCATTTAGGACAATAAAGCATCGTTTTTCCACCTAGCAGGATTAAGCTGTTTGAGAATGTCATAATTACATTTCAAACACTTAATCGGTTGAGATTTTCAATTTTTGGTTTTTTGAGCGTTAGATAATTTATTGAGAAGCTCGGTATTTCCGTTATCTATCCCGAGAGCTTGCTTGAAAACACGAACTGCATCTGTCGCCCGACGATTTTTCATAAAATCATCGCCAAGTTTTGCAAATTCCTGTGCAAGCTGTTTCTTTTCACTAATTGAGGAAACTTTGAGAGCTTGATTGAGCGTTTTTTCAGAATCATCGAATCGACCGCGACGCGAGTAAACCGAACTTAACTCACTATATGTTATAAAACTTTTGGGGCTAATTTCAAGACTTTTTTTCAAAACATTTTCTGCTTCTTCAAAACTAGCACGAATTTTTAACGCTCGACCGAGCAAATATAGTGCTGTCGGGTTTTTTTTATCATAAGCCAAAGCCTTACGAAGAAGCTGTTCTGATTCAGTAAATTTTTGCTGTGTTTGAAAAACTTCAGCGACTAAAATCATTGTCGGAACATCAGTTGCAAGTTGAATTGCTTTCCGATACGCCGCCGAAGATTCGTTTTGCTTATCGTTTCTCCGATAAAGTCTGCCGAGATGTGCAAAAGCAAGAGCGTTTGTCGAATCAAGTTCGATTGCTTTTAAATATGCTTCTTTTGTTTCATCGCTAATTCCGCCTCGCATTTCGAGCGAAACACCAAGTTGGTCGTAAGCCACCGGATTTCTTGCGTCTAATGAAATTGCCTTTCTCGCCATAACTTCGGCTTCGTCAAATCTTTCCGACAAATTAGCACCTGAAATTGGCTGAGTTAAAACAAAACTTAACGCAATGTGAGCCTCAGGACTTTTTGGTTCAAGATTTATCGCAGTTCGATAGGCTTTTTCGGCTTCTTCCCAACGTTGTTGATCACTAAAAATATTGCCAAGACCATAAATCCACCGTTCATCTTTTGGCTTTAAAGTTTGCGATTTGAGATATGCTTTTTCTGCTGCTTGATAATTTCTTTCATCGCGAGCAATATTTCCTTCGTCAATTGCTTGCTCAAACATTTCGTCGAAATCTCCGGTTGTCGGTTGCCCAACTACAATTGAGATATTGTTTTGAGGCTGTCGGTTGCTGTTTAACCGCGATGAATTGTTCGAAAAACTTTTTGAAGTTTTGGGTAGAGGTGATTTTTTGGTTGTAGTTTTTACTGCAACTGATTTCGCGGGTGTTGTTTTTGGTTTGCTGGCAAATTGCTTGCTTGATGTTGTCGGTTTAGTTTTTGCAACAGTAACTTTTTTCTTTGGCGTTGAATTAACAGTTTTGGTCTTAGTCGTAAAAATGTTGCTGCTGCTGCCGAGAATTTGCCCAAATGCGACTTGAACCAACAGCAAAACACTTGCTTGAAGTAAACAAATTTTGATAAATCTAACCATATAACTCCTAGCCGCCATCGCGAACTAACCTAAATCCTAAAAATCCTTCTATTCTATCTGGTTCAACTGTAAAACGAGTTGTTGTTGTCACAGCTTTTTCACCATTTATCGCACTTGTTGAACCACCACCGCGAATAATAAAATGCTTTTTGATGTTCTCGTTTACTTGAAAATTGCTTCCGGGATAACTTTTCGCGTTATCACTTGTCCATTCCCAAACATTTCCAACTAAATCGAGAACGCCCCATTTATTTGCTCCGTTTGGCATTGAACCGACTGCTTTTGGTGCCGATTCTCCATTAAAAACCGCACGTCCTTCTTCCCAATTGTCGCCCCACGGATATAAATTTGCCGCAGAACCATTTCGTGCCACATATTCCCATTCACTTTCCGTCGGCAACCGATAAACAACATTATCTCGTTTCGAACGCCACTTAATAAACTCTTTCACATCATCAAGTGAAACTCTATTGACAGGAACCATTAATTCGGTGACAACAGGTTTTCTTGTTGTTGCGTCCCAATGTGCTGGTGCTTTGTGGTTTGTTTGCTCAACAAACTGAGCATATTCAGCATTTGTAACTTCGGTTTTATCAATAGAAAAATCTTTTAACGTTACTTCGTGTTCAGGTTTTTCTAAATCTTTACCTTTGTTATTGCCCATCAAAAACTTGCCACCGGGAATTTTCACCATTTCAGCTTTCGTTGTTAAAACTGGAACCGAATTAGTGTTACTAGTCACCGCGTTTGAATTTGCGATGGTGCCTAATTTGCCAAAAAAACCTCCAAAATATGCACCAGCGATTCCAATTACACTCAGTAGTAATAAACCAAGTATTCCAGTAATTGCGATTACAAGTGGTGAAAATAAATTCTTTTTCGGGTTTGTGTCGGCAAAAACACTTTGCTGAAGATTTGGCGAACCAATCTGATTTGTTCCGTAGTTTGTTTGCGGAGAGTTAGCCGTTTGACCAAAAAGCTGTGTTTCTGAGGCTTGCAAAGGCGTTGTTGAAACGCTTCGCAATTCTATTGTAACTTGTTGCGGCTTCCCATCGCAAGATATATTTGCCTCAGCATCTTGAAAACCTTCGTGCTTTACTTGCAAGAAATGATTTCCACTTTGCAAACCTTCGAGCATTAGCGAACCATCTTGGGCAGTTTGTCCAACAGCAATATTATTGAGAAAAACGAATGAATGTGCAGGTTTTGTCCAAACTTTCAAAATAGAAACCGGAGAAATGCTACCTGTTTGATGTTGTGCGAGATTTAGCGGCTGTGTGTGCATTCCAATCGCCCGCCGAAATTCATTAACAACACCATCGACAGTTTGCGTCCGTTGATTGCGATCTTTTTCAATGGAATGCAAAACTGCATTTTCAACCGCTGGAGTAAGACTTACGCCAAAAGATGCAAAAGTTGGCGGTGCATCGCTCAAATGTTTTTTCATAATCGCCGGAATTGACGAACCTTTAAACGGAACATCGCCAGCCAGCATTTGAAACAACATCACTCCAAGCGAATAAATATCTGAACGAACATCTAACTCATCATCAGCCCATTGTTCAGGTGCCATATAATAAGGCGAACCCATTAAACCAGTCGTTTGAGCTTGGACAAACGAACCTAACAACTCGCCGGATTTTATCTTCGCCAACCCAAAATCAAGAATTTTTACGGCTTCGGCAATTGGACGATCTTTAATAATCATCACATTTAGCGGTTTTAAATCGCGATGCACAATTCCCTGCCGATGAGCGGCACCAACTCCGGCACAAATCGCTGACATTAATTCTAAAGCTCTTTCGGGCGACAATTTTTTCTCGCGAGCAAGCAAATCGTGTAAAGATTCACCTTCGACAAATTCCATCACAAGAAACGGCGTAGTTTGCAGAACAACGCCATAATCTGTCACCGCAACAACATTTTGATGGCGAATTGCCGCCGCCGCGAGTGCTTCTTGCCGAAATCTAGTGACAAGCTGCGGATCGTTTCCGACCAAATCCGGCAAAATTACTTTAATTGCGTGAGCTGTTTTGAGATATTTGTGCGTCGCTTTGTAAACAACTCCCATTCCGCCTTGCCCAACACGTTTTTCAAGCTGGTATTTTTCTTCAAGAATTGGCTCACCACCAATCGAATAAAAAGTCGGCATTCCATCTTTCGGACAATGCGTAACGGTATCAGAAAAACAGGTTTTGCAGTTAGGACACTCTTTCATTTAATTTAAAACTCGCTGTTTCGATGCTTTTTTGCATCTTAATTTTTGATTAAAAACTGGAGCAATAGTTTGCCTGATATTTATAGACACACTTTTTCGCCTTCATAATTTATTTGATTTTATAGCAATTTAAAAAATTGTGGAAGAAATCTTGATTGTTAATTGAAATTTATTTTGGATATTTTTAATTTAACAAACTTGCTTTAGTAAAAATTTAAGTTCAAACTCTGTTTTTTACAAATAATGAGAAAAAGACTTTCGGAAATACACCCCATTTTTTATCGAACGCGAATTTTGCAAAAAAGGCTTTTTCGTCAAATAGCAGATTTGCCAAAATTTGGTAAGTTTGCCAACGAACTAAGCAGCGAAAACTTGCCGTTTTCATTAAAAAAACACCAATCTTTGCTCCGCCGCAAGCTCGGAAATTCTGCTCCCGAATTGCAAGAAAATAAGATTGAAAACCTCAAAATTGCCTGCCCAACAATTGATGGAATATTGATTAAACCTAAGCAAACATTTAGTTTCTGGCGACAACTTGGCGAAGCAACCGCCGAAAAAGGCTATGTCGAAGGAATGCAACTTTCGCAAGGCGAAGTTGTTCGTGGCGTTGGCGGCGGATTGTGTCAGTTGGCAAATCTTTTATATTGGATGGCGTTGCACACACCGCTCGAAATAACCGAACGCCATCATCACAGTTTCGATCCGTTTCCCGACGAAAATCGCACTTTACCATTCGGTAGCGGTGCCGGAGTTTTCTTCAATTATATTGATTTACGCTTCTTTAATCCGACTGATTCGATTATTCAAATTAGACTTAATGTTGCGGAAAATCATTTGAAAGGAGCAGTTTACGCCGAAAAGGAACCTGAATTTTCATATCACATAATCGAAAAAAAACATCGCTTCATCAAAACAGGCGAAAAAATTTACCGAGAAAATGAAATTTGGCGTGAAGTAATAAACCGAAAAACTGGCAATCGTGTCAACGAAGAACGTCTTGTCAGTAACTTTGCCGAAATAAAATATGATTTAAACCCAGAAATCGAATGCTTTTGCAGTTAAAGTTTAAAATGAGGATGTCTGAAAGTCCGTTTGCGGACGTTAGAGTTAAGCTCCACACGTGAGTGTGGAGCTTTTTGGAGAAAATTTTTAAACCCGTTTGCGGGCGACAGCTTGTGTAAAACATTTGTATCAAATGGTTTACGATTCGTGTGTCGCTCGCAAACGGGCAAATTGGGCTTTTCAGATAGCCTTATATTTTTCCTTAATCAGTAGGTCTAATTTCGCAGTTTATTATTTTCTTCTTGTGAAAGTCCAGTTGCTTCTTTTATAAGTTCAGTATCAAGTCCTTTACTTACCAATTTCTTTGCAACTTCGAGTTTTCCCTCAAGTTTCCCGCGATTTTCAGCCAAACGAAGTCTGCCTTGTTCGTCGCCTTCGCGGATGAAAATTTTGTTATATTCTTCCAACTCAAGTTTGCTCCAATTGTGTCTATCGGCTTCTTCAAACGCAG
>JANNVK010000157.1:0-1724 GCA_031414415.1 Acidobacteriota bacterium
ATATTTACGGCGATGATTCGATAGATTTTGCCAACCCCGAAGCAGTTAAAATATTAAATCGAGCTTTATTAAAACATTTTTACGACATTGAAAATTGGGATATTCCGCCAAATTATTTATGTCCGCCAATTCCCGGCAGAGCCGATTATATTCATCACATTGCCGATTTATTGGCACAATCCAACGGCGGAAAAATTCCAAAAGTTAAACACATAACTTGTTTAGATATTGGGGTTGGAGCAAATTGCGTGTATCCGATTATTGGCACGAAAGAATACGGCTGGTCATTCATCGGTGCAGATGTTGATCCGGTTTCAATAGCTTCCGCCAAAAAAATTGTTGATGAAAATTCTCGGTTAAAAGGTTTGGTCGAATTTCGTTTGCAAAAAAATCAAGACAACATTTTCAACGGAATTATCAAACCCGACGAGTTCATTGATTTGACCATTTGCAATCCGCCGTTTCACGCTTCGCTGGCAGAGGCTCAGGCAGGAACGCTCAGAAAATTGTCGAATCTGAAAAAAAAGAAAGTCAGAACCGCAACCTTAAATTTCGGCGGTCAAAATCGTGAATTATGGGTTGACGGCGGCGAGGCAAAATTTATCGGAAATATTGTGCGTGAAAGCTCCGAATTTCGGACTTCGTGTTTTTGGTTTTCGACCAATGTTTCAAAACAATCCAAACTTGACAATATTTACAAATTACTCAAATCCGTTGAAGCCAAAGAAGTTAAAACAATCCCGATGGGGCAAGGGAACAAAATCAGCCGCATTGTCGCGTGGACTTTTTTGGACAAAAATCAGCAAAAAGTTTGGCGGGATTTGAGGTGGAATCGGAAATAGCAATAAGAGCTATCAACCGCAAAAAGCGCAAAATACACGAAATGAAGGCAATAAATAATTTAACTTTGCTTTCAAAATGGTTTTAATTTTTGCGTTTTTTCGCGCCATTTCGCGGGCAAACTGGTTTTATCTCATCACCAAGCGACTCGCAATATTTTGATTCTGCATCAATTTATAAACAGGAAAATTTTTGTCTTTTTCCAAATAAGAATCGAAAAAGTTCCACGTTACCAAACCATCTTCACTTTCAGGTTCGAGCAGATAAAACACTAATCTTCCAAGTGGTTGCGCGGTTCTGACCAAAATCGTGCCAACGGGAAAAGTCATTTTTCCGCTACTATATTTGCCCGTAATTTTTGCTTCGAGATGTCCTTGAAATGGGCGTTTGGATTTTTCAAATGTAGCAATCGCAAAACTATCAACCTCAACATTTAACTCGCTCGTTAACTCTTCGACTGTGATGCCGTGTTGCAATAATTTTTCAACGATTTTCGCATCGGGTTTGAACAGATAAGCGCGAGGTGCTTTGACATTTCGGGTGATGGAAAACATCCCGAAATCTTCCATTTTCATTGGCGTAATTTTGTCTTCAATCATCGCCGTCATATCTTTTCCATTTCGCGGATTTTTGACTTTTTCGACTGCGCCAATCAAGATTTCAACGGGTTTCGGCAACGCTTGCGGTTTGAATGCAACACCAAATTCAACCGCTTCGTTTCCTAAAAATTTACGAACAGTTTCATCGTCCGCCGATTTCGTTAATTGCATAATTTGTAACGAATTAGCGGCGCAATATTTGAAAATTTCTTCGACAAATTTTTCGGTTACTTCGACACGGCGTTTGAACGGTAAATAGCTGTAAGCCTCCGATAAAATCGTCAA
>JANNVK010000158.1:0-18247 GCA_031414415.1 Acidobacteriota bacterium
GGATAAGTTTCTTCAATCAACGCACCGCTCAGATTGTATGTGTAAGCGGTCGTGTAATCGTTATTATCGGTTCGTTGTTTATGATTTTGCACTCTTCCTAAGATGTCAAAACTCGTGTATTCGGTTGTCGAAACGCTCGAATTTACTTTTATCAGTTTGCCTTTGGCGTTCGTCAAATTATCGTAAGTGTATGCGACATTTGGAGTTACATTGTCAGAATAGTTGCGATTCTTAACTCGATTGAGATTAACATAGACGTAGTTTATCGTGATTTGTCTCGCGTCTGTTTTGCTCGTCAAGTTCGAATTATTGTCGTAAACATTTATTGAGACAAATAGTGATTGTGCGATTTGAATCAAACCGAAGTTCAATAAGTTCATTTTCAATTTTTACACTTCCACCAAATTTCGCAGTTCCAGACAACGCAATATGAGAACGATAATCATCTTTTGTATAGACGTATCCCAAAACTTCCCAGTATTGTCCCCCAATTCCCATTCTTTCGAGTTGTGGATAGACAAAAGTTAAACCAGTTCCTGAAAACTCAGGGCTTCTCATTGCCAGTAAATAGTCCCCATCTTTCGAAACATAAACTTGAGAATCAAAACTTGCTTCGCCATTATCAAAAACTTTTGCATTTGGAATTTTTGTCCAGAGATTATCTTTTATTGAAAAAAAACCACCCAAGAGCAATACACCAAACAAAAAAATCACAATAATAAAACTATAAATAAACTTCTTCATGGTTTATACCTCAAATAAACAGTCTTCTCGGTTCTCTCCATCGATCCGGTTCTAATACCAGCGTGTACATTACCAGAAACTACAATATTGCCAGAAATTACTATTCCACTATGTCCTCCGCCCCCTGTTTCAGGTTCAACAACAATGTTGCCAAAAGTAGGCGAATTAGTTCTTGAAAAATTCGCCATTCCATTGGAAGCAATATCATTACTAACTCCAATAGTTCCAATTCCAAACGCCCCTCTTCCCCAACTAGCAGAGTTCACCTGATAACCGTTTGGGTTGTCAGCTGTTTTAAATCCAATATTTGCTCCTAGAACATACGCCGCCGCTACAAAAAGATTGCATCTATTCGATGTTCGAGGCAAACTTACACTCCAACCATTACTATTGATGTGCTTTTCAGTCGCATTCGGATTATCCCCTGGATTAGGATTGTCTGCCGTAGAGTAGCCCAAATCTCCTATTTTACCAATCGCATATAAAACAACACGTAAATCTGTTGAATCGGTCTGACCTGCTGGAACGGCTAAAATCGCATTTTCAATATCTTTTGACGCAGCGTCAACTGAATGCCGAAAGGCTTCTGCTTGCGACGCTGTCCATTCGCCACTTCGCAAAAGTTCTAAGGAATAATCATATCCAGACTGACGAAATGTAGCAAGATTTTGTTGTTCTGCTGCAGTTACTGGTCTTCTGCCGTCTGGGTCAGTGAATTTTAATGGATTATTTACAGAGTATACATATTTGTTCCAGATTTGCGGCTGGGAAATATATACGATAAAAATATGTTGCTTTTCCTTCTCATTTTTGCCTTTCTCTTTTTCAAACACAATATTATAAGGGTCAACTTGAGTAAATCTGCCAAGTCCTGAAGAATGGTAACGATTAATTGCATAATCCAAACCAGTCTCACCATCGCGTTCGTAGGAAGTGAACCGATTTCTCAGGTTGTCGGTTCCATAATTCGCACGTTGGATTTCCTCGCCGAATGGCATTGTATCGTGTCTGGCGATTACATTTCCGTTTGCGTCTGTGTTTATTCGTGGGCTTCCGAGATGGTCGGTTGTGGTGTAATTTATTTTTGCATTGGCTTGATTCGCAACGATTGTTGAATATTCCGCAACTGTTTTTCCGTCTGCATCGTAAACAAAAATCGTTGTTTCGCCAGTTGATGGGACGTGTTTTTTGATTCTTTTCCCATCGCCGTCGTAGGCGTAGATACCGACAATTCCGCTTGCATTATTGACTTGAACTTGTTTGTTTTCAGCATCATAGTCGAATGTTTGTCCGTTTGCATCTTGGCTGGTGTTGCCGACTGAATCATAATTCGTGCCGACAAGTTTATTATCTTGCGGATTCGCTGTCGGGTTGCAAATCGCCACCGGACAACCATTTGCTAAAGTTGTCGTGTTGTTATTTGTCGTGTCGAAAGTCCGATTTCCGTAGCGGTCAAATTTGAACGTTTGCTTCCAACCAGTCTGATTCGGAATCGTTTCAACTGCTGATTTCAAACGGTTTAGCGAATCGTAAGCGTAAATTTGTGTCGCGACAAAACCTTGATTTGTGCCAACTGTCGGAACAGTTATTTGTTGGCTTTTACGTTTCCGTTATTATCATTTCCGCCGTAATCGAAGTTTAATTTCAGCAAATTCTGGCTTGTTGCCGAACTTCCCAAACCAATCTGAATCGGTTGCAATCTGCTGTTAAATGTCGTGTTCTCAAACTTTCCATTTCCAAGTCTCAAACTCGAAACCGCACCTGCACTCGTGTATGTGAAGGCGTTCGCGTAGTTTTGTAATGTGCCGCCTGATTTTTTACTTTGAACTTGTGCCAAATCTCCATCAATATCCAAAGTGTTTTTCACAACTCGCCCACTCGGATAAGTTTCTTCAATCAACGCACCGCTCAGATTGTAAACATAACTTTGCGGATTATATTCTACTCCGTCAGTTTTTTGTTGACTCCTTGTAACTCGTCCGAGAATATCAAATGCCAAATATCTTGTTTCTGAAATTCCGTTTGCAACCTTTGTCAGTTTGCCTTTTGCATTAGGTAGATTATCGTAAGTGTATGCGACGTTTGGAGTTATATTATCCGAATAGTTGCGATTCTTGACTCGATTCAAATTATCATAAACATAATTTGTCGTGATTTGTCTCGCATCCGTTTTGCTCGTTAAGTTCGAATTATTATCGTAAACATAGTTGATTATTCCACTTTCGGGATTATTCGCTTGCTTCAAACGCGACAGCGAATCGTATGCAAAACTTCGCGTTTGAACGCCTTGATTAACCGTAATTAAATTATTGAGCGTGTCATAAGCGTAGAGCGTTTGTTGCGTTGGAGCGTTGAGCGTGCCGAGATTTCCCGCGTCATTCGGTTCGTCAACTCGAATTAGTTGCCCGAGTGCATTCGTGATGCTTCGCCGTTGTTTGTTCGCTTGGTCGGTGACGGTAACTGTTGTCCCGATTGCGTTTCCGGTTGTTGAAAGCCCGAAAGCTGTCGTAACTTTTGCACCGTCAGACGTAACAACTTCAAACGGTCTGCTCTGTGAATCATAGTTTGTCGTTGTCCAAACTTTTGCTTCATACGCCCGATACGGATTTGTCGAACGCTTTGGTCTGAGGAGCGTTTTGTGTAATACATCAAATTTTCTTGTAATATCGAATCAGATACGTAAAAGTCAAAATCTACGAAATCAGTTCGGTTTTTAGTTTTTGGTAGTTATCGTTCATAATTAAGTTCGGACATCTCATTTCAACTTCCTCAATTGCTTTTTTTATAAAACTATCTGCTGCTTTCAAAAAATCAGTTAAACTAACTCTAAACATCGTGCTGTAAAAATCATCACGGATTACTACGTTCTCACCTTCGTTTTTAATCACCAAAGCATAAGTTCCTTCTCTATCGCTGGCAAATATTTCCATATTTTCGTCATTTAAGAAATGTCTTCGAGATGTTGAAATCAACTGTAAAATCTGAAACAAAGCGGCTTCTGGAACTAGAAGCAATGATCTCTCTGCCGATTCAATGATGAAATCAACTCTTGTTTCAAATGTCCAATACAACAATTCATCTAAGGATAACTTATCTGGATTTCTGTTATTTTCTAGGTCTATGGTCGACTGTGAAATGTCAATATCAATTCTTAGCATTTTTTTAATTTCAATTATTTAACAACAACGGGAAAAAACGATGTAATTTCTCCAGCAGAATTAAAGAATATTTTAACCTTCGTTGTTAGTGTTCCGTCAAGATGTGTGCCAATTACTTTTCCAAAATCATAAATAATTCCTCCGTCAGGTGTTGGAAATTGGGATCCATTCAAGTTTGAAATTGCTTCATCAGCCAGTCTCTGTACCGTCCTAGAACTGCTTGATGCGAACTTACCAACTCCTTTAAACGTAGTTCCTGCACCGTGTCTGGCAAGAACATGGTCAAGGGCAGTATTTGCTCCTTTTTTGTACTTGATGATTCCCGCCGCCCATTTTGCTTTTTGTAATGTTCGGAAAACTTTACTTCCTTTAACAACTCCACCCAAGATGGCTCCACCAGGTATCGGCATTGGTTGCACTAATTCAACGATTGGAGCCCAAATTTCAAGAGTCCGCTTTGGATCAGATACCAATGCAGCAACTGTATCTTGTTCCCATGTAGTAAAATAACTAAAACTTGCGATTGCATTTCCGGTTTCGACATCAACAATATTGCCATTCTTCGCCTCTCCTTGGGCGACAAAACCCGCAGATTTTATATCGCTTATGTATGCTGCAAATTGTTTATTGGTATAGTCAAAACACCCAGCAGCATTAGCATAACAAACTTTATAATCTAAACCTTCAGGGTCAATATATAAAACTGGATTATTTCTACCATATGCATAAGCATTCCAGCTTTGAGGGTCTGCTTCGCTTGCTCCGGCGTTTTCTGGATCGACAGAGTAGAACCTGCCGATTTTTGATGAATAATATCTCGCTTGTGCGTAGTCCAAAGTTGTTTCTGTATCTCGCTCGTAAGTAGCAAATTTTTTTCTTACCGTATCGCTTCCATAGTTCGCTCTTGCAATTTCCTCGCCGTAGGGATGAAAATCGCGTCTTGAAATTACTTTCCCAAATGAATCCGTAGTAATTCTCGGGCTTCCCAAATGGTCTGATGTCAAATAACTAATTTTTGCTTCTGTTGTTGAAGCCGAAACAGTTGAGTATTCCGCAACCATTTTACCACTCGCATCATAGACGAAAATTGTTGTTTCGTTTGTTGCCGGAACTACTTTTTTGACACGTTTTCAGTCTCCGTCGTAGAAATATTCGCCGACTGTAACACCTTGTGTATTAACGACTTTTGTTTGTTCATTCTCTGCATCGTAAGTGAAAACTTGTCCGTTTGCGTCTTGGCTCGTGTTGCCGACTGAATCGTAATTTGTGCCGACTAATTTGTTGTCATTTTGATTTGCGGTTGGGTTGCAAATGTTTATCGGACAGCCGTTTGCTAGAGTTGTTGTGTTGTTGTTTGACGTGTCGAATGTTCGATTTCCGTAGCGGTCAAATTTGAACGTTTGCTTCCAACCAGTCTGATTCGGAATCGTTTCAACTGCTGATTTCAGACGGTTTAGCGAATCATAGGTGTAAATTTGTGTTGCCGTAAAACCTGTAACATTTCCTACTGTTGGAGTCGTGATTGTTTGGCTTTTCACATTTCCATTGTTGTCAATTCCGCCATAATCGAAGTTTAATTTCGACAAATTCTGGCTCGTTGCCGAGCTTCCAAGTCCAATTTGAATCGGTTGTAATCTTGAAGTAAACATCGTGTTTTCAAACTATTCATTTTTGTTTAGGAATGTTTGCTGAGTTGAAATAAACTAAGTGGGTCGGATTATTTACAGTTTCATCTTCCCATTCATAAATAAAGAATATTTTTATCGAAAGCCCTTTTACAAGATGTTCTGATGGAACAGCAAATAACATTGATTTACCAGATTTTATTCTGAAAAGGTTACAAGTGTCGCCTGTGTTGTAACCAATAGGAACATTTGGTTGAGATTGGTTATTTGTAATAGACACAGGATTTAGCACAACATCATACTTCAACCCTATTTGAGCACCTTTTCTGTATGTAATAAGTTCCTCACCTTCATCCGAAATTCCAAATACACAAACACTAACAGAGTGGTGCATGTTATTATTCAATCTTAGCCAAACACCCTCTCCGTCCTCATCGTCTCTCAAAGGTGTTCTTTTTCCAAACCTTTCAAACGTAACATAAACACCGGACTTGTCGGTAATAACTGTTGGATTTGTGGACTTGCCAGTAGTTCTTATTTTGTTTTGTGCTTTAGCTGTAAAAGACAAAATAAAAAGTAAGAGAGCCAAACTGCTCAGTAATTGAAAAAGCATTTTATTCATAATTTTTATCTTCTCGGTTTATATCCTTTTGGGAAATTAACTAATGGACGTTTATCTTTTGGACTTATTTTGTAAACATCTGATAAAGCTCTGTCTAGTGCAACAGTCCGATTACTTCGGACTGTTGCATGGTCGGCGGTTTCCCATCCTTTCTCCCAATAGTTGACCTGTCCATTAGTTAAATTGAAAAAAGCATTATTGGATTTATTCGCTATTGCATTCAATTCGCCGAACACCGCTTGCACAAAAAGCCCATCCCTATCTGATTCATACTGAGTTACGCTTTTCCCCGTTTTTATAGCACTTTGTAAATTGGCTGAATCTATACCTTCATTGGCTATTAGACTTAAATCAGAATCATTTCCTTTTCCAAATTGGACTTTGACAATTCCACTTGTAACATCGGTTGATGTTTGGGCAGGTGACTTTCCAGTCCAATCAAAAGAAACTCGGACATTCCTGGCTGTATCTTTTACAAAGTTTCCTTTTTCATCTTTAGTAGCTTTTCCATCTGAACCTATACAGTTGCCACCTTTAGATTCACAGCCGTAAGAGTTCAAAGATTTCTGGGCTTTCGTATATTCATCCGAGTCCTTCCCATATTTTTTCTCAATATCTACTAATTTAGATTGTGCATCGGCTAGATTTTGCCTAAACCCCTTACAGTCATCTGCTGACCCTTTGCACTCGTAAAGTCCGTCCGGGTCAACAAGGTTTATCGGATTATTTAAAGTGTAAGCAAATCTATTCCAACTCTGAGCATAATTTGGTTCACCCGTAGAAAGTAATGGGTCAGCTCCAGTAAACCTTCCCAAGCTCTTTCTTATACATCCTCGCCTGTGCAAAATCTAAACCTGTTTCATCGTCTTTAATATAACCGGTAAAGCCTTGTTTTACTGAATCTTGAACTGTATAACCCAAGTTCGCAGTTCGTTGTGTTGAAGCAATTTCCTCGCCGTAGGGCTGATAATCAACTCTTGAAATTACTTGTCCGTTTTGGTCTGTTGTAATTCTCGGGCTTCCGAGATGGTCATTGGTTGTGTAGTTTATTTTCGGCGTATCTGCTTGTTGAGTGGAATATTCAGCAACTAATTTTCCGCCTGCGTCATAGACGTAAATCGTTGTTTCGGTCGGACTTATCTTTTTAACTCGTTTGCCGTCGCCGTCGAAAAAGTATGTTCCGATGTTCGGATTACTCACACTTGAAACGCTCTTTTGTTTGTTTTCTGCATCATAGACAAAACTTCTGCCTTCCGCATCTTGGATAATATTTCCGCTTAAATCGTAAACATAGCCTTGTCCGGTCGTAAATCGATTGTCTGCGAAGTTTACAGTCGGGTTTGAAATATTCGGATTAAAGTTTTGCCCAAGTGTGGTTGTATTTGCCACATCAAAATTACGATTTCCGTAGCGGTCAAAAACATACGTTTGCTTCCAAACCGTCGCGTTGTTGACATTTTTTTCTTCGGCGGACTTTAATCTGTTGAGAGAATCATACACATAATTCTGATTCAAGACTAACGCAGTTGGGTTGCCTTGTTGGACTGTTATTTGCTGAGATTTAACATTTCCGTTATTGTCGCTTCCGCCATAATCAAAATTCAATTTCAGCAAATTCTGACTCGTTGCCGAACTTCCCAAACCAATCTGAATCGGTTGCAATCTGCTGTTAAATGTCGTGTTTTCAAACTTCCCATTGCCCAAACGCAGACTCGAAACCGCACCTGCACTCGTGTATGTAAAGGCGTTTGCATACATCTTCAAACCTTGAACATTAGACTTTGAACTCTGAACCAACGCCAAATCGCCATCAATATCCAAAGTATTTTTCACAACTCGACCACTCGGATAAGTTTCTTCAATCAACGCACCGCTCAGATTATAAACGTAGCTTGAATTATACGCATTTCCGTCAGTCGTTTGTTTATGGGTCAGCACTCTTCCTAAGATGTCAAAACTCGTGTATTCGGTTGTCGAAACGCTTGAAGTTACTTTTATGAGCTTGCCTTTCGCGTTCGTCAAATTATCGTAAGTGTATGCGACATTTGGCGTTATGCCGTCTGAATAGTTGCGATTCTTAACTCAATTGAGATTATCATAGACGTAGTTTGTCGTGGTATTTCTCGCATCAGTCTTACTCGTTAGGTTCGAATTATTATCGTAAATGTAGCTGATTATTCCACTTTCAGGATTGTTTGCTTGCTTCAAACGCGAAAGCCCGAAACGATTCTTTCAACCCAGATTTTCATCCTGCAAAAACGCCAACATCGCCTGTCTTTCTATCTCGGTCATCGCCGTGTCTGACTGTCTGAGTGTCGCTTTTCTGCATTTCAAGCCGCACTTTTTCGAGTTCTTCAATTAACAAAATCAAACCCTGATATTATGCCACTTTTCTTGATGGACGACCTCCTTTTCTGCCGTTCTCACGTGAAGAGTTTGCTTTTACTTCTGATGTTCGAGAACCACCTTTACGTCCGATTTCCGCTAAATGTTCTGGTATTGATTTCATCCAATTCGGAGTTCCGAATACACCTTTCAGCAAATCTTCAATATAAAACTGAACATCTAACTTGTGCCAATGAATTTGTGATCCTTTCATCACCAAATCAAAATCATTTAATTCATTATCCTCTTCGCTCTGCAAGCCTTGTATAAGTGAAACCGGCACCAGTAGCGTTACGCCGTTTTGCATTTCTACCACCATTCGCATTGATTTTTTGTCATATTGAGCATTCGCAGCTTTTGGAAGCTGTTTGAGATTTTCAGCACTACGTTTGGTCGATTCCTGATATTGATACTCAAATTCGCTTTCGGTCATTCCGATTTCTTCAATTTTGTTTGCCATAAATATCCCTCCACTTTTCAATTAAGAACTCTCTGTTTTTGTTGACGATTGCCAGAGCTTGTCTGATTTGCCGACGGTTGAATCCTTGTTCTTCCAACAAAATAATGTCCGTTTCAAAACGAATAATAGCTTCATTGCCTTGATACCAAACGTGAACGTGCATCGGCTCGTGGTCACGTGTATAAATCATCAGGCTATATCCGTTTTGTCTCAATACTGTTGGCATATATTATTATTACCCAATCAGCTTAGGTTTGTAAATCTTTATTTTTGAAATATGAAATTAGGCTTTTGAATTGAAGACGAAAAACGCATCGTCAAAGCACTTTTAGAGGGAATGATTCTCAAACATGAAGCTAAATGCTGGGCGAATGTCTAAAAATCTGTCAAGCCGAAAATCGTATTTTCTAACTACTTTTTACTTTCTAATCTTGTTTAGGAAATGGACGTAAAAAAGACAGCTCCGAAAAGCTGTCAAGTAGAAAGTGCTATGAATATTCTCAGCTTCTAGCAGAATATTTTCATAGAAGAATTTCCGACTATTATTGTTCATTAAAAAAGGTTTTCATGTCTTTCATAAAACGCTCTTTGTCAAAGTCTTTTACTTTTTTTGGTAAGCTATCGAGATTTGATAAAGACTTTAGAATTTCAGAAGCCAAAATTTTCTTGCCTAAAGTTTCAGAAGAATTTAGGAAATTATCAAAATCATCAAAATCTAATCGAGTTTCTATAACAAACTCTTTTTCAATTATCTTACAACACCCAGTTAGTTTATTCTCGATTACTTTATGTTCAATGAACTTAGGCTTTCGAACTTTATACCATTTTTCATAACCAGGTTTAGTTCTAATCAGGATAATAATCAAAACAATAGAATTCACCCCATTTCCATAGGATAATGGTGAGAAATGCTCGTTAATAATTTCTGAAAAACTACCTACTGAACCAAGTTTATGTGAAATTATTTCATCTAACTCATTAATTCTTATCTTAAATTCCATTATTTTAATTACCTAAATATTTTATTTCCCGGTGGTAAATGCCCGTGTGTTGCAAAGTAGCCGTAGATTTTGACTTTTTCCGCGACTTTGATTTCAACTTGGTTACCATAAAATTCATTAAATTGCTGAACTCCTAAACCGCCCATACTACCTAACTCTGTTCCAGAATATCTAGTTGTTGGGTTTATAGTTTCACCATATTTATACACATCACCTACATTTAGATTCATCGAACCCGTCGAGCAAGTAAAGCAAGTATAACCTCCTGTTGCAGTTGCTCTTAGAGAATATTGCACACCATTCGGTCCCGGCGGCTTTGTTTGTATCTTTGAAATTTCATGAGCCGCTTTAGCCGCTAAAGCAATGGCGGCGGCTCCTGCGATTACAACCGGTATTGCAGGATCATCAGCTATTCCAATGCCTGTTACATCATCTGCGGCAAGGGCTCCTGCAATAACAAGCCCTCCCGTCATAATTGCACCCGCACCACTACTCGATTGTTTTTTTAACGCATCTTCCGCTTTATCGCCATTCGTTTTTATTACTCCGTCGTCTTTGAAGAATCCTAAATCTCCCAACTCGACCTTGCTTCCATCGGAAGCAACATATTGATCTCCATTAGGTCTATATGTTGCACCTTCGCCGTATATTGTAGTTGCACTTGCTTGGTCAACAACACGACTATCGTAAAAAACTTCACCGTCTTTTTGAACCCATTCAGGAGACATTCCGGTTGGATCAGTAAATTGAAATGGGTTGTTGAGAGAATAAGTGTAACGATTCCAACTTTGCGGATGATTTACACTTGCACTTGCGGCTAATGGGTCGGGACTCGTAAAACGACCTAAAGAATATCCATACATCCTTGCTTGTGCAAAGTCCAAACTGCTTTCCGTGTCTCTTTCGTAGCTGGTGAATTTTTGACGAATCGAATCTTGTCCGCCGTAGCCTTGTGCGGTTGTGCGTCCGCCTGTGCCGGATTGGATTTCCTCACCAAATGGCATAAAGTCGCGTCTTGAAACAACTTTACCTAATGAATCGGTTGTTATTCGTGGACTTCCTAAATGGTCGTTTGTTAGAAAACTGATTTTCGCTTCGGTTGGCGTTGCCGTGATTGTTGAATATTCTGCCACTAATTTGTTTGACGCATCATACACGAAAATCGTTGTTTCTTGCGTTGATGGAACATTTTTTTTTACTCTTTGACCATCGCCGTTGTACCAATATTGAACAACAATTCCGCTTGCATTATTTACTTGAACTTGTTTGTTTTCAGCATCATAGACGAATGTTTGCCCATTTGCATCATGGCTGGTGTTGCCGACTGAATCGTATGTTGTGCCGACTAATTTGTTATCTTGTGGATTCGCCGTTGGGTTGCAAATTGCAACAGGACAACCATTCGCTAACGTTGTTGTGTTGTTATTTGTTGTGTCGAATGTCCGATTTCCGTAGCGGTCGAAGATGAAAGTTTGTTTCCAACCAGTTTGATTCAGAATCGTTTCAACTGCTGATTTTAGACGGTTTAGCGAATCGTAAGAGTAATTTTGTGTCGCGACAAAACCTTGATTTGTGCCGATTGTCGGCGTTGTTATTACTTGCGATTTCACGTTTCCGTTATTATCAGTTCCACCATAATCAAAATTCAATTTCAATAAATTCTGGCTCGTTGCCGAACTTCCTAAGCCAATTTGAATTGGTTGCAATCTTGAATTAAATGTCGTGTTTTCAAACTTTCCATTGCCCAAACGCATGCTCGAAACTGCTCCTGCACTCGTGTATGCAAAGGCGTTTGCGTAATTCTTGAAAGTGTCGTTCAGCTTTTTACTTTGAACTTGTGTCAAATCTCCATCTTGGTCAAGCGTGTTTTTCACAACTCGTCCCGATGGATAAGTTTCTTCAATTAATGCACCGCTCAAGTTGTAAACGTAGCTTGAATTGTAAGTATTTCCGTCCGTCATTTGGCTGTGGCTCAACACTCTTCCGAGTATATCAAACGAATTGTATTTTGTTTCGGCAAGTTAATTTGACGCGATCCCCGAACTTCTCGGCAGCGAACCCAATACGCCCAAAAGCAAACCTGGACCAACTTCGCAACTCCAAAGAAAGTTTGAACAAGTAAAACTCTTGCCCAGAGAAAAGCAGAAGTTTGTCCTTCAGTTTTTGGATACCGTTCTCAATCAGCAAAAGGCGTAAAAACTTGACAGCCAAGATAGGCTGTCAAATTTGATTTGATGATTTTTGCTTGTCGTTAGGTTAGAAGTATTACGGCTAATTAGTTTTTACAGATTCTTCACATTGAGGCGTTGAAAGTCCATTATAAGAAGCGTAAACGCCATATTTGCGATAGTTTTTCACTCGCTTGAGAATTTCTTTTTTATTCTTATTAGTTCTCAATTTTTGATTCAGATAATCAATAACATTTTTCAAACTGTCGCCTTTTCCTTCGCAATTTATATTCTTAAAGATTTTCAATTTTCCATCTTCGAGAATCGCAATATTACTAAACGAAAACGGCGAATCAATAAACGCAAAGTGATAAATGTGATTATTTTTGAACTCAACTCGCTCAAGCAAAGACGTTTGTTTATTTGACGGCTCGGTCAAATCATAAACGAAAAAGCCGATTGCTCTTTCTTCCTCAACTAGAAGACCTAAAAAAGGTGGAAGTTGTTCTTTCACTTTTTCAGAAATGGAATTGCGAAGCACGTCTAAAAACTGCCCAAGAACATTATTACGATTGTATAATTTGTCAGAATTTCCTGTAATTTCTTTGTCCCAATTACAAGAAACTCGATAACCATCAATCGTCAAGTAACTGCCATATCTTCGATAATTTTTTAATCGAGTTAAAACTTCTTCACCGCTTTTTTTGCCTTTCAGTTTTTTTTCTACATAGTTGATAACTTCAGACAAGTTATTTTCGCCATTTATACAATTAATTGATTTGAAAATTTTCAATTTTCCGTTTTCTATAACTGCAATATGACTTAGAGACTTCTCGAATTCAACAACAGAGAAATGATAAACGTGATTATCTATGAAGTTTATACAATTTTCTGCTTTGGCGAATTTCGATGAAACGAATTTATTTGACGGCTCAGTCAAGTCGTTAATGAAAAAACCGTCCGAAAAGGATTGACTATACGATGGTATTGAGACTTTTAATATATCTTCAAATCTTTCAAGCATTTTCTCTCTGTCGTATAAAGTATCTGAATTCTTAGGACATTGACAGATTCCAATAGCAGAAAAAATGAAAACACAGAATGTTGCACTAAGAAATTTTTTTAGCTTGTTCATATTTCCTCCTATTTTCAAAAACACATATGTCCGGGAGGACATTGAGGTCTGCTATTGTTAAATTGCTGCGTTCGTCTGAACTCTTTAATTTCTTTTGAAATTTGCTGATTCATCCAATATGGCGAACCTACTGCGGGAGAACCATCTGGATTACTTGCGTGATAGACAGAATCCCTATAAGTTCCATTTTTAGTTTCTTGAACTTGTTTAGGATCTAAATCGTGTTCAGATTCGTGACCAAAGGTTGCTACCAATGAGTCATTAACTGCATCCTGAGTAGCTCCACCTCGTTTATACTCACCTTCAAAAATGGTAATTGTCGCCTCAGCATAAACCTCATTACCTTTTGAATCTTTGACAATATCAACCTGTCCTTCAAACTTGCCATTCTTAAAATCTAAAGCACTTTTTGTGCCGTCGGGTCGCGTTCCGTGTGGCTGATGTCTTGCTCCGGCAACACCTTGCGGGTCTTTATCGCCAAAGGCGAAATTCACCATCGTCTTGTGAGCATTTAGCCTGTTGAATTGCGAGTTTGCGGTAGAGCTGCCAGAGCCGTTGACTAACCCAACCAACCTGATTAAATCCTTACTTGCATTATCGCTTTTTATCACCCATTGTCCGTCCACATTCTCAATTACTACTGTTTTGCCGTCTGTTCCCTTAAATTCTTCGCCGTTCGGGTCAACATATTTCAAAGGATTATTTCTGGCATAGACATAAAGATTTATTGATTGCGGGTCAGGTAATCTTTCTTTCGACATCATTATCGGGTCAGGTGAGGTAAAACGACCCAGATTGTAACTGTGCATTCGGGCTTTGGCGTAATCAAGGCTCGTTTCCGTGTCTCTCTCATATCCGGTAAACTTCCGCCGCACCAAATCACTTCCGTAGCTCGCCCTCGCAATCTCTTCGCCGAATGGCATAAAGTCGCGTCTTGAAACAACTTTACCTAATGAATCGGTTGTTATTCGTGGACTTCCTAAATGGTCGTTTGTTAAGTAACTGATTTTGGCATCGGCTTGATTTGCAACGATTGTCGAATATTCCGCGACTAATTTTCCACTTGCGTCATAAACGAAAATTGTTGTTTCGTTTTTTGTTGGGACGTGTTTTTTGATGCGTTTGCCATCGCCGTCGTAGGCGTAAACTCCAACAATTCCGCTTGCATTATTTACTTGAACTTGTTTGTTTTCAGCATCATAGACGAATGTTTGCCCATTTGCATCATGGCTGGTGTTGACGTTTGAATCGTAATTTGTGCCGACAAGTTTGTTATCTTGCGGATTCGCGGTTGGGTTGCAAACATTAACTGGACAGCCGTCTGCTAGAGTTGTCGTGTTGTTATTTGTCGTGTCAAAAGTCCGATTTCCGTAGCGGTCAAATTTGAACGTTTGCTTCCAACCAGTTTGATTCGGAATCGTTTCAACTGCTGATTTTAGACGGTTTAGCGAATCGTAGGCGTAATTTTGCGTGGCAACAAAACCTGCAAGATTTCCAACTGTCGGCGTTGTAATCGTCTGGCTTTTTACATTTCCGTTGTTATCATTTCCGCCGTAATCGAAGTTTAATTTCAACAAATTCTGACTCGTTGCCGAACTTCCTAAGCCAATCTGAATCGGTTGTAATCTTGAATTAAATGTTGTGTTTTCAAACTTCCCATTGCCCAAACGCAGACTCGAAACCGCACCTGCACTCGTGTATGTGAAGGCGTTTGCATACATCTTCAAACCTTGAACATTTGACTTTGAACTCTGAACCGACGCCAAATCGCCATCAATATCCAAAGTATTTTTCACAACCCGACCACTCGGATAAGTTTCTTCAATCAACGCACCGCTCAGATTATAAACGTAGCTCGAATTATACGCATTTCCGTCAGTCGTTTGTTTATGATTTTGCACTCTTCCTAAGATGTCAAAACTCGTGTATTCGGTTGTCGAAACGCTCGAATTTACTTTTATCAATTTACCTTTCGCGTTCGTCAAATTATCGTAAGTGTATGTGACATTTGGAGTTATCTGATAATTTGGCAGATTAATTGGTGCCGTGTAATTGCGATTTTTAACCCGATTCAAATTGTCATAAACATAATTTAAAGCCATCTCACGCTTTCCCGAAGACGAAACTCGCATCGTCAAAGCAACTCGAAACCAATGATTCTCAAACACGAAGCTAAACGCTGGGCGAATGTCTGACTCATACGCAATTTGTATTTCTTAGTCTCGTGTAAAAAGGGTCAGAACCTTTAATTGTCCTTTTTCTTGGATAAAATGAAAATTAAAAATGTCTTTTTGTAAGGAATAAACTTTAGTATTTTTCTTGAACCCAAAACCAGATGGTAACAAAGATACACTTGTAACCATTTTCTGAAAATCGTTGATTTGCTTTACGCCTTGCTTGTATTGAACAGAATCGAAGACATCTTGTGAAAGATTTTCACGGTAAAGGTCAATCACATTATTAAGTTCTTTAAGATATTTTTCGAGTTCGTTTCTTGTTCTAATATTCAAATCATCATTTGACCGCCGATAACGCCTTTCCGCTTCTTGTAGTGCAAGCACATGAGGCTTATCTGAAAGTTCATCGTCATTGGAAGAGTCTCGTCCCAATTCCTTGTATCTTGCTAAGTCATGAACAAGCACAAGATAATAATAATTCATCTCAGTTATGTATACACGTTTTAGTGTTGCATCATCTAGCTTTCTTATGAATTTCTTATCTTGACTGACTATGTTGAAAAAGCCATGTTTCTTCAAAATTTGGATTGAATTCTTTACAAAAAACTTCTCATATGGACTACCAAAGTCTAAAGTTTTTCTGAATTCTTCAATAAACTGATCGGCAGATTTGTTTGATCTTTCCAGTTCCATAGCTGACATTTGTTGCCCTTTTAGGTTTGTCTGTGCAAATATCAGACAAATAAAAACTGACAATATAGCAATAAATTTTGAAAGTAATTTCAACATTAGTTACCACCTCGTTTTATAAACGTTGGATTACGCGGAGTTAATGCAGGAATAGGACCATACCTCTCGACATGCCGTCGATAATGCGAGGTGTTACCATCATCAGCCCTAATATCTGAATTGGCTCTTGTCAAGTGATTTCTGCCATTCCTATAATCAACATCAACATCCACTTTTTGCGTTTCTGGAATCCTTGATACTTGACCGTTAGGTATATCACCAGGACTTTGTTCACGCCTACTTATTGAATAATCTCCGTGTTCAGAAAAAATCTCGCCAACCTTATTTTTAAAACTTCCCCACAATCCACCGTTATCAAAGGCTTTTTCTATTTTGCCGACTGATTTTGCATCTTTTAGCTCTCCAAAAATGCGAAACTCATGTTCCTTTGTATCTCCATTTATTGTAGTGACAGACGCTAATTCTCCAATAACACCTCGTTTCTCCAACATGCTTGTTGTTCCGAGAAATGTAGTTAACTGACTTTGATTAAGAAGATTGGAATTTGGACCTGCTGCCGCCAATCCATTCGCAACCGTTGCCGAGACATTCCACAAACTTTCTGCTGTAATTGAACCAGATTTGAGTGCTTCGGCGTAGTTTTTCTCAATGTAAGTCTGAAATAGTCTTTGTTGGTCTTTGGATAAATCGCTCCAATTGCCCACAACTAAAGGCTCTCTTCCGTCAGGGTCAATATAAGCTAACGGATTATTTAAAGCATATGTGTAGCGGTTCAATGTCTGCGGATTTTCTGCTTTGAGGCTTCCGAGTGTCGGGTCAACCGAATTAAATCGTCCGTGATTTTTGTTATACATCCTCGCCTGAGCGAAGTCGAGATCGGTTTCCGTATCTCTCTCGTAGCCGGTGAATTGTTGTTTTACGCCGTCATTTCCGGCGTAACCTTGCGTGGTCATTCGTCCGCCTGTGCCTGATTGGATTTCCTCGCCGAATGGCATATAGTCATGTCGTGAAATCACTTGACCGTTTGCGTCTGTGTTTATTCTTGGGCTTCCTAGGTGATCCGTTGTTATGTAATTTATTTTTGCTTCAGCTTGATTCGCAACGATTGTTGAATACTCCGCAACCATTTTACCACTTGCGTCATAGACGAAAATTGTTGTTTCTTGCGTTGATGGAACATATTTTTTTACTCGCTGACCATCGCCATTATACCAATATTGACCAACAATTCCGCTTGAATTATTGACTTGAACTTGTTTGTTTTCAGCATCATAGACGAATGTTTGTCCGTTTGCGTCTTGGCTGGTGTTGCCGACTGAATCGTAATTTGTCCCGACTAATTTATTGTCAATTGGATTCGCTGTTGGGTTGCAAATATTTGTCGGACAGCCGTTTGCTAGAGTTGTCGTGTTGCCGTTTGCCGTGTCGAAATTTCTATTTCCGTAGCGGTCGAATTTGAAGGTTTGCTTCCATTGTTGAGACGTTCCGATCATTTCTTTCGCATCTTTCAAGCGGTTCAAACTGTCATAGCTGTAAGTTTGAAGTGCTGTAAAACCAGTCGCAGTTCCAATAGTTGGAGTTGTAATCGTCTGACTTTTCACGTTTCCGTTATTATCTGTCGTTCCATAATCAAAGTTCAATTTCAGCAAGTTTTGACTCGTTGCCGAACTTCCAAGTCCAATCTGAATCGGTTGCAGACGCGAGTTAAACGTCGTATTTTCAAACTTTCCATTGCCCAAACGCAGACTCGAAACCGCACCTGCACTCGTGTATGTGAAGGCGTTCGCATACATCTTCAAACCTTGAACATTAGACTTTGAACTCTGAACCAACGCCAAATCTCCGTCAGCATCCAACGTATTTTTCACAACTCGTCCCGATGGATAAGTTTCTTCAATCAACGCACCGCTCAGATTGTATGTGTAAGCGGTCGTGTAATCGTTATTATCGGTTCGTTGTTTATGATTTTGCACTCTTCCTAAGATGTCAAAACTCGTGTATTCGGTTGTCGAAACGCTCGAA
>JANNVK010000159.1:0-63040 GCA_031414415.1 Acidobacteriota bacterium
TATGAATTTAAATTGGTGATAGGTTAAATTTGCTTATCGCCTTTTTTGTTTTCAAAAAATATGTCAATTAAATCTGATAAATGGATTCGCGAACAAGCTGAATCGAACCAAATGATTACGCCGTTTCTTTCGGAATTGCTCCGCGAAGTTAATGGAAATCGAATAATTTCTGCGGGTGCATCAAGTTACGGCTATGATATGCGGCTTGCGGATGATGGATTTCGCGTGTTTTCACCGATTCGCGGAACTGAAATCGATCCCAAAAAATTTGACGAAGGTTCTTTGATCGAACCGCCGCTCAAAACCGCCGAAGACGGAGCAAAATATTATCTTCTACCGCCACATCATTACGGATTGGGCGTAACAGTCGAAACATTCAAAATGCCGCGAAACGTCACTGGCGTTGCTCTCGGAAAATCGACTTACGCACGAGCTGGATTGCTCGTCAACACTACTCCGCTTGAAGCAGGTTGGACAGGAAGACTTGTTGTAGAAATTGGAAATTTAGCAAATTTGCCATTGCGAGTTTATGTAAATGAAGGAATTGGGCAAATACTTTTCTTTCAATCAGACGATGATTGTGCAGTTTCCTACGAAGATCGTGGCGGAAAATATCAAGGTCAGACTGGTTTGACCTTCGCGAAAGTATAAAAATTTATGGCGTGGTTTTCAAGAAAAAAGCCTAAACTCGATGAAAAAATTCACGACGAAGAACGCACGGTAACAACCGAAGGCGTTTTTGTGAAATGTCCAGAGTGTGAAAACGCTCTTTACAAACGCGAACTCAAAGAAGCACTCCAAGTTTGTACTTATTGTGGCTATCATTTTCGTTTTTCGGCAAAATTACGGCTCGAAGTTCTCTTTGATGAAGGTGAATTTGAGATTTTGGACGAAGAAGTGACATCAGCAGATCCGCTCGATTTTGTTGATTCGAAACCTTACAAAGACCGAATTGTTACCGCAAAAAATTCTTCCGGAATGTCAGAAGCAATGCTTTCTGGCAAAGGAAAAGTTGGCGGACACCTTGTTTTTGCCGGTGCGATGGATATGTCGTTCATCGGCGGTTCGATGGGTTCGGCTGTCGGCGAAAAAATTACGAGATTAATTGAACGTGCGATAAAACTTCGTGGTGCAGTCATTGTTTTCGCGGCTTCGGGCGGAGCGAGAATGCAGGAAGGAACTCTCAGTTTGATGCAAATGGCAAAGATTTCAGTAGCTCTTTCGCAACTCGAAGAAGCACGGCTACCGTTTATTTCTGTGCTAACTGATCCAACGACTGGCGGCGTAACCGCAAGTTTTGCAATGCTCGGCGATGTGAATCTTGCTGAACCTAAAGCACTTATCGGCTTTGCTGGTCCGAGAGTAATTGAACAAACTATTCGCCAAAAACTTCCAAAAGGATTTCAGCGAAGTGAATTTTTGTTAGAACACGGAATGGTCGATAAGGTCGTCGATCGCCGCGAAATGAAAGAAACTATCGTTAGAATGTTAGACTTTATGATGAATAATGAAGTGAAATTTTGAATATGTTTGCTTCAAACAACTACACAATACTTGAATCCATAATTTTTTTGCCAACTTGGCTTAATGAAGAAAAACTTAAAAAGGAAGTTGTCGGTAAAACAATTCTCATCACAGGAGCGACTTTCGGCATTGGCGAAAAATTATCTTATCAACTCGCAAAAAACGGTGCAAAGCTGATTTTAGTTGCTCGAACGGAAGAAAAATTACAACAAATAAAATTGGAAATTGAAACAAACGGTGGAACGGTTTCGATTTTTCCGTGTGATTTGACTGACAATACAAGCATCGAAAGTCTTCTGGTTGAATTAAATAAACACACGGACGGTGTTGATATTGTCATCAACAATGCCGGAAAATCAATTTTGCGTTCAATTAAGGAATCGCTCGACAGATTACACGATTTCGAGCGAACGATGGCACTAAATTACTTCGCTCCGGTGCAATTATTGCTTGGTCTGATTCCGTTGTTGGAGAAAAATAAAGGACATATTATCAATGTTTCTGCCGTCAATGTGTTGCTTATTCCGGCACCTTTTTGGTCAGCTTATCAAGCATCAAAAACCGCTTTTGATCAATGGTTTCGCTGTGTTTCGCCGGAATTAAACGCTTGCGAAATTAAAACAACTTCGATTTATTTACCGCTTGTGCGAACGCGGATGATTGAGCCGACAGCCGAATATAAAAAAGCTCCGGCAATGTCGCCAAACCACGTTGCATCAATAATCTGCAAAACGATTTACACTAAAAAAAGATACTTTAAGCCATGGTGGTTGATTTTTGGACAACTTGCTTCGGTTGTTTTTCGTTATCCAATTGAGGTTTTTATGCCGAAATTTATTTCACCAAAGAGACACGGAGAAAAAGAGAAGAACAATAACTTATAAAAACTCAGTGCCTCTGAGGTAAATATTTTTATGTTGAAAATTCTAATAAAACTAATAAAAATTCGTCTGCTAACTCCCGCAGGTTTATTTTATTTGATGACTTCAGTTTTGGTCGAAGGCTTAAATTTGATGATGCTTTTGCGGCTTGCATGCAAACTTCACGGTAAAAAGATTGCCTTTGTTGATGAAAGAGAAAAAATTAGTTATAGCGACTTATATCAGCAATCGCAACAACTTGCAGGAATCTTGCAGAAGGATTATAACCTCAAACCGAAACAAAAAATTGCTCTTTTGTGCAGAAATAACATCTCGTTTGTTCGTGCAATTTTTGCCGTTTCAAGACTTGGAACTGATATTTATTTGCTTAACCCGGAAATGACGATTGACCAAATTGAAGCCTTAAATTCTCGCCACAAATTCGATTTTTTTGTTTATGACGAAGAGGTTTCGGACTCGATCATGGAGTTAAATCTTGAAAATAAAGCGTTGATAACTTATCACGCAACACAAAACTCGGTTGAAAGTTTCGCTAAAACCGAATCGCCCAAAAGTTCAAAAATAGACAAAACATATTCAACAAACGTTGTGGTTCTAACCGGCGGAACAACCGGAACGCCGAAAATCGCCAAACGAAAAGCGTCGATTTTCAACTTTTTAAATCCATTTTTTGCCCTGCTTACACAGCTTAATTTGGACATTTACAATTCGGTTTACATCGCCACGCCTGTTTATCACGGTTTCGGGATTTCGGCTGTATTTATCGGACTGATATTGGGCGAAAAGATGTTTATGCTCAATCGTTTCGACGCGAAAAAAGGTTGCGAATTGATCCAAAGTAACAAGATTGAGGTCGTAACTTTAGTGCCATTGATGTTGCAAAGAATGTTGCAAAAAGACTCAAACGCTTTGTCGTCCTTGGATTGCATAATTTCCGGCGGTGCGGCGTTGAACCCGAGTTTGGTTGAGGAAACTTTCGAAAAACTCGGTGACAAATTATTTAATCTTTACGGAACTTCGGAAGCTGGATTTTCGGTGATGGCAACGCCGCAAGATTTGCGAAATTCGAGTAACACAATCGGGCGTGCGATTGCGGGTGTAAAGCTCAAAGTTTTAGATTCGGATGACAATCACACAGAGGTCGGCAAAGTCGGAAGGCTTTGTATTTCAAGCAATTGGGCGGTTAAAGACGCGAAAAGTAAGGTGATTGAAACGGGCGATTTGGGTTATAAAGATGAATTCGGCTACATTTTTTTGTGCGGCAGAAACGACGAAATGATTGTTTCAGGCGGCGAAAATGTTTACCCGATTGAGCTTGAAAATATCTTGATAAAACACTCAGAAGTTTATCAAGTTGCCGTAATTGGAATTGATGATGTTGATTTTGGGCAACGTTTGAAGGCGTTTGTCGTGCTTGCCGATGAAAGCAATCTTGAGGAAAAACAACTGCTCAATTGGCTTTCAACTCGCGTAGCTCGGTTTCAAATGCCAAAAAAAATCGAATTTTTAGATGATTTGCCAATAACTTCGGTCGGGAAAATTAACAAAAAAGCATTAACAAAAAAAGAAATAGCCGCGTAATTAAATGTAATTCGCGGCTAAATTATTTTTTCTGCCGATTAAAACTTTATTGCTGTAACGCTATAACCTTGTTTTCTCAGTAACTTTACAACTCCATGTTTTCCGCCCAAATGTCCGCCGCCAACAGCGATAAACCTTGATTTTTCAGCAATTGCGGTTTCGATTTTAGGAATCCAATTAGTATTCCTTTCGTCTAAAAGATTTGTCATTGCTTCAGGATCCTCAGCTGACAGCTTGGTCATGGTTTCAAAAAGTTTTTCTGAATCTTGAAGTTTATAACTTGAAATCAAATCTTTAAATTGGTTGAAGGCTTTTTGTGGATCGGTTGATAGTTTGTATAAATCTTCGGCTTGTTTTTCAATTGGAGTTTTGGCGAGAGTTGCTATTTGAACCTCGACCGATTCAAGTCCTTCAATATCTTTTTTGGATTTTGTTGCCATTTCTATAAATTTACCTTCATAAGAAGCAGGAGTTTGACAGCCAACTGATTTCGGGCTTGTGCTGATAATTATTGACAAACCCATTGGGCTAAAGGCTTTCAATGCTTCGACAGGAACACCAAAAACATTTTTGAACATTTCATCAACTTTTGCATATTTTTCCGGTGTCAAAAGCTCTTTCAAATTTTTTCCATCAGGCATATTCAATGCTGTTGTCATTTTTTTCATAACTTCAGCATCGTCCATATCGAGTTCCAAAATTAAACCGTCGGTTTGGTCAAAATAGGTTGATAATTTGTCCATCGCAAACATATCGTCAGGACAAATAATGTGGACTGTGCCGTATAAATATGAAGGTTTTGTTAAGTTTTTGCCACTAATTTTGTATAGTAAGCTGTTTGAACTAAGCTGCGAAGCTGATTTTTTAATCGTTATTTTTTTAGACTTTTTGGTTTGAGCAAACCCAGAAACGATGCTGAAAATTACAATTAAAACCAATAAGATGTGTTGTTTTTTGAATAAAGTTTTCATAAATAAAATTTACAGTTCCAAACTAATACGGTCAAACAGTCATTTACGTTACAATAATCGGAATGAATTTTGACGAATCAGTTTCATATCTCTATTCACTCGGCAACGAAGTTACGGCGATGAAACTTGGTTTGGAAAATCCTCGCAAATTATTCAAAGCACTAGGAAATCCACACGAGAAATATTTGAAGGTTCAAGTCGCCGGAACGAACGGAAAAGGTTCAACGTGTGCATTTTTTGATTCAATTTGCCGAACGGCAAACATCAAAACAGGTTTATTTACTTCGCCGCATTTAATTTCAATTACGGAAAGAATCAAAATTAATGGACAGGAAATCAGCGAGAATGAGTTTGCAAAATACGCGACAAAAGTTCGTGAAATTACCGAAGCCGAGAAACTCTACGCAACTTTTTTTGAGCAAATAACCTCAATTGCTTTGCTTGCTTTTGCTGAAAATAATATAGAGCTTGCAATTTTAGAAACAGGTTTGGGCGGAAGATTAGATGCAACGACAGCCGCAAATGCTGAAATAGTTGCAATTACGCCGATTGATTACGATCATCAACAATATCTTGGCGAAACTTTGACTGAAATTGCGGGTGAAAAAGCAGCGATAATTCGATTTGATACAAAGGTAGTAGTTGCACCACAAAACAAAGAATGTAAAAAAGTAATTGATGGTAGATGCCGCGAAGTTGAAGTTGAACCGGTTTGGGCAACCGAAAATATAAAAGTTTCTAAGCCGAATCCGAAAAATTATGAGCCGTTAATTGCTTCGTTTACAACCGGAACTTCTCATTATTCAACAGTTGACTTTGAATACGTTGGGATGCGTGGGCGACATCAGATTACGAATGCTTCAGTTGCGATTTCCCTTGCGGAAATTCTTCGTGAATTGAAGTTCCCGATTTCGAATGACCAAGTTGTTCGCGGATTGGAGAATACAGCTTTTAAAGGAAGGCTCGAATATTACAAAGGCATTTTGTTTGACGGTTCGCACAATGTCGCAGGTGCAAAGGCGTTACGAGATTATTTGCAAGAGTTTGTTTCGCAACCGATTACGCTGATTTTCGGAGCAATGAAAGATAAACAAATCGCCGAAATTGTGGACATTTTGTTTTCGATTGCTGATAAACTCATTCTTACGCAACCTGAAAATTCGCGTTCGGCAACAGCGAAAGAGTTATCACGATTCACCGAAAAAGAATTTATTTTAACCGAAAATGTCGCGGAAGCGTTGGAAAAAGCAAAAATGTTTTCGGGTAATTTAACTTGTGTTACAGGTTCGCTTTACTTGGTCGGCGAAGCTCAAAAATATCTGATTGATGCTTGAGAGTTTTCGCAATTTCAAGTTTAATAAAAGACTAAAGACAAAAGACAAAAGACTAAGGACAAAGGACTTTTCAGCAAATGTATAAATTGGTTTTAATCAGACACGGCGAAAGCACTTGGAATAAGGAAAATCGGTTTACGGGATTTAAGGACGTTGACCTTTCGGATAAAGGGCGAATCGAGGCAAAAGCTGCGGGCGAATTGCTCAAAAAAGAAGATTTCATATTTGACATTGCATATACGTCAGTATTGAAACGTGCAATTCGCACGCTTTGGTCGATTTTGGACGAGCTCGATTTGATGTGGATTCCAATCGTGAATTCTTGGAAGTTGAACGAACGTCATTACGGCGATCTTCAAGGATTAAACAAGGCTGAAACTGCAGCCAAGTTTGGCGAAGAACAAGTTCATATATGGCGACGCAGTTATGATGTTCCGCCGCCGCCAATGGAGAAAGATGATGAACGCTACGAAGGGAATTTTGTAAAATATTCGAGTATTGAAAACTTTCCTCTAACCGAATGTTTGAAAGATACAGTCGTAAGAGTTGTTCCATATTTTGAAACAGAAATTATTCCGCAAATCAAAGAAGGGAAACGAGTTATCATCGCCGCACACGGAAATTCGTTGCGTTCACTGGTTAAATATCTCGATAATATTGCCGACGATGAAATCGTCAAACTAAATATACCGACTGGCGTTCCACTGGTTTACGAATTGGACGAAAATTTGAAACCAATCAAAAGCTATTATCTCGGCGATGCTGATGCAATCAAAGCGGCTCAAGATGCGGTGGCGAATCAGGGGAAAAGAAGAAAGTAAATAGAAAAAAGTAAAAAAGAATCGTTGTCGTATTTACTGCTTTGCGATAATTAGACCAAAAACTTGTGGGGAAAAATTTATGAAAATATTTAGAGTTTTATTTTTATTTGTGTTGTTTGTTACTGTTTCGGGCGTGGCAATTGGGCAAACAAAAAAGAAAAAACCAACCAAGAAGCCAGTTATTGTGAAACCAGCTATTGTGAAACCAACGCCGAAATCAGTTTTGACTGATACCGAAATTGATGGCGGTTTGAAAGAAGCATTGTTTTCTGGTGTTAAATCAGCGATTAGTTTGCTCGGCAAAGAAAACGGATTTCTCGATGATGCTCGTGTTAAAATTCCGCTTCCGGCAACTTTGGTAAAACTCGAAAAGGGAATGCGACTTGCTGGTCAAGGCGTAAAGGTCGATGAGTTTATTGCGTCGATGAATCACGCTGCTGAAAAAGCTGTTCCGGTCGCGGTTGATGTTTTTGTCGATTCGATTAAACAGATGACTTTTACTGATGCGAAAAACATTTTGTTCAGTAAACAAGACGATTCTGCGACGCAATTTTTCCGCCAAACAACTGAGGAAAACCTTCGTGGAAAGTTTCGTCCAATGGTTGAAAAGTTCACGGCAGAAACCGGCGTTACGCAAAAATATAAAGGAATGGTCGGCAAACTCGGTGCATTTTCAGGAATTCTCGGAAAAGATGCAACCGATCTTGATGGCTACGTGACTCAAAAAGCGTTAGACGGATTATTTTTTATGGTCGCCGAAGAAGAAAAGAAAATCCGCAAAGACCCAATCGGACGAACGACGGATTTATTAAAGAAAGTTTTTGGAAGTATTTTTAAGTAAGTCAATTAGCAAAATTTTAAAATGTAAAACTTAAAAATTATTACTCAATACAGTAATAGTCGCACATATTACAAAATAATGTAATAATGTTGAATATTACAAAAAAAAGCTATATAATCAGATTTCACTTAAAATAGTGAAAGCAAATTATTTGGCGGTAAACACAATGATAGCAGTAATTACAGGCGACATCATCAATTCAAAGCTGGTTGAAACAGAAATTTGGTTAAGCACTTTAAAAGAAGAACTCAATAAGTTAGGTTCAAACCCAAAAGACTGGGAAATTTATCGTGGAGATAGTTTTCAGCTTGCCATAGATGATGCAGCTCAGGCTCTGATTAGTGCGATAAAGATAAAAGCAGCGATAAAATCTAAATGTAAGGCGGATGTCAGAATCGCAATCGGTTTTGGTGGCAAAACTTATGATGCCGCAAAAATTACTGAATCAAATGGAATTGCCTTTGTGCGTTCAGGTGATAAATTTGAGTTACTTAAAAAAGAAAAACAGAATCTAGCCATAAAATCGGGCTTACCTGATTTTGATTTAGAAATTAATCTTTATATAAAACTTGGGTTAATAGTAATGGATAATTGGACGAGAAACTCAGCCGAGATAGTCAACATAATGTTAGACATTCCAAATCTGTCGCAAAATGAATTAGGAAACCTGATTGGAATCAAACAAAGTGCAGTTAGTCGAAGGTTAAAACAGTCAAACTTTGCAGTAATTATGGAAGTCAACGAGATGTATAAAAGAAAATTGCGGGAAATATTATGATACTCGTCATCAAATTATTATTCGCACATTTAATCGGCGATTTTCTGTTACAACCTCAGAGTTGGGTAAAAGCCAAAGAAGAAAAAAAGTTGAAAGCGTGGCAATTATATCCACACTCAATAATCCATGGTATTTTGTCACTTTTAGTTGTTTGGGATTGGAGTTTTTGGAAATGGGCTTTGCTGATAATTGTTGTTCATTTGGCAATTGACTCAGTAAAAATAACGTTTCAAACTTAAGATTCGAAAAGAAGTTGGTTTTTGATTGATCAAGTGCTACATTTTATTTCGCTTGGGCTAATTGGAATTTGGTATCAAGAAATTGAATTAAATATCACCTCAGTTTTTAACGAAAATATATTGATTTTCCTGACACTTGCTTTTTTTCTCACTAAACCGACATCTATTGCGGTCAAAATAATCATCTCAAAATGGACACCACAGACGAATGATAAAGATGAGGAATCGCTTGAAAATGCGGGAAAATATATCGGAATTTTGGAACGTTTATTTGTCTTCGTTTTTATTATCACTAATCATTGGGAAGCCGTCGGATTTCTCATCGCCGCCAAATCGGTCTTTCGTTTCGGCGATTTAAAAGAATCAAAAGACAGAAAATTAACAGAATATGTTTTAATCGGCACAATGCTAAGTTTTGGAATTGCAGTATCGGTTGGAATTATTTTTTCGAAACTAACTGCACAATAACTAATTTTCAGCCAGAATTTCCCGCCAACGCTCACATATCTCATCAAACGAAATCTTTGCATTCGCCGGACTCGAACTTGGCAGAGTTATGTATCGAATATTTCTCTGCCGTTTAAAGTATTTATCAAAAAGTTTCGTAGCCTTTGTTCCGTTAAAACCGATAACTTTTAGGCGTTTGTGATTCGCGAAAAACTCGTCCAAATCATTCGGAGATTCGTCGATAATATTCGAATCAAGGCTTCCAATTCTTTTCGCCTCGCAGACAATATCCCAAACTCCAATTTTGTTGAGAATCAATAAATCTCTTTTGTCGCAATAGCTTGCAGGAGAATTGCTATTCGTAATCTCCGCAATTATTCGCCAAAACTTATTTTGCGGATGAGCATAATATTCTTGCATTTGAAGCGACTTTTCGCCGGGCAACGTCCCGAGAATCAAGACTTCAGTTTCGTGATTTGAGATTGGTGGGAATGATGATTTGGTTTTATTTTCAGCTTCCATTTACAACATCAAATCGAACGGATTACATTTTCACTTCGCCATCAACTGAACGATTAAAGCCTTTGCTTTTTCAACCCGTGCTTCTTCGCCTTTTTCGCCAATCTGCACATAGCGGCGATAGGCTTTTAGTGCGTTTTCTTTATCGCCATTTTGGCGGTAACTATGCCCTAGATTGTAATAAATACGGGCATTATCAGGACGCAGATTTTGTGCAATGAGCAGCAAATTTATCGAGCCAGCAAAATCGCCTTCGAAATAATAGACAGTCGATAAATCTGTGTAGAATTGCGACATCGCGGGACGGAGTTCGATTGCACGATCTAGAGATTTTTCAGCATCGAGCAGATTTTTTTCACTGTTGCCAGCAGCTATGAAATTTAGTGCGAGACGACGGTATGAATCTGCTAAATGTGCGGCGGCGAGTCCATATTCAGGTTTCAATTGCAAAACTCGTTCGAAGCTCTTTGTCGCATCTAATTCCTGCTTATTGTTATATTGAATATCTCCGAGAGAACGCCAGCAGGCAACACAATTTGGATCTGATTTAACCGCAGCTTCCAAAAGTGCTTGGGCTTTGTTTTTATCCGAAGCCTCAAAAAATACCGTGTATAAACGTTGAGCCTCGCCAAAGTTTGGAAAATCCTTGATAACCTGTTGCAAGATTTTTCGAGCTTCGTCCGGTTTATTTGCAAAATTAGCTTTAGTTGCATCCCATATTTTGATGTCTCGTGCGGATGTTTGTCTAACAATCTGCCATATTTCGATATTAGAACCACCGGTAATTGAATCCGCCGCTTTCACACTTTTAGTTGTGAACGAAGGCACCGAACCTTCCCTGACGACCATTGCCATATTGGTGAAAAACAGATCAGAAAGATTGTCGATTCCACCCTGACCAGATTTTGCAATCGGCTGAGTTTGCTGAGCAATAAAAAGTTGTTTTGAATCATTGCTAAATGTAACGGCATCAAAACTTGTTCGCGAATCAATCCGTCCGATTTGAATAAACGGACGAGTCGTTGCGTCATAAATCGAAACACCATTTGGTCCGCCGCAAGCGAACATCTTTCCGTCTGGCGAAAACGCAACGCTCCTCGCACCCGTTTCTGAATCGACCAAATCGACACGTTTTCCAGTTGCTAAATCCCAAATAGCTACCGCAGTTCCATTGTCAGAATCAGGAAGAAGTCGTAATGTAACCTCAAAACTACTGCCTTCGGTAGGTAAAATTGATAGAAGTGAAACAGGTTGAAAATCAGCTACGGCGAGAAACTTTCCATCCTGTGAAACGCTCAAACCGCGAACCGCCGGAGTTGCATCGCTAAATTTCCGAATCAATTTCTTATTTTGCCAGTCCCAAACTTCAATCTTTCCTTTGCGTTCTTTGGTATTTATCATCCCAACAATCAGCTGAGAATTTGCAAATGCAAGCGAGACGATATTGCCGCTTGCTGGATTAATTTCCGCGATTGGTTTATCACCTGTGGCAGACCAAAGCCGCACGATTCCTTCGTTTCCGCCCGCCGCGAAAATTTTACTATCTTCGCTCCAAGCTGTTGCATTTACAATTTGTTTATCAGCTTTAAGACTGGTTTTAATCTTCGCCGACTCCACATCAATCAATGAAACATTGCCTTTTGAATCGCCAACCGCCAGAGTCTTGCCATCGTTTGCTAAACTGAGCGTCAATGCCGAAGCTGGCAACGTGACTTCTCTAATGGATTGCCCGTTTGCCGAATTTCTGAAAACCACACGTCCATCGAGTCCGGTTGAAACGAATTCTTTTCCGCTTGTTGTTGATACGATCTGGGTTGCCCATTCTTGATGAGTCATGACGACCGAACTGCTCCTAGTTATGTCAGCGAACTGAGCGTCCGCGGACATTCCAAAGATTACTAAAAAGATTAACAAGACGATCAATGAGTTTTTGGAAGTGTTTGCCATAATTCCAACAGGTTATCATAGTGGAGTGTAGATGTGAATTGATTTGTTTGGCAAAACCGCGACTGCAAAGGTGCGAAGTTTCGAATCCATCAAACTAGAATATCGGTTTAAAAAACTGCTGCAATCAAAAACGGCGATTTCACTTTCCTCAAAAGAGTCTCGAAACTCAACACTTTGTCATTTTTCGCAGGGTAAAGTTCCGAGAATCAATATTTCGGTTTCTGAATTTGAGATTGGTCGGATTGAAATTTTAGTTTTGTTGACCATAAACTTAAAAAACAAGATTACTATGATTGGTTCTCAAAAAGAATGCGAATGATTTCCGATAAAGTTTATGATAAAATGCAATTTGGAGTAAGGAAATATGACCCAAATTCAAGAAACAATCGTTAAAAAAATTGGCATTCTACCCTTTGTTGAGCAAGAAAAAGTGCTGGAATTTATTGAGTCTAGAATTAAAATTTCGACAACTGAGCCGAGAAAAACTCTAGGCGAAATGCTAAATGATTGCCTTGTAGATGTTCCGAAAGAGATGTTGGAAAACTTGCCGAGTGATTTGTCGGAAAACTTTGACCAATATATGTTTGGAGAAAAGACAAAATGACCGAAGTTTTTGTTGATACACTCTTTTTTGTCGCGTGGCTCAATCCAAATGACCAATGGCACAAACAAGCAGTTAAATTAGAAGCGAACTTTGTAAATTCCAAACTTATAACCAGTGAAAGCGTTCTCATTGAAATGCTCAATTTCTTTGCAAATTTTCCACCTAAAATGCGTGAAGCTACTGCAAAAATTGCTAATCGTTGTCTGCAAAATGTTGAAATTGAAACAATCCGACAATCTACATTAGATTTTGAAAATGGTCTTGAACTTTACGGCAACCGTTTAGATAAAGGTTACAGTTTGACCGATTGTATTTCGATGAATCTGATGCGGCAACGTGAAGTTTCCCAAGTTTTAACTCACGACCACCATTTTGAGCAAGAAGGTTTTGAAGCTCTATACCGCAGAAATTTTTAGTGAGATTAAAAATGATGTTTGATCTCGGAAGCTATTCAAGCAGAAGATTTAGCCCGCAAATCACGAAAATTATGTTAAAATAGAACTATGCAAGTTGCTGAAAACATTAAAATAAACCGCAATATAATTAACATTACTGCGATTGATGAATCGGACGAAAAAGAATATTGGGTAGCTCAAACTTCTGAAAAACGTCTTGAAGCCATAGAAATGATGCGACAGGTTGCGTACGGTTATGATGAAAATTCCTCAAGACTTCAAAGAGTTCTTGAAATTGCTGAACGAAAATAAAGCTGAATATCTTTTAATCGGCGGTTATGCGGTTGGATATTACGGCTATCCGCGTCCCACGGGCGATATGGATGTTTGGATAAAAATTAGCTAAGAGAATGCAGAAAAATTCCTCAAATCATTGGAACAATTTGGTTTTGTCTCGCCCAAATTAACCAAGGAATTATTATCGAGTGAAAAACGGATCGTGAGAATGGGCGTTCCTCCGTTTCGTCTGGAAGTTTCCACTTACATTGACGGAGTTGAATTTGATGAATGCTTTGCTGAAAAAGAAATCGTTAAATTTGACGAAGTAAGCGTTAATCTAATCAGCCTCAAACAACTAAAAATCAATAAAAGCCAGCGGAAGATATAAAGATTTGAACGATTTAGAGAATTTGTCTTTGCTTAAAAGGCGAAAGCTAGAGCTCTATTGCCTTGCCAACTAGCTTTCTAATGGTCGAGTTTCTGTATAAACAGAGCGTTTGAAAAGAAAAATTAACTCAAGAAGCACGCGAATAAACAGTAATTCTGGAGTTTGCCAAGCGTTGTTTCGACAAACTCCTTTATAGATTGACTTAGACGTTTTTATCATTTGCAACTTGAGCAGCTATTTTTGCCGTTGTAGAGAGTGCGTTATAGTCAATAGTTTTGATTTTCCCTTTTCCAAGTTTTGAGTCTTTTGAAGATTCCCAAGGTTGGGTGCCATATTTAAAAGCAATCGACATATTACCTTTCATAAGCCCATCAACAAATCCTTTACCTCCGCGACTTGTTCGAGCTAAATCTAAACCAACAATTCGTTGGTTACGAATTGAAAAATTGTTAGACCCTTTTCCCTTTTTATTAAATCCGAAATGCTGTTTATATGGCTTCCAGGTTGAAAAAAGAATCTGTAATTCACCACTCGCGGTGGTTATTTGTCCATACCGTGGATTTTTCGGAAAGGCTTCACTTGGCAGTTGTTCAGCTGGATGGTAATCGTAATTTAGTTTTTTAATTCTTTTTTTAATTGTATCTCTTTTGCCCTGTCCCTTGCCAACAATAACAAGACCGCCACCGTGTTCTGCACTTCGGATTGTGAGAATAAATTTCTTGATACTTGGTGAATTAACTATTGCTCCAAGACGTTCTTTCAAATCCCAATTTTGTTGAGGAGTTAGTTGTTTAATGTTCTTACCAATAAAGAAAACTTTCCGAATCTCTGAATCTTTGGCTACTCTCCAAGTAAAACGTAGTTCATTTGCTGAAACTTTTTTGGCAGAAGTTGCTATTTCGAGCTTGCCATTTTTGTTTAATCGCACCTGTATCTTAACTGAAATGGTTTTACCAACTGCTACGGGAAAAAATGTTGATTTTGATTTACCTTCGTTTTTCAATTTATCAGTATTTACTGAAGCTGATTCTTTGGGTTTATCAACAGTTGCTTTAGGCTCTTTTGGTTTTTGGGGATTGTTGTTGGGCAATTTTATTCCATCAACTAAATCTTTGAGATTCTCTTTGCTACTGTTTTGTTTTTTTGGTTCGCTTAAGATTGAAGAAATCGTGGAATCATAAACAATCATTGATTTTTCGGCTTCATTTAAAACATCTGCATATTCTTTGGTTCGTTCACCAATATTTAGCATTGTATTTTCAGCCGAAACCGAATTTATTGAAACTGCAATAACTAAAACGGATGTTATTGAAAATTTAGCGTTCATATCGTTTCTCCTTTAAAGTTTATTTTGAGTGAAACGGAGTTCGCAATTTTAAGGTTACGAACTCCGCATACTATTGATTATTAGCTGTTTACGTTGAATTGGATGTGGAAATGGTCACCCTCATTCGCAACACTTCCATTAACGTGAGCGACAGCGTTTCGCAACGCACGACGGTTGCTGCTCTTGCTGACATCAATCGCACCTTCTCTCATATGACGTGAAAGATAAGTTCCTTTTGAAACTTGTTTCAGGATAACATTCGTCATACTGTCGATTGCTTTTGTCTTATTGCCACGATGGTCTTGATAAGCATTAAGCACATTAGAGATTGCTGGTTTGTTCTTATAAAGATGATAAACACCAATCTTTCCAAGTTTCACAATCCGACCATAAATGGCATTCGCTTGTCTTGCAGGAGTCCGTTGACCTGAATTTATGATTAAATCTCGCCCTGTTCGTTCTTTGTAATGGTTTGCGATTTTATCAACTATCGGATACATCTTAGATGAAATTACGACACCTTTTTTAGCATTGTAGCTTTTTGCGGCGTTCCTCTTTTTGTTAATTGGCGATGTTCCTTTCGGATGACGATTCTTCTTCTTTTTCTTGGCTATTTCAGCCGCAAGCGATTTTTTACGAAAATCAGCAATCTCCTTGGAACTTTTCTTGCCATTTCGCTTTTTTCCTGGCACTTTGATCTTATTCACTTTATCTTTGACAGCATCGCCGTTAGTTTTTGTTTCCTTCGACTCATTAATAATCGAAGAAATCGTATTGTCATAAATAGTCATAGTATTCTCTGCTTCCTTAAGAGCGTCGGAATATCCTCTTGTTGTCTCGCCAATATTTAACGTCGCATTTTCGGCGTGAACTGAATTCACCAAGAGCGACATTGCTAAAAAGATGCTAGCTGATACTTTTGTGTTCATGTTACTTTCTCCTTTTTGTTAATCTAAGATTGAATTGTAATTTTTGAAAACCAATTCGAGTTTATTCAAGATTTTTTGGTCAGACGCTAGATTTTGAATTGCTATCGTCCTCTCATCTTTGGTTTTCGCGGATTTATTTGCTTTCATATTAGAAATGATTGAATCTGACAAGTTTCGATAAACTTGAAGAATCCTTTCCACATTATTTTTCAGACATTTGTTCAGAGCGTGTTCGGTTGTTTCTGTCGTTTGAATATCACCAGATACCCTAAGTTTTCCTAAATCGCTTTTCAAACTCTCTTTCATCTGCAATCCGTCTTCTTTATTAATTTGCTCAAGAATTGCTTGGGCATTATCAATTCGTTTCAAGTCATCCGACTCATTTTGATTGTTAAGCTCCGCATCTATTTTCTTTGTCACATCATCAAATTTGTTGATGAAACGCCAAATTTCCGGGCTTTTATCTGTGGAACTCAGACTTCCCGCCATAAACACGGCAACTGCGAACCCGATGCCTATAATTAATGTTTTGATTTTCATATCAACTCCTTTTAACCTGCCAAGATGTTACGCACTTTCTGCAATTTTTGAAATTGTGTAATTTACAAAGGCAAAGAAAGTGCCACAACTTTGCAAATTCACTAAAAATGTAGGATAATCACAATCTTTTAACAATAAAGTAGGACTAATAAAAATTATTTGTCCTAAAATATAAGAACTTAGGAGCACAAATAAAATGGAAGATTTCGATTTAATTTTGGATGAAATCCAAAAAATAGGAGATTTTGATACAGTTGCCTCACTTGCTGATAAAATAAATGTCTCCGCTGCTCAACTTTCAAGAATTAAAAGTAGAAAGTCGCCTTTGTCTGATGAGACGATAGATAAGATATGTAATTTCTTTAAGAATGACGTAGTTTATGAAGAACAATTGAGAGTAAGATTGAAAAAAATTCAGTCTTCTCCATTAAATATCAAATCTCACGTTTCGCAAGGTGACGCTTTGGAAGAGTTTCACAATAATTTTTTTTATACACAACGTGGAGAGAAACGTATTATTTGCATCACTTACAGAGATTTGCCGCAAAGCAGAGAGAAAGGGAAAAATCCGGAATATATTCAGAGAAGTGCTGATGTAATTATCAATAGCGATTTAGTCTGTGGGCTTTTTCAATGTTTCGGACCAATTGACTTAATTACAGAAAATTTAACGAAAGCAGCACATCGAAACGACATTGAAGCTAGAGATACTTGGAGCTACATACAAACATTAGCACTTGGAGTTCATGAGATTTTTAATGCACTAAAAGAAAAAATTGGAAATATAGGAGGGAAAATTGTTTTATACGAGGCTATAGAAGTTCCAGAACTTGTTAAATGTGATATACACTCACGCTTAATGTATTCGGAAAAGTTGTCTCCTTTAACTGATGATGAGAAAATTCACGGGAGAGGTAAAATCCGAATTGTCCAGTTAATTATTGGAAAAGATGAAAACAATGTTGAAAGAGAATTTTATATTGAATGCAATACTGATCCCACTTTCCAATCCGCAGTTTCCACGCAATTTTATCCGGTTTTACATTATTGGCGAGATACGAAGGGCAATCTGCCAGTTTCTCCAATAGAACTAAAAAGTTTTGTCGCCAAATTGCCTGGCGGACACACTTATATTCCGTGGAAGATTTATATTTAACTACTGGCAACCTTGATTGATTCAAAGTTTTTTTTAAGATAGTATCGCTAACAAAAAGAAAATCTTCAATTTATGAATGTTGGCGAAACTTACAAAGATTACTTTATCAAAAAGAAGCTAGGTCGAGGTGCTAATGCAGAAGTTTGGCTTGCTGAAAAAGAAGGGGCGGAATTTGCTTTAAAATCACTGTTAGTAAAGGGTAATGAAGGGATTGATAAAACTAAGTTTGATAAGGAAGTGAGTTCCTGGAAGAAAGCTAACGGACATCCTAATATTCTCACAATACATGAAAAATTCATGGAACGCGGGAAGTATATTATTGTCATAGACTATGCGGAAGGCGGTTCACTTAAAAATAAAATACTTCCACCTAATGAGGCACTTAAATTATTTATTCAAATTCTCAGTGGTATTCAGCATCTCCACAAATTAAATATTGCTCATCGTGATATTAAACCGGATAACATCTTATTAAAAGAAAATATTCCGTGTTTAGGTGATTTCGGTTTAGCAAGGGATTTAAACCTTACCCAAAGTAATGTCCCTGGAGGTTCGGAAAACTATCTTTCACCTGAGTTAGCTGATGCCTTTACTAAGCGTCAAAAGGATTATCCTCGAACGTTTCATGACGATTTATGGGCAATTGCCACGACTTTTTATCATCTGACAACGTCAGATTATCCAACATATCTTTTAGATACAAATGCTACACGATTACCTTTACCTGATAACTTTCCTGATGACTTGATTGATTTTTTTGACAAGACTTTTCAAAAAGAAAAGTCTAATCGTTTTCAGTCTGCTGAAGAAATGCTGACTTGCCTTAAAGAAATTGAACAAAAGCGTATTGAAGAGGAACAGGTTAAAGAGGAAATAAGGCAACTCGCCAGAGAACAATTTGAAATAGAATATCGACAGAAACTTGATGATGAAATTATCAGTCTAAATGGGAAATATTGCGATGAAATTGCGGCTCTCAAAGAAATGAATAAAAGTCTTGAATCTCAGGTTCTTAAACGAGATTCACATATGTCTTCTTGGCAAGAGAGAACAGAAAGCTTCGAGAAAAAGATAAAAACCAGAGATGATGAAATTCTTAGATTAGAGGGGCAAATAAGCCTGCTTAGTTCGCAAAATTATCTTGAGAAAGAAAAAGAAAAAATTGAAGTAAAATACCGTCAACAATATGGAGAAGAAAATTCTAAGTTAGCAAAAGAAAATAAAAGCCTTGTAACAAAAAACTCAAGACTTGAATCGAATGAAAAAGTAGCTGGCGAAGAAATTTTTAAGGCAAGAAAGAAAATAGATGAACTCAATTTTGAAAAATCTGTAAGAGATACAGAACTTGAGATGCGTGACAAAGAATTATCTGAAAAAAATACTGAAACGGAGAAGTTTAAGAATTGGTGGCACGAAGAGAGAAGAAAATTAAGTGATTTAGAGGGGAAAAAGTCTCGAAAGTTTTTTTCAGGCTTCGGAAAATTATCATTGATTGGACTTCTTATAGCAGGGATTTATGGCATTTATAGTTTAATGCCTCCAAGTTATTATCAAATAGCCAATGATTGCCTAGAGAAGAAAGATTTTCAGTGTGCAATTAATACTTACAACGACGCAATTGTGAAGTTTCCAAAGAATCCCAACTACTATATTAAATTGGGAGATATTTACAGAAATGAAAACTATGAAAAAAAAGATTTGAATAAATTAATTGAATACTATAGAAAAGCTATTGGAATAGACAATAAACATCTAAAAACTTATTTTGATGTCGGAAACAGCTATAAAATAAAAAATGATATTATCAATGCAACCCAAATTTTTGAAGATTACCTGAAATTAAATCAAAATGGTGTAGTTGCCGCAATATATCTTGGTGATATTTATAGCGATGAGAAAAATGCGAAGAAAAATTATATTGAAGCTCTCAAATTTTATGACAAAGCTATTTCAATAAATCCGAACTATAGCGAATCCTACACAGGTAAAGGAGATATTTACAGATATAAATTGGACGATAAAAATCAGAATCAAGAGAAGGCAATTGAACTTTATAAAAAAGCACTTGAAATTGATAAAAAAGACTCATCTGCTTATTTTGGGCTTGGCTATTCATATAGCGAATTGGGCAAGTATGACGAAGCAATTAAAAATTATGAGGAATGTAATAGATTAAGTGGTGGAGCAAATCTTAATTTGGCTAAAATCTACCGCGATGAAAAACAAAATTACAAAAAAGCGAAAGAGTTATATGAAAAAGTTCCCGACTCAGTGAATTTGAAGTTTTATCAATTAGGTTTTTTTTACAGCGATGAGCAAAACACTGAGTTTATTAATAATCAAGAAGCTATAAAGAATTTCAAATTATATTTAGAGAAAGAAAAAGAGAACAACGACAAAGATGTGGTTTCTCGTAAAGATTATGTTAAAGATAAAATAAAAGAATTAGAAAATAGAATACCAAAAATTAGTTTTCCAACAACTGGTTTATCGAACTTAAAATCTAACTCGAATAAAATCTACTTGAATTCAAACAGCAATGTGTCTCGAAATGCTAACAGTAATGTTTCGATTTGGAATCGATAAAAATTATGATTAAAGAACTTTGGAAAAAAGCAAACGAAAAACTTGAACCAGTCAGAGAATTTATTGACGGTGAAGATAAGCTTGTAATTGAGCCTATTGTCCGCAAAAGAACCGATTCGGAACAGCGGTTTGACCAACTTCTAGAAAATATTAAAAGAAAGGCAATAGACAGAAAAATAATTAGAATCGCTGGAGAAATGTATTTGCCAAGTGTCTATAAAATCTATTTAAGTTCTGAGGATTTTAGTAGTTTGTTGGATTCTGAGAAAAAATTTGTTGAAAAGAAATTAAAAGAACTTATCTTAGCAAAAGCAAAAGACCTTGCCGGAGAGTCAAAATTAACTACCGAAAAAATTGAAGTAAAAATTTACGAAGATGGGACTCTTTCAACAAACGAAATTGAGGTAAGAAATTCTGACAACATTGACGATACCGTCGAGTTAGGCGAACTATTATATAACCAATCAGATAAGACAATTGAAACGCCAATCGGAACAATTGACGTTGACATAGTTGATTTTGAGCCGCTCTACTATTTGGAAGTTTGGGAAAATCAAAAGAAAGTGGAAGAGTTTCCTATCTTGAAGAATCAAATAACCATTGGACGTGACACAAAAGATAAAGTAGCAAATATTCGTCTAAAAACAGAAGACAAACAAATCAGTAGTTTGCACACCGCGATAAAATTCAAATCAAAATCCGATATTGTTGTCGAAGCCTTACATAAAAATATTACGAAAGTTGGGAAAGTTGTTATTTCAAATGGCAAACCTGATTTTCCCGATGAAACGAAACTTAAAAAGGACGATGAAATTCAGATCTTTGGATTTAAGATAAAGTTGCGTTTTGACTGAATGTTTAGATTGAGTTCTGAACTTGCCTTTCAAATAAAACAGTCTTCTCAATCCATTTGGTTATGGAGCGAGTCATCGTCAGCCATTCTTTGTAGATCGCAAAAGATTTTTCCGTGTCCTCGAAAACTTCGCCGTATTTGTCTTTCGTATGGACTTTTTCGATTGAGACTTGATATTGAAGTAGAAAAAAAGACACTGCTTGGATTTCAAACAGTGTCTCTATGTTATGTCAATCAATTCAAACCTAATTCAAACTAAACCCATCAGCTTGTTTGACCACAATTTCTCCATCGACTGCATCGACTGAAAATCTTGAGGCGGTTTTCCAGAGGTTTGTGATTGGGAGTTTTACCTTTTCGTCGATGTGGCGTTTGAGGAATCTGGCACCGTAGGCGTTGCTGAATCCTTTTTCCGTCAGAGCGTCTAAGGCGGCTTCGGTGATTTCGATGAACTTTCCTTGTTTTTCGGAATGTTTCTTGAGTTTGTTGAGATAGATTTTCGCGATGTCGCGGACTTCATCCATCGCAAGCGGCGAGAAGACGACGATTTCGTCGATTCGATTGCGAAACTCAGGTGAAAATCTGCCTTCAGCGGCTTTCATTACTTCGCCTTTGATTTGCTTGACATCGCCGAGAGTTTTCTTCCCGAATCCGAGTGGTTTTTCGAATTTTTTGAAGCTCTCAGAACCCAAATTTGAAGTCATAATCACGATTGCGTCTGAAAGATATACTTTTTTCCCGCGTCCATCGGTCAGCCAACCTTCGTCGAATGCTTGCAAGAAAAGATTCATCAAATATGGTGATGCTTTTTCTACTTCGTCAAGCAATAAAACGGTATATGGATTTTCGCGGAGCTGTTCGGTGAGAATTCCACCGCGTTCGCTGCCGACAATTCCACGCGGCATTCCGATAAGTTTTTCAACGCCAATCGTGCCTTCGCCGTATTCGCTCATATCGATGCGAACCATTTTTTCTTCGTCGCCAAACATAAATTCGGCAACAGCTTTCGCCAATTCGGTTTTTCCAACGCCAGTTGGTCCGAGGAATAACAAAACGCCATCTGGTTTGTAATGATTGTCTTTCATCGGACCTTTATTGACGCGAAGTCTTTGTGCAACCGCCGCGACAGCCTCTTTTTGCCCAATTACGCGATGTCGCAAATCGTCTTCCATAGTCGCAAAACGATCGTTCGTATCACGATAAATCATATCAGTCGGAATTTGCGATTGTTGCGAAATTACTTGGATAATATGCTCGGGTTTGACGACCATCGAAGTCGGTTCGTTGATTTCCACTTTGACCGAAGCAGTATCGAGCCAGCCGATTGCTTTATCCGGTAAGTGTAAATTACGGATATATTTAGGCGACATTTCGAGTGCAGTATTTATCGCTTCATCAGAAATTGTGACCGAATAATTTTTCTCGAGTCGTGGACGCAAACCAAACAAAATTTCGCGTGTTTCAGCAATTGTCGGCTCATCGACTTTTACAAGCCGAAAACGTCTCGCAAGTGCTTCGTCTTCGCCGATATATTCTTTGTATTCAGTAATTGTGGTTGCACCAATAATGCGAATTTCGCCGCGTGCGAGTGCAGATTTGAACATATTTCCTGCATCTGAACTGCTTCCCATCGCCGAACCTGCACCGATAATTGTGTGTGCTTCGTCGATAAAAAGTATCAAATTATCGCGTTCTTTAACTTCGTCAATAATACCTTTAATGCGTTCTTCAAACATTCCGCGAAGCATTGTTCCAGCGACCAAACCGCCCATTTGAAGCTGAACGATGTGTGCATTTCGTAATCTTGCCGGAACTTTTTCAGGCTCGAGTTCGATCATTCTCGCCAAACCTTCAGCAACCGCAGTTTTGCCAACTCCAGGTTCGCAAACCAACATCGGCGAATTTGAACGCTCTTTGTGGCAGAGAATTTCGATCATTTGGCGAATTTCAGTTTCGCGTCCAATTACTTGCGGAAATTTATCTTCGCGAGCGAGTTTATTGAGTGAAACTCCAAAATGTTTTAAGTAAGACGGCAATTCATATTTTTTGCGATTTCTTTCTTCTTCTTTTTCGCGATCACGAATTTGAACACGTGCAAGTTCGGCAGTTTCTTCAAATCCAATACCGAGATTTTGCAAAATTTCGTTTAAAATACTTTTTTCATCGGTTGAAAGAACGTAAAAAATATCGCTTGCGTCAATTATTCTACGACCTTGCGAGCGTGCTCTGTCCATCGATTTTTTGAAGAGTTCGGTTGTTTCCGGTGCAATTCTAAAACCTTTGCCGACGTGAGCTCGACTATGCTCTAAACGTCTTTCAATCAACTGTTTAACCGATTTTGGGTCAACCGTAAGTTCGTGCATCATGGTGCCGAAAAGTTGAGTTTCTTCATTCACCAAGGCGAATAAAACATGCTCGATTGAAACGTAATTTTGATCTCGAGTGCGAGATTCGGTCATCGCCTGTTCCAAAACACGTCTTCCGCTGTCGCTAAATTTATCTTTATATGCGTCTAAATCTGTCATTTATTCTCCAAATACTCTGCAAAAATGAACAATTTCCAACATAAATTAGTGTAACATTTTCGGCTCACAAACTTACAAGTTAGAATTTCAAACTTCAAAATAAAACGTAAATCTACTGAAAAATTCAGTAAAAACAAAATTGAATTTTTCATAACTTTTTACTTTTGCCTTTTTACTTTTTACTTATCTGAGCCTTTTCCAACTTGAACTTTTGAAGGTCTTAAAAGTTTATCGCCAAATTTATAACCGCGTTGAAATTCGCCGACAACTTCGCCGTCCTTTTCTGCGTCAACTTCAATCATATCAATCGCTTCGTGAAGCAACGGATCAAATTTCACACCAATCGAAGGAATTGCCTCAACCCCAACTTCGCGAAGTGCATTTTCAAAACTTCTCGCCGTTCCTTTCACACCGCCGATAAGATTTTCGAATGATGAATCTTTCTCAGCGTGTTCAATGCCGAGCGTTAAATTGTCTAAAACTGGAAGAAGCGTTGAAATAAAATTTGCCTGACCTTGTTTCGCACGTTCTTCGAGAGTTTTCGACAAACGTTGACGCATCTCAGTCGTCTCACGTTCGAGGCGATTTTTTTCTTCATCAAATTTAATCTGAACACCGACAAGTTTGCTTTCCGCGGCTTGCCGACGTTCAATTTCAGCTTTCAAATCTGTTTCTAACTTAATGATTTCCACCGATTTCACCGGAATCGCTGGTTCTTCGTCGATTTCAACAGTTACACGTTCGCCTTCGGTGTTAAAACGCCGTTTGTCTTCAAACTTAATTTCTTCTTCGTTATTAATTTCTTCACTCATCTTCTTTTTCATAAACCACGACATAAAATTGCATGCAGAATTCTAACTTTACTTATGACAGATAACCTATTTTATATCCTAAAACTCAAGATTTTTTATTAAAAAATCTATTTCATAATCACTAATTGTTTCCCTAATTGATTTGTCATAAACGCTTAAAAGATTGACAGTTAGCCGCTCTTCTAATGATTCGACAGTAGTAATTAGTTCAGTTTCAATAAATGTAATAACTCTCGCACCACCACTTTTACCTTTCCGTTTACTTGCAATCTTCAAACGGATTTTATAGACATTTCTGCCTAAAGATTCGCCCAGCATTGGGGTTTCAATTAAATCTTTTTCTAGCTTCTCCAAGTCATCTAAAAAAGACGGAAATTTTTTTAGAAGTGGTTTTGCAGTTTTTCGAAAATGTTTTGTTGTTCTAACTTCTATTTTCATTAATAAATTCTGCCAAAGTTGGCAACACTTGCCCAGTTTTTCGAGCTTGCTTAACTTCTGCCAGTGCTTCATTAATGCCAGTTATAAAATTAAGTTTGGCTTGCAGTTTAGTGTTTTGCTTAGTAATTGTTTCCCAATCTTTAAAGGGTATAATTACGGAAACTTTTTTCCCTTTTCCATCGATACAATATTGAATTTCTTTAATCATAAAATTAGTAAACCTTAATAAAATATTAGCAAAACAAAACGACTTATCATAACTTCTATCAAATCACAGTTGGCATTGAGCTAACTGTCTGAAAAACTAATTCACCATCCTCACACGAAACATTCACCGTTTGACCTGATAAAATCTCACCTTTTAATAATTTAACCGCCAACGGATTTTGAATCAATGTTTGAATCGCACGTTTCAAAGGTCTCGCACCAAAATTTGGATCATAACCTTCGTCTGACAAAAGTTTGAGAGCCGAGGCATCAAGCGAAATCTCAATTCCGCGTTCAGCGAGCGTTTTTCGCAATTTTTCGAGCTGAACTTCGATTATTCTTTCAATCTCAATTTTTGTTAGTTGATTGAAAACAACAATATCGTCGATTCGATTTAAAAACTCAGGTTTAAAATAATTTCGCAAAACTTCAAGAACATCATCGCGGATATTTCTATCAGCCAAAGGATTAGCGTTTGCTGATTGGATTTCACGCGAACCAAGATTTGAAGTCATTATCAATACCGTGTTTTTGAAATCAACAGTTCTGCCTTTCGAATCAGTAAGTCGTCCATCGTCAAGTATTTGCAGCAAAATATTGAACACATCGCTGTGGGCTTTTTCGATTTCGTCGAACAAAATTACCGAATATGGACGACGACGAACTGCTTCGGTTAATTGTCCGCCTTCTTCGTAACCGACGTATCCGGGCGGAGCTCCGATCATTCTCGCGACGGCATGTTTTTCCATATATTCGCTCATATCGAGGCGAACTAAAGCACGTTCATCGTCGAACAAAAATTCCGCTAAAGCCTTTGCTGTCTCAGTTTTACCAACACCAGTGGGACCCAAGAAAATAAACGAACCGACTGGTCGATTCGGATCTTGCAAGCCCGCACGCGAACGCCGGACAGCGTTCGCGACCGCGATTAAACCTTCATCTTGTCCGATCACACGCGTGCGAAGTTTTTCTTCCATCGTCACGAGTTTTTGCATCTCGCCTTGAAGCATTTTCGTGACCGGAACTCCCGTCCATTTTGCAACAACTTCGGCAACATCTTCTTCGTCAACTTCTTCTTTGAGCATTACGCCGTCTTTTTGTAAGACCGCAAGTCTAGCCTGTTCAGCAGTTAGCCTTGCTTCAAGCTCCGGAATTTTCCCGTATTGCAATTCCGCAGCGAGATTTAAATCGCCTGCTTGCCGAGCTTGTTCGAGCTGCAAACGAAGTTTTTCGAGGTCACCTTTTGCCGTTCGCATCTTCTCGATTTCTTCTTTTTCTGATTGCCATTTGGCTTTCATTGCCGAAGATTTTTCCTGCAAATTGGCGATGCGTTTTTCGATGTCGGTCAAACGCGATTTCGACTTGTCATCCTCCTCGCGACTGAGAGCTTGACGTTCAATTTCTAACTGCAATATTTCACGCTCAAGTTGATCAATTTCTACCGGCAACGAATCAATTTCGATGCGTAATTTGCTCGCCGCCTCGTCAATTAAATCAATCGCTTTATCAGGCAAAAATCTATCGGAAATATAACGATTTGAAAGAGTTGCGGCTGCGACTATTGCCGAATCTTTAATCCGAACGCCGTGGTGAACTTCGTATTTTTCCTTCAGACCGCGAAGAATTGAAATCGTGTCTTCAACGTTTGGTTCGCCGACATAAACATTCTGAAAACGACGCTCGAGAGCCGCATCTTTTTCGATATATTTTTTATATTCGTTAAGGGTTGTTGCCCCAACGCAACGCAACATTCCGCGTGCAAGTGCAGGTTTGAGCATATTTGAAGCATCGATTGCACCTTCGCCCGCACCAGCTCCGACAAGCGTATGAAGCTCGTCAATAAACAAAATTATCTGCCCATTCGCCTTTTCAATTTCTTTCAAAACCGCTTTCAAACGATCTTCAAACTCGCCGCGATATTTTGCACCGGCAAGCATCGAACCTAAGTCGAGCGAAACGAGTTTTTTGTTTTTCAAAGTTTCAGGAACATCACCGCTGACGATTCTCTGTGCCAAGCCTTCAACAATCGCGGTTTTACCAACGCCTGGTTCTCCTATTAATACGGGATTATTTTTGGTTCTGCGAGATAAAACCTGAATCGTGCGTCGGATTTCGTCGTCGCGACCAATTACAGGATCGAGCTTTCCTTTTCTCGCACGCTCAGTTAAATCTATCGAATATTTGTCTAACGCTTGAAAATTTTCCTCAGCATTTTGATCCGTGATCCGCGAACCACCACGCATATCTACAATTACTTTTTGCAAATCTTCGCGACTGATTCCATTCGCACGCAGAATTCTTCCCGCATCGCCTGATTTTTCATCCACGATTGCGAGTAAGAGATGCTCTGTCGATAAATACTCATCAGTCAATTTTTCGGCTTCAGTTTGAGCTATTTGAAAGATTGTGTTCGTTCGCGTTGAGAAATATTGTTGTCCGCCGGAAACCTTTGGGAATTTTTCAAGAACTGTGGTTAATTCTGTAGAAATCGCAGATAGATTTGCACCAATTTTCCCAAAAATTGGTCGCACAACGCCTTCTTTTTGATCGAGCATTGCTGCAAGTATATGTTCAGGTTCAACTTGCTGGTGTGTTGCTTTTTCGGCAATTTCAACGCCTGCTTGAACCGCTTCTTGTCCGCGAATTGTAAATCTATCAAATCTCATAAAACTTTCCTCCAAATGAGTCTATTGAGATAATAAAATCTGAGTGTCTCTTTGTCAAGTATTTGCCTATGCAATTTTTAGTTTGTGAAAACATCAACCTTTGCACAAATTTAGATGACACAATTTACTGAAAAATGTATATTTAGCTAGCACAAAATCCAAAAAAGTTAAGGGAAATTATGAATACAGTCGAAGCAATCTATGAAAACGGACTATTTCGCCCAATTGGAAAAATTGATTTACAAGAAGGCGAGAAGGTTGAAATTATATTTAAACAGTTTGAGGACAAAGATTCGGCTGAAGATTTTAGTGATATTGCCTTTGAAACAGGAATCTCAGATTTAGCTGTAAACATTGATCATTATCTTTACGATTTGCCAAAACAACAATGAAATTACTATTTGTAGATACTTCTGGTTGGATTTCTCTTGTTAATAAAACAGAGGCTTGCTACGAATATGCAACCGAAATTTACCACAACAAGTTCGTTGAAGGTTATAGAATCATTACGCATCAAGGTGTAATGCTTGAAACAGGAAACGGTTTGGCGAGTTTTCGTCTACGACCAATGGCAATTAATTTGAAGAGAAAATTAGATGCTTCATCTCGTATAGAACTTATTGAAGTTGATAATGATTTGTAAGAAGCAGGTTGGAAACTTTACTCCGAAAGGCTTGATAAAAATTGGGGAATTGTTGATTGTATTAGCTTTATCGTGATGGAAAGATTTGGGATTATTGAAGCATTAACGGCTGACAAGCATTTTGAGCAAGCGGGTTTTGTGAAATTATTGTAAAAAAAATGAAAATTCTTCGTGAAATATTGAGTCCATTGATTGCGGTTTTTGCCGCATTTGTTGTTGGCGGAATAATTGTTTTGCTGATTGGTGACAATCCTTTTACTACTTATTGGTTGCTGATTTCGAATTCATTTGGCTCTGTAAAAGACATCAGTTATACGCTTTTTATGGCGACACCGCTAATATTTACTGGTTTAGCTGTGGCGGTTGCTTTTCGTTGCGGGCTTTTAAACATTGGTGCTGAAGGGCAACTTTATGTCGCGTCATTCGCTACGGCTTGGTTTGGAATCAAATTTGGCGGAACAGTTGTCAATATTTTTGGTAAATCAGAAGATTGGTCGTGGGTTAGTTTGCCGAGTTTTTTATTGATTCCGCTTTGTATTATAATGGCAATAGTTGCTGGAGCAATTTGGGGAGCAATTCCGGGAATTTTGAAAGCAAAATTTGGTTCGCATGAAGTTATTAATACAATAATGCTCAACTTCATCGCGATTGCTTTAGTCAGTTATTTTACTCAATATCATTTCAAAATTCCGGGCGATCCAATTTTGCAAACTGCGGAAATTGGCAAAGCCGCACACCTTTCGCAACTTAACGAATTCGTTTCTTTTATCCCAAAAGATGTGCCTCTAAATTTGGGTTTTGTGATAGCTGTAATAATGTGTTTTGTCGTTTATTTCTTTTTATGGAAGACAAAATGGGGTTTTGAACTTCGTGCTGTTGGAGAAAATCCGACAGCGGCTGAATATGGCGGAATTTCGCCGAAAAAACAGATAATTTTGGCGATGACAATCTCGGGCGGATTAGCAGGAATGGTCGCAATCAACGAAGTTTTGGGTTATCGACATAATTATTACGACGGATTTTCGGCTGAACTCGGTTTTCTCGGAATTGCGGTTGCACTTCTAGGCAGAAATCATCCGCTTGGCGTATTTGTTGCAGCTCTATTTTTTGGAGTTTTGATGCGTGGTGAGATTTTTGTTGACGCATTTACAAGATACGTTTCAAAAGATATTGGGACAGTCTTGCAAGCAATTGCGATTTTATTTGTCGCGTGCTTACAAAAATATTCTCGAAAATAGGAAGAACTTAAAAAGGACTAAAGTTATGCAGTTACAGAGATTTACAGCACTTATTGAACGTGAAAATAGCGGTTATGTTTCCACTTGCCCTGAACTAGATATTGCAAGCCAAGGCGAGACAATTGAAGAAGCAAAAGCAAATTTGACTGAGGCAATAGAACTTTTTTTTGAAGTTGCAGATCAATCTGAAGTAAAACGCAGATTACATTCTGAAATATTCATTACAAATTTAGAGGTTGCAATTGGGTAAATTTCGAATATTCTCAGGATTAGAACTTTGCAAAATACTTGAAAAGCATGGATTTGTCCAAGATAGACAAAAAGGTAGCCACATAGTTATGCAAAAGCAAACCCTAGATTCTACAATTTCAGTTCCAATTCCAAATCATCGAGAAATCCGAATTGGAACATTAAAATCTATTATAAGGCAGTCAAATATAGCTAGAGAATTTTTTGAAATATGAGCGAACTACTAACACTATCATTAATTTTTGCGGCGATTCGGTCGGCGACACCTCTGATTTTTGCGGCACTTGGTGGTCTATTTTCTGAGCGTGCGGGCGTTATTAACATTGCACTTGAAGGTTTAATGTTGACCGGAGCATTTGCCGCCGCGGTTGCAACTTATCAATTTAGTAATCCGTATCTCGGTTTTATGTCGGCACTACTTGCTGGTGCTTTTATTGCACTTGTTTATGCAGTTGCGACTATCCATTTTGAAGCTGATCAAGTTGTTGCCGGAACTGCAATTAATTTTTTAATGCTCGGTTTGCCGCAGCTAGTTAGTGGTGCGATCTATGACTCATCTGGCTCTACGCCGCAGATCGCAAAGGAGTTATTGATGCCGAGTTTATATGACATCTCGCAAAAATTCCTGACGATCTTCTTGGCAAGTAACACCGTTGATTCGCTTCTGCCGTCGGTCTTGCAAAATGTTTCAATAGCCTCGCTTCTCGCGTTTTTACTTATCCCAATTTGTTGGTATGTTTTGTATAAAACGCCATTTGGCTTACGTTTACGAGCAGTTGGTGAAAATCCGGCGGCGGCAGATTCGGCAGGAATAAATGTGATTTGGTTGCGATATTCGGCAGTTATTTTGTCTGGAGTTTTGGCGGCAGCTGGCGGTGCATATCTTTCAATCGGGCAAAGTTCGCTTTTTACACGCGGAATGTCTGCCGGACGCGGATTTATTGCACTCGCGGCTTTGATTTTGGCAAAATGGAAACCGATTCCGGTATTGCTTTCGTGCCTGTTTTTTGGTTTTACAGAGGCTTTGACGATAAAACTGCCCGGCACGCCGTGGGCAAAATTTAACGGCGAAGATATTCCGATTCAATTTATTCAAATCATTCCGTATGTTTTGACAATAATCGTTTTAGCAGGATTTATCGGTTCTTCGCGAGCTCCAAAAGCTCTCGGAATTCCATATAAGAAAGAGAATTAATATTCTATTTATTGGATATACAATATTCTTCGTAGATAAATCAATTTGTGAGAATTTGTTGACCACCAAAGAAACTATGAAAAAACTTCTATTGACTCTCATATTTTTGTTATTTTTTAACACTTTGATTTGTGCTCAAAATCAATTCGGCTATGTAAATACTGATAATACAAATGTTCGAATCTTACCAAATTCGGATGCAGAAGTTTTAAAAGTGTTGCCTTTTGGTACAAAATTCAAAATATTATCGAAAAAACACCTTAAAGGTTGGTATCAAATTCAAATTGGCAAGAAAATTGGTTGGCTAAATGGAAACACTTTTTCTGTTGGAAAACTCTTAAAGAAAGTTCAAAACGAACCAGACGAAGAGTATACGCCCACCCAGACACAGCTTGAGTTGGATGGTTGGTATTATGTAACTTCCACAAAAGATGATTCAACGGGTTCGGATTTTTATTTTAAGAAATATAGCATCAAGCGGACAAGATTTGGCGACGCATCGGTTTGGTTCAAGCAAATTCCATTGAATTCGAGAAAATATTCAAGGAACTTAAGATTTAAACGGAATGTTTCTTATGTTTTACAGCTTATCACGGCTCATTGCGATGATGAGCGAATGACGATGGATGATGCGACATTTTATTATCATTCGGGCTTAGTGATTGATACTTTTCCATCGCTGAGTTTTAGAAAACCCGTAATTCCCGACTCTGTAGGTGAAGGTATTTACAATGCAATTTGTAGAAGTTACTCGAAAACACCTTCGCCGTATCCTAAAACCGAAACCGGAATCCCAGTATATCTGCCTAATAAACCAATTGAAACGATTGAACCAAGTCTTCCCAAAATTCCGTCGACTGTCTCGGGGGGCGTTCTAAATGGCAAGGCAACAGTCTTGCCGAAACCGCCATACCCAGCAGCTGCGAAAGCTGTTCGAGCGGGCGGTGCGGTTAGCGTCCAAGTCACGATTGATGAAGAAGGAAATGTGCTTTCTGCAAGTGCAACGAGCGGACATCCGTTACTTCGGCATGCGGCTGAATCCGCGGCTCGAAATACGAAATTTAATCCAACACTGTTATCGGGACAAAAAGTAAGAGTTACAGGTGTTCTAACTTTCAATTTTGTAGCACAGTAAATTTAGAAATAAACTATTATCAAATAATGACATACGAAAAAGCACAACAAGCAGCGGATTATATTCGCTCAAAATATTCAAAAGAAATCAAAGTAGCATTGGTTTTGGGAAGCGGTTTGGGAGCATTTGCTGACTCAATCAAAAATCCGGTGATTATTCCTTACGAAGAAATTCCAAATTTTTCGCGTTCAACAGTTGAAGGACACGCCGGAAGACTTGTTCTCGGCGAAGTAAACGGCGTTTCTGTCGCGGTTCAGCAAGGGCGTTTTCATTATTATGAAGGCTACGATATTCAAAAAGTTGTTTTGCCCGTAAGGACTTTTGGCGTTCTTGGAGTAAAAAACTTGATTCTCACAAATGCTGCCGGAAGCGTCAGAACCGACTTTAAACAAGGCACGCTGATGCTCATTCGCGATCATCTCAATTTGATGGGCGTTAATCCGCTGATTGGTGAAAATGACCCGCGATTTGGTCCGAGATTTCCTGATATGACTGAAGTTTATTCGCGTGATATTCAAGCAATTGTCGGCGAAGAAGCGAAAAAAATGTCTGATGAAAAGGGAATTACGCCATTTTTACGACGCGGAGTTTATTGTGCTTTAACTGGTCCAAACTATGAAACGCCTGCCGAGATTAGAATGTATAGACTTCTTGGAGCTGATGCTGTCGGGATGTCAACCGTTCCCGAAGCACTCGCCGCACGCCATCAGGGAATGAAAGTTTTAGCGATTTCTTGCATCACAAATCTCGCCGCTGGTGTCAGCGATGAAGAAATTAATCACGAAGAAGTGATGGAAACAGGTGCTAAAATTGCAGACACATTCCGCGAATTGTTGGAACGGGTTTTGTCGAGAATTGGGAAATAAATAAGTCCAGAGTCTTTAGTCCTAAGTCCGTTATCAAGTCATTGACTTAGGACTTAGGACTAAAGACTCTGGACTTAAAATTAAGGACTAACACAAATGATAATAGGGATTTGCGGCGGAACAGGTTCGGGTAAAACGACAATTGCACGTGCGATAGTTGACTCTATTGGTGCAGAAAAAGTTGTTTTGGTCGAGCAAGATTCTTATTACCGAAATATGTCTGATATGCCGCTCGATGAACGCCGAAAAGCTAACTTCGATCATCCAGATTCGATTGATAGCGACCTTTTGGTTAATCATTTGAAGCGACTTAAATCAGGCGAAACGATTGAAATGCCGATCTATGATTTCAAAACTCACACTCGTAGCAATAAGTCACAACATATTGAGCCAACAGCAGTTATCATCGTTGAAGGAATTTTAATTTTTGCCGAAACGCGAGTTTTAGACATACTCGATGTTCGAGTTTTTGTTGATACTCCTGATGATATTCGACTCTGTAGAAGATTGCGTCGCGATATTGCCGAACGCGGCAGAAAATTTGAACAAGCAATCGATCAATACGAAAAAACAGTGCGTCCAATGCACCAACAATTTGTCGAACCGACAAAACGCCACGCAGATTTGATTATTCCCGAAGGCGGACAAACTCAAGTTGGAGTTGAGGTTTTATGCGGAATTATCCGTGAGAAATTACGCAAAGAATCAAAGAAATAATATTTATCTGTGAGCAAATTTAATCACGACAATTTAATTGAATTAACAATAAAAGCCCGCGAATTGGCTTTTGCTCCATATTCCAAATTTCGTGTTGGAGCAGTTGTTGTCACCAAAAGTGGCAAAATTTTTACTGGATGCAATGTCGAAAGTGCGAGTTATGGACTAACTATTTGTGCCGAACGAGTTGCAATCTGCAAAGCGATTTCTGAAGGCGAACGCGAATTTGAAATCGTCTGCGTTGTTGCCGACACTGAAGAACTTACGCCGCCGTGCGGAGCTTGTCGTCAAATTATTTGGGAATTCTGCGGCGACATTCCGGTAATTTTTGCAAATTTAGACGGAAAAACCGATGTTTTGCAGATGAAAGATTTATTGCCGAAAGCCTTTGATACAACATTTTTGAAATGATTTTTTTACTTGGTTTGATATATTTCCAAAGAGTTATCTATAAATAATATGGAAAAACATTGCCAATCTTGTAGTTATGGTATAACGTTTTTTCAAGGATGAAACGCCGCGTTTTATCCTTGAAACATTAAGTTGAGGTGAATTTATGAAAGCAAAAGACATTGCGGAGTATTTCCTAAGTCTAGTTGATGAAGAAAAAGGTGATTTTTTGACAAATCTTAAGATTCAGAAATTACTATATTATGCGGAAGGTTTTTCATTAGCAATTTCTAAAACTTCATTGTTTGAAGAAAAAATTATGGCTTGGAATTACGGACCAGTTGTTGTTGAAGTATATAATGAATACAAACAATATAACTCAAATCCTGTTCTACAATCTTCAGATTTTGATAATGAAAAATACGATTCAGCAACAAAAGACCTTCTTAATGAAGTTTATGATGTTTATGGACGATTTTCGCCGTCTGCTTTGGTCGATATGACACATAGCGAAGCCCCTTGGATTAATGCAAAAAAATCCCCCAAAACAAACTTCGAAATTTCTCGCAAAGCAATGCAGAGTTACTTCTCAACGCAACTCATTGAAGGCAAATAAATGGCTAATAACAAGATTCGTCATCCTTCCGCATACGCTGGAAAGCGAATTGCATCTCCTGAACAGACTTATGAATCTTCAAACATGAAACATCCTGTTTTTTGCTTTCAATATATTGACTCAGTTTATGGGATTGAAAAATGTGAAAAAAATGAAAAGTTGGACATTTTAAAAACTTTATTTCAACTAAGCCTACAAAACTGGAGAGATCTTTTACAAAAAAGCAAAAGCCAAAAAGGATTTACAACAATTCCACGTGAACAACTTAGACGACCTGCACCTTCACATCTAACCGATGATACTTCAATAATTAAAGTACGATTTAAGGACGCTAAAACTCTTTTAGGTTATCGTGGAGATGATGGAGTTGTGTTTCATATAGTATGGATTGATCGAGATTTTACTTTATACGATCATGGTAAATGACTTATTAGTTTGCTCAAATACATACAACTTAGGGTTATCTTTTTTATAATAATTTTACTTAAAATGTCATTCAATAGATTTTCTTTTTTAATTGAAGATTTCTTGCAATTCTCCATTGAAATGTAGTAATTTCAGTTATGGAAACCTTAAAATTTTTATCTACTGCTTTTTTATCAATTCTTTTTATCCTTTCTAGTTACAATTTTGCACAGACAAAAAAACCGCTTCCGCAGCGTTGGAATGCCGAATTAGCCATAGTCGGAGGGACAATTGTTTCGATGGACAAAGACCGACGCATTATTCAAGACGGTGCAATTCTCATCCAAAAAGGCAAAATTGTTAAGATTGGTGAGCGTCTTGAGGTGTTGAAAAATGTGCGTCCAAAGCAAACAATCGACGCAACCGGAAAAGTGATAATTCCCGGATTAATCAACACACACACACACGTTCCGATGACGCTTTTTCGCGGAATCGCCGATGATCTCGACCTTAATGAATGGTTGACGAAATATATTTTTCCGGCAGAAGGAAAAAATGTCACCGAAGATTTCGTTAGAGTTGGAACGCAACTCGGACTCGCGGAATTTATTCGCGGCGGCACGACAACCTTTTGCGATATGTATTATTTTGAAGATGCAATTGCCGATGAAACGTCAAAAGCCGGAATGCGTGCAGTTTTGGGCGAAACGCTGATTGATTTTCCGGTTCCTGATAATAAAACTTTCGCTGATGCAAAAATTTACACCGAAAAATTTGTCAAAAAATGGCAGAAAAGTTCGTTGATTGTTCCTGCAGTTGCACCGCACGCACCTTATACTGTCAGCGAAGAGCATCTCAAAGAAGCGAGAAAACTTGCCGACGATTTGAAAGCTCCGATGGTGATTCATCTCGCCGAAGACCGCAAAGAACTAAAGTATGTTGCGGACAACAAAAACGGTCTGCGTCCGATTGAATATCTTAACAAAATTGGTGTTTTGAACGATAAAACAATTGCCGCTCACGTGATTTATGCCAACGATGAAGAGCTTGATATTATGAAAAAACTCGGCGTTGGAATCGCACATAATCCGCAATCGAATATGAAACTTGCGGCTGGCGTTGCACCAATTCCGCAGATGCTAGAACGCGATATGGACGTTGGGTTAGGAACTGATGGAGCGGCTTCAAATAATGATCTAAGTCTTTGGGAAGAAATGGATTCGGCGGCAAAACTACACAAGGTTTTTAACTTCGATCCGAAAGTTTTGTCCGCTCAGCAAGCCTTTGAAATGGCGACAATTCGCGGAGCACGAGCTTTAGATTTGCAAGACAAAATTGGTTCGCTCGAAACCGGAAAACAAGCTGATATTGTGATTGTTGACTTCGACGGATTGCACCAAACGCCTTTTTACAATATGTATTCGCATCTTGTTTACGCGACCAAATCGACAGATGTGAGAACGGTTGTGGTTGATGGAAAAGTTTTGATGCTCGACCGCAAGTTGCTGACGCTAAACGAAACGCTTATCAAGCAAAAAGCTAACAAATATCGCGATCAAGTTGTTCGCAGCTTAGCAAACTAAAACCAAATACATTTTCGAATGAGTGTTTAGTGTGCTATTGTTTATTTAAACAAAAGGTTTATTCACCTTTAAGCGTCTAAATTTAATTATTCAAGGACAAAAAAGTTTAGGAAGTGAGCTCAAGTGAATATCGCTTTTGTTCACGCGGAAAATAAAGTCCAACCCCAAGGAGGTACTGAAATGCCGCTCATTGTCAAAAAAATCGGGACATTGAGTTTTCTAGTTTTTCTACTTATGTTGAGCAGTTTTGCCCAACCTGATGCACAAATGCGTCAACAGTTAAGTCGTGCGAGAGTTTTATTAGCGACGAAAAACTACAATTCTGCAATTCTTGAATTAAACGCAATCCGCAAAGAATCGACAGATGATTATGTGCAAAATGTTGCACTTTCAATGCTCATGAATGTTTATGTTGAGCAAAGCGATTACAAAAAAGCTCAGGAATTATTGACCGAAATATATAATTCGCAAAAGCTGTCTAAAAAGAATTCCGCAACTTACAATTCTGCCGCCGCTCAAATTGTTCGCGGTTCAAAACTTCAAGTTGAAAGATATAAATCACTCGGCTTAAACGTTCTCGATGCAAAATTGCCAAAAGAGGCTGACGCTGACCTTGATAAAATGCGTGGTTTGCTCGAGTTAGTTGTCAAACAAACCGAAGATTTGGGAGCAAGCATCAAGCAAACTGAAGATTCGATGGCTTTAATCGAAGAATCTTCAGCTGCGAGAAGCAATATTGCCCGCGATGAATACGATGCAAGTCGTTGGAAAACGAAGGTAATTGATGCACGCGAGAAAATGGCGACTTCGCGAAGTTCGGTTGTCAGCGTTGTTGATGAATCGATGCAATCTGTTGCTTTTGTGTCATCTGAAAAAAATATTGCAAATAACAATACTGTTGCAGTTGAACGACCAAAAATTGTTGAAACGATTGCTAAAATTGAACCTGAAACTCCAAAAATTGAACTAAAACCGCTTGAAACAAAAACGATTTTTGTTCCTAAACCGACTGAAGAGCCGACAGTATTAAAAGAAGTCGCAAAAAAAGAAGTCGCAAAAGTTGAAGAAGTAGCAGTTAGTCAGCCGACTGAGCCTAAAATTGAAAAAGTTAGCAATCCAATGAACGATTCTAACAGCGATAATCCAGTCCAAATCGGTTCTTTGCGTGAATATGCCGTCACTTTAATTCAGCCGCAATATCCTTTGATTGCTAAAAGTATGCGACTCTCGGGCGTTGTGCAGATTGATGTAATTGTTGATGAAACCGGAAAAGTTTCGACAATTCAAAACTCAAGCGGACCTGATGTTTTAAAACGTGCGGCAACTGACGCTCTAAAAAAATGGAAATTTAAACCGTTTTTAAAAGATGGTTTGCCAGTAAAAGCTATCGGTTTTGTAAAATTTAATTTTGCGTTGTAGAAGTAAATTTCTGTTCCGACGAACTTTAGGCGATAAGATTTCATCATAATCTTGTCGCCTTTTTTATTTTAAATTTGATAGTGAATATCCAAAACTCATGTGTAAACAAAAAATTTTCTTTCTACTACTGCTTTTCGTATTTTCAATGACAATATTTTCACAGTCACAACCGCCAATTGAAAATGGTGTTTCGCACGAACTCGCAATTTGGCGAGCGAAGCATTATAGCGATGTGCGTTATAAATTGAATCTGACGCTCGAGAAAATGTCACCAGTTTTGAAAGGCGAGATTGAGATAAATGTAGAATTGAGAATTGAGAATGGAGAATTGAAAACGAAGAATGACTCTCAACTCTCAACTCTCAATTTTCCATTGATTTTGGATTGGCGAAAGATTAAAGGTAAAGAAGATGCTTATTCGATTAAAAATGTTGAGCTGAACGGTAAATCTGCCGAATTTGAAGAAATAAACGAACATCTTGTTATCAAAAACGCCGTGCAAGGCGAAAATATCATCAAACTAAATATTACTTCACCGATTTCGACAAGCGGTTCGGCAATCACACGCTACATCGATAAAGAAGACGGTTCGGAATATATCTACTCGCTTTTTGTCCCGAGTGATGCAAGCACAGCATTTCCGGTGTTTGATCAGCCGGATTTGAAGGCGAGGTTTAAATTACTTCTTACTACGCCGCCGGATTGGACTGCTGTTTCAAATACTAATAGTAAAATTTGGATAAATGCGGACATTGTTATGAACTCTAAGGGAACAGTTCATAACAAAAGATTTTCTTTTGAAGAAACTAAACCAATCAGCACATACGTTTTCGCCTTTGCGGCAGGAAATTTTGCCCAAGTTAAGGCGACTGCGGACTCAGGACTTGGGACTCAGGACTCGATTTTCGTCCGCAAATCTCAAGCCGAAAAATTCAAACAACATTCCGCCGAAGTTTTCCGCTTAAACCGCGAATGTATCAGATACCTCGAAGAATATTTTGATTACAAATTTCCGTTTCCGAAATACGATCTGGTGTTGCTCCCTGAATTTCCGTTCGGCGGAATGGAACACGCGGGAGCGACTTTTTTGCGTGAATCTTCGATAATCTTTCCGTCTGAACCGACCAAAAACGACATCATTTCGCGGGCAAATTTAATCTTTCACGAAGCCGCACATCAATGGTTCGGCGATACGGTTACGATGAAATGGTTCGACGATCTATGGCTTAAAGAAGGTTTTGCGGAATTTATGGCATACAAAACGCTCGAAAAAGTGATGCCCGAAGCCAACGCTTGGAAAGCCTTTTACGAACGCAACAAACAACTCGCCTATCTCACCGATTCAACCAAAGGCACCACGCCGATCTATCAGGAAATCGCCAATTTAAGTTCGGCAAAATCCGCTTACGGCAACATCGTCTATCGCAAAGCACCGAGTTTTTTGCGTCAAGCCGAGTTTTATCTGGGCGAAAAAGAATTTCAAACGGCGGTCAGAAGTTTCTTGAAGAAAAACGAATTTAAGAACGCGGAATGGACGGATTTGGTGAAGGAATTTGAAACGGCGACAAAGAAAGAGTTGAGAGTTTGGGGGGAAGGTTGGATAAAACAAAGCGGTGTTCCAATAATTAGAACATTTGTAAAACAAGAACGATTCATGCGAATTGATAGAGTTAGAGTGATTTTTCAACAAAATAGTTTAGGTAATAAAGATAACTTGCGGGAAATGAAATTTAATTTAGTCATTTTTGGGAATCCCGGCAATGGCATAGAAAAACTTTATCTTGAACAAGCTGAGTTTAGCAATGAGACAGAAAAAGATAAGTCAAAAAAGCATCTGCCAAATGAAACATCAGTTTTTTGGTCTGGAACTATTGGGGTAGGTCCAACTGACTATCCTAGGCTGCCACGTTTTCCAAAATTTGTATTTCCTAATTTTGGTGATTATGGGTATGGGATATTTTTATCTGACAAAGACAGTATCAATTATTTCATAAAAAACTTGGACAAAGTTGATGAATCTTTAACACGTTCGATGATGTACGGCAGTTTGTGGGATTCTGTCCGCGAAGCCGAACTTGATCCGAAAGATTTTGTCGAATCAGTGATTAAAAATGTCGGCACAGAGAAAGACGAAATGATTGTTTCGACGATTCTAAGTCGTGTGAACACAGCATTTGCATATTATTTGGACGATAAAACACGCAACGAATTATCGCCAAAATTAGAAAGTGTTTTAATCAACAAAATGCAGACGGCTGAAACGCAGAGTCAAAGAATCACGTTTTATAGAGCGTTTTTGAATGTCGCGAGTTCTGAAAAAGCACGAAATATCCTAAAAGGTTTGCTCGATAAGTCAGTAGCGTCGTCGTTAGCCGATGCAGCCACGCGAGAGATTACGCATTCGCTCACGCAAACGCTACCGACATTTCGCACCAAAGATAATTTCGACATCGTGACAAAACTATTTATTTTAGGCGACAAAGACGCACCAAAACTACTCGCCGACTTGGAAAAAACTGAAACATCCGATGATGCGAAACGTTACGCATACGCCGCAAAAGCAGGAGTTGCAACCGCCGAAAACAAGTTGAAATGCTTTAACGATTTTGTCGCCAACAAAGAGATCAGCGAAAGTTGGATTGAATCTGCGGTTGTGCCGTTTAATTCGACCAAACATTCAGATTTAACAGTTGCGTATCTCGAAAAAGCGTTGGCAGAATTACCGAATCTGAAACGAAACCGCAAAATATTTTTCGTTAATGGTTGGCTTTCGGCGTTTATCGGCGGGCAAAAAAGCGAACAAGCGTTGGCAATCGTCAATAAATTTTTAACTGATAATCCGAATTTGGATAAAGATTTACGGCTGAAAATACTGGAAAATGTTGACTTGATCGAACGTGCTGTGAAAATCAGAAGTAAATATAAATAAAAAAAGACACGAAGCAGAAATGCTTCGTGTCGAATGGAGAATTACGAACATGAAAAACTAAATTTCGCTCTTTTCGCTATTGGACTTACTCTTTCCGCTAGCTGATTGAAGTTTTGGAAGTGGCAAACCAACTCCGTCTGATTTTGTATCGGGTTTTTCCTCAACTTTTTCCTCAAAAGTTTCGGTAACAATCATTCCGCCAGATTGTTTAGAGAAAACAAGTTTTTCGTTTTCGGCATCAAAATCAACCTTAACAAAATCGCCAGTTTCGACTTGTGCAGTAGCCACCAAATTAGACAATGGATATACGAGAAATCTTTCAATCGAGCGTTTCAAGTGTCTCGCACCATACTTGAGGTCAATTCCTTCACGAAGCAAATATTCTTTTGCCTCGCTCGAACATTCGAAAATAAATTTGGTTCCAGCAGAATCTGTAATTCGAGATTGCACAGAATTTAGCTCAATATCGAGAATTTGACGAAGGTGATGTTCCTTTAAAGTTCTGAAAACAACCACTTTATCGATTCTGTTCATAAACTCAGGCGAGAATTTGCGTTTCGCTGATTCTAATGCAGTTCGATAAATTTTGGTGTCAATTTCGTTGTCGTCGGGAGATTTTGAGTTCTTTGATGACGCAAAACCAATTCCGCCCGAAATCATTTCAGACATTTCTCTCGCACCAAGATTTGAAGTCATAATAACAACTGAACGCGAGAAATCGACACGTCTGTTATCGCCCAATGTCAGCGTTGCTTTATCTAAAATTCCAAGCAAAAGCTGCCACAAAGAATCAGATGCTTTTTCAATTTCATCAAACAATACAAAAGTTAGACGTGTTTCATCAGTATGCGATTTATCGAGATTTTCTTGAGTTAGCATCGGCGATGTTTCGCGATGTCCTAAATATCCAGGCGGTGAACCGATAAGTTTTGCAATTTCGTGCGAATGTTGAAACTCAGCACAATCTATTTTGACAACCGCGTGTTGTTCCCCAAAAAGCACTTCGGCTGCCGCTTCTACAACGCGTGTTTTACCAGAACCGGTCGGTCCCAAAAACAACATTGTGCCAATCGGTCTTGTCGGGTTATTCATTCCGGCAAGATAAATTTGAAATAATCCGCTGAGACGACGAACTGCACGTTCTTGCCCAACAATCCGCTTCATTATTTCATCTTCAAATTCTTTAGCACGTGGACTTTTTTGGTCTGGATCAAGCATCACCAATTTTTCTGCGAAAGCTGTTTCTTTTGTTGTGTTGTAGTTCATTTGTTTCTCCCATTTTTGCAAAATTTTTATCTATTCTGCAACATCGTTATAGACGAAATTTCAAAACCTAATTTGCTAATATTATTTGTGCAAATTATGGATACAAAGATGCTGTCAAACTTGATTTAGTTTGCTGAACTCTTTTTGGGTTTGTAGAAGATAAACTGTTCAGAAGATTTGCAGAATGCCACAAGTAAAGCACTGCTAATTACCATTTTTCCATATTTTGTAACATTTTTGCAAGAGAAAACTGGAAATATTATCAAATTAGTAATTTAGCGAAAATTATTTAAAATTAAAAAATAGTTTACTTGACAAAAAATTCTCTACAAATTATATTCGTTTTAACGTATATGTAAATACATTTACGAAAATAAACGAGGTAATATTTATGAAAACACATATATCTTTAAATGTCAGTAATGTTGAATCTAGTGTCGAGTTTTATTCAAAAATGTTTGGCATCAAACCATTGAAATTAAGGAGCGACTATGCGAAATTTGATGTTGCAAATCCATCTTTAAACCTAACAATGAATCAAATGCCTTTTGAATCCGGCGGATCATTATCACATCTTGGTCTGCAGGTTGAAACAAGCGTTGAAGTTATGGAAATGAGTAAACGCTGGGCTGAAAGTGGTTTGATCACACTTGAAGAGATGCAGACAGATTGCTGTTACGCACTTCAAGATAAAACTTGGGTTAGCGATCCTGATGGTAATAGATGGGAAGTTTTTGTTGTTTTAGAAAATACCGAAGATAAAGATTTAGCGGCATCTTCGTGTTGCACTCCGCTAGCAAAACCCGTTAGCATAAGTCGATAATTATGGACAAAAAATCATTTTACACTCTTGCAGTTCACGCTGGAGAAGATTTGACGCAACATTTCGGTTCGGTTTCTGTTCCGATTTATAATGCGTCAGTTTTTTCCTTTTCAGATGCTGACGAAGGCTCGGCGATTCACAATTACGAAAAACCGGGCTATTTTTATGGAAAACTTGGAAACCCAACTCAAGATTCGTTTGAAAAAGCGATTTGCGAACTGGAAAATGGCGAATCGGCACTTGGATTTGCATCAGGAATGGCGGCAGTTTCGGCTTCAATTTTAACGGTCATAAAATCGGGCGATCATATTGTTGCACCAGATTCGATGTATTCAACAACAACTTTGTTTTTCGAAGAAATCGCAGAAAAATTTGGTATTGAAATAACTTTTGTTGATGCTACGAATGCTGAAAATTATGCAAATGCTTGCAAAAGCAACACTAAACTGTTTTGGATTGAATCGCCTTCAAATCCTTTGTTGAAAATAACTGATCTCAAGTTAGTTGCAGAAATTGCAAAATCTAAAGGAATAATTACTATTGCGGACAACACTTTTGCATCGCCTTTTAATCAAAAACCGATTGATTTTGGAGTCGATATTGTAATTCATTCGGCGACTAAGTATCTTGGCGGACACAGCGATTTAACAGCTGGTGTAATGGTTGGAAAACGTGAAATTGTTGAGAAAACACGACTTAGAACTACAAAGTTGTATGGTGGAAACATCGCACCGCAAGTTGCTTGGTTAGTTTTACGCGGGATTAAAACTTTGGCATTAAGGATGGAACGACACAATTCAAACGCATCTGCAATAGCGAATATGTTAGCTAAACATCACAAAGTAATAGCTACTTATTATCCAGAATTTGACGAAGTTGCACGTAAACAGATGAATGGGTTCAGCGGAATGATAGCGTTTGATGTTGGAAGTGTCGAAAACGGAAAAACTTTGGTCAATAATTTAAAAATTTGCACGCTGGCAACTTCACTTGGAGGTGTTGAGACAATTATTCAGCATTCTGCCTCAATGACACACGCTGCGTTATCACGCGAGCAAAGATTAAAAGCTGGCGTAACTGATGGTTTGATTAGACTTTCGGTTGGAATTGAAGACGTAAATGATTTAATTGAGGATTTACAAAAAGCGTTAGAAAGTATTTAAAACAGGAATATTTTTTCATTACTGTTGCATAAATTAAAGAATGAACTTACTAAGAAAATTTGTCGCTGAATTTATCGGAACTGCCTTTCTTTTGGCGATAGTTGTCGGCTCAGGAATTATGGGCGTTAATTTATCGAAAGGAAACGATGCTATCGCACTTTTAGGAAATACTTTAGCGACCGCTGCTGGGCTAGTTTTTTTAATTTTGTCTTTTGGAGCTATTTCAGGTGCTCATTTTAATCCGGTTGTTACAATCTTAGAGAAACTTCCGATCAAGGAAACCGTTACATATCTGCTTGCACAAATTTGTGGTGCGATATTTGGTGTCGGTATAGCTAACGTTATGTTTGAACTTCCAATATTGTTTGCTTCAACAAAAATAAGAACCGGTTACGCACAATATTTTAGCGAATTTATAGCAACATTTGGCTTGATAATGGTAATTAAACTGGGTTCTAGGTTTCACGGTAAACTTGTACCGTTTATGGTTGCGGCTTATATAACCGCGGCTTATTGGTTTACATCTTCAACATCATTTGCGAATCCGGCTGTAACAATCGCACGTTCGTTGAGCGATACTTTCGCTGGAATTCGCCCAACGGACATTGTTCCTTTTATAATTGCTCAAATGCTTGGGGCAATAACGGCATCGATTATTTTTGGTTGGCTAATTAAAACTGATGTAGTTGCAGAAGAAATATTATGAAAAAAGTATTAATTTTATGCACTGGAAACTCGGCTCGAAGCCAAATGGCAGAAGGATTACTTAAACATATTAGCTTTAACGAATATGAAGTTTTTAGTGCTGGCACAAAGCCTTCAGTAGTTCGTCCAGAAGCAATTAAAGTGTTAGCTGAAATTGGCATTGATATTTCAAAAAACCGCTCAAAATCTGTTGATGAATTTATTGGACAAGATGTTGAATATGTTTTAACAGTTTGTGACAATGCACAAGAAAATTGCCCGTATTTCCCTGCGAAAACCAAATTAATCCATCATTCTTTTGATGATCCACCGGCAGCAGATGAATTAGATGAAGAAGAAAGACTTAAAATTTTTCGACGAGTTCGTGATGAAATTAAAGATTATTTTGAAAATGAGTTCTTGAAATAAAAAAGACGTGAGTTTTCACACACGCCTTTTTCGAAATAAAACAAAAATTAGTTTAATTTTCTGAGATTTTAGGAGTTTTGTTTGTTCTTTTTTCTCTTTTCTCAGTCTTTATTTGCTCAAGTTGTGCTTTTTGCTCAACTGTCAAAATATTTTGAATTTCATCACGAAATAGTTTTGAAGATTCCATCAATTGACTACGCATTTCTTTCATCCGAGTTTGTTCTTCAGCAGTAATAATACCTTCACGCTTTTTGCTCATCAATGTTTTCATTTCTTCACGATTTGGTGCAGATTTCGTCTTGAAGTTTTCTTTTATTGATTTCACGCGGGCTTTTTGGTCTTCAGATAAATTTAATTTCCGTAATTGTTTGAGTCCGTTTTGTTGACGATCGCGATGCTTGTCGAGTTTGTTATTTCGCTTAAATCCGTGTTTGGCTTCTTTTGTTACTTGTTTAATAGAATTTTCTGGTTCAGTTGGCGAAACAACTTGCGAATACGAAAGCGAACTAAGTGTAAGTATTGCAGCAGTTGAAAGTACAAGTGATTTTATTTTCATAGTTTTTCCTTAAAATATAAATTAGCTTTTGTTTTTTACAAATACTAAGACGCAAGTAAAACTCGTGTAGTCTGAAAACTTAAATTTAATTGTTTCCGTAAATTTTGCTGACAAATTTTCCACTCAGAAACTCTTTTGGAGAAATATCGCTTTGCAACACAACGCCCTTGTATTTATTGGTTAAAAGCATAATAGCTGATTCAATTAAGGGAACCGCAGTTGTTGTCTGAATTGCACGAAGATTGTGTCCGTTTACTTCGATTGGCTCAATATAAAAGGCTTTCTCAATCATTCGACGAGTGTTTTTATCATCAAATCCTTCAACCGAAGCGTGAACCAAAACAAAATCGTCTTCAACTGCCGGAATTTCCTGAAGAAATCTTTTCAACACCAAATCAGCATCTTTTTTACAATCTACAATTACATTATCTGCATATTTGTAGTGTCCTTGATGTCGTAAAGTCTTGTAATCAAGCGACTTAGTTTTTGATTTGAAGAAATCAGGCAAATCAGCCGCTCCGCCCGAAGTTAAATCTGCTTCATACATTCTGCCACCAATAATAATTGTTTCGCGATCAGAAAGTGCGGGCAATTCTGTGATTTCGCCGCTGCGGATAACACGCGAATTTTTTACATATTCAGTTGCTACGCCGATTGGCGACCACGTAAAACCATAAAAGTGCGGGCTATGAGCGTGTGCCGTTAAAGCACCAACTTTCATCGCAATTCTTTCTACTTTTTCGACGTTAAATGATGTGGAGAATGTCTGATAAAGGGACATTGCGAGAACGTTGATAAATCCTGGTGCGAGTCCGGTTTGCAAAATAAAACCAGTTTCCGCACCTTTGGCAATATCAATAATCGCGTCAGTTTCTGCAACATATTCTGTTAAATTGGCATAGTGCAATTTAAAATCTTTAGCAAACTGAGCCATTCGCGGTGCTTGCGAACCAGGCGAACAATCGAGCAAGCAATCACTTAGTTCGAAAGCGTTTTTCATTGCTTCGTTGATGCCAGTTTTCGACATTAAAACAGTCTCAACGTTTGATTTTTTCACAGAACCTTGGAGAATAAAATCTTTCGCTTTTTGCAAATTAATTTCATTAACATCGCCAAGAAATATTGCTACTTCAAACTCAGACCACTCTCGAAATAATAATGCCGCTGCTTCGCCGATACCGCCTGAACCGGAGATAAAAATAGTTTTTTTCATAAATAAATGTTTGTAATTAAGGAACTCAACAAAGTTTTGATTTTACAAGTAATTTAAATAGTTTGCGAGGTTGAAAAGTCGTTTTTATTGAACAAAAAAGTGCCTCAATAATTTCATAAGAGGCACTTTTTATTTTTTTAATTTAATTATTTTTAATAACGTGATTCTCGATAGCCACCGCCACCGCCGCCGCGGTTTCCGCCGCGACCATCGCCACCACCTTCTTCGCGTGGACGAGCCTCATTGACGACTAAATTGCGTCCATCAAGTTCGGTGCCGTTGTATTTTTCGATAGCACTTGTGGCATCGTCTGCTGTTGACATTTCAACAAACCCGAAACCGCGTGATCTACCAGTTTCGCGATCTTCTACTATTTTGACAGATTCAACAGGTCCGATTTGTGCGAAATGATCTTGTAAATCGTCGTTCGATATTCGAAACGACAAATTCCCGACATAAAGTTTTGTACTCATTTTATTCTCTAAATTATTGATTTGAAAGAAGTAAGACAGGCGAAATAAGGCAGATTATACCAAGAAAAGCGACACACCCGACAGAGTTGATAATGAACTATAAGTATCATCGAACTAACTTCTAAAAGCCTAACTAAATCTCTCAAACTACATAAAAAAGCGTCACTTTTAGTTTTTTATATGGTCGCATCATCACAGATTGCCGAGAGCAAACGTGTGTATATTGCCTTATTCAATTACATTTAGCAAGGATTTAGCTAAATAAATTAGATTTAGTTGTGAATTTTAAAAATGTATAAAGAAATTAAATAAGAATTTCCCGCTAATTGACCAAAAATGCTTAGTTGGTTATCCTAAACGTAGTTAAAATAACGCTCTTAGAGCAACTAATACTTGGAGAATTTATGAAAATCGGATTACCAAAAGAGATCAAAGATAATGAATATCGTGTTGGGTTGACACCAGCCGGAGTAAACGCCTTAGTTAATGCAAAGCACACTGTTTTTGTGCAAAAAACTGCTGGTGATGGTTCAGGATTTAGTGACGAACAGTATGTCAAAGCTGGGGCAACAATGCTCGAAACTGCTGATGAAATATGGGCTGAAGGCGATATGATTGTCAAAGTAAAAGAGCCTGTCGCACCTGAATATCCACGAATGCGAGAGAATCAACTGCTATTTACTTATTTGCATCTCGCACCTGAATTTGAATTAACAAAGCAAATGCTCGAACGAAAAGTTACAGGCGTTGCTTATGAAACGATCACGGATAAACAAGGGCGTTTGCCGCTTTTAACGCCAATGTCTGAGGTTGCAGGTCGAATGTCGATTCAAGTTGGGGCAACATATTTAGAGAAAATGAATGGCGGAAAAGGAATCTTGCTTGGCGGAGTTCCTGGTGTTCCGGCTGGAAATGTCGTAATTATCGGCGGTGGAGTTGTCGGAACCGAAGCGGCAAAAATGGCGATTGGGCTAGGTGCAAAAGTCACGATTATTGATATTAACTTAGACAGATTACGCCAACTTGATGATATATTTCTCTCAAAAGTTCAAACACTTGCCTCGTCTCGTTATCAAATTCACGAAGCAATTTCTCATGCAGATTTAGTTATTGGCGGAGTTTTGGTTGTTGGTGCTGCTGCTCCTAAACTTGTTACTCGAGATATGTTGAAAGATATTCCAAAAGGTTCGGTTTTAGTTGACGTGGCTGTTGACCAAGGTGGTTGTTTTGAAACAACGCATGCGACAACTCATTCAAATCCAACATATTACGAAGAAAATGTGTTGCATTATTGCGTTGCAAATATGCCAGGTGCTGTGCCGAGAACTTCGACTTTTGCCCTGACAAATGCAACTTTGCCTTATGCCTTATCTTTGGCAAATAAAGGTTTTGAGAAGGCTGTTAGTGATGATGCAGGCTTGCGAGAAGGTGTAAATACTTACGCCGGAAAATTAACTTATGAAGCAGTTGCAACCTCACAAGGTTTAACTTACACACCATTTGAAGTGTAAATGCGTATTGTTTTTTAATAGACGAAGGCAGTTTTTGCGGCTGCCTTTTTTTATTGAGTTTTATGCAATTTTAAGTTCTTTTGGCGAAAGTAAATCAGATAAAACTGAGATCAGCCTATCTTTTAAATCAACGTTTTTTAGCAAATAAGCATTTGCAATGTTTTTTTCGTTAGAATTTTCGGTTGTATCAACTCCGCTCATTATGACAAATGGCAAACTGCTTTTTTGCGGATTGCTTTTGAGCATTCGGCAAAGATCAATTCCGCCCATATTTGGCATTAATGCATCAGCAACAACAGCGTCAAATGTTTGGTCAAATGCAATTTTCATTGCAGCCAATCCATCTTCAGCCGAAATCACATCGAAATTTGCTTTTTTTAAAACAATTTCTATATACCGTCGAATTGCGTTATCATCATCTACAAGCAATATTTTTTTTTTGCTTAAAGAATTTAGTTTTGGGGAAGAGGGGAACGTTTTTCTGTTCATTTCTTTTTTACCTCTATAAAGATCAATTGGGGGGTTAGTTAATAAATGTTAAAGTTCTTTTAACACAACTTAAATAAAGACTTAATTGGCTTTTAGTTCCATAAAATCATGTATGAATTTGCGGTTACACCGGCAATAACACAATTAAGAAGACCTGGCGTTTCGATTAGCGAAGTTTCAGCGGAAAGTTTAGCTGATGAACTCGGCTTGGAAATTAATGACCGTATTATTCGCGTCAACGGTAGATTTGTGCGAGATTATCTTGATTTTCGCTTTCAAACCGCTGGCGAAACTGACCTCACAATGCACGTTAAAAAGCAAAATGGTGAGACTTGGGAACTAGAAATTGAACGCGAGGAAGGCGAAGATTTTGGCTTAATGTTTGAACAAATTGTGCCGCGTCAATGTGCGAATGAATGTCTTTTTTGTTTTTGCAAAGGAAATCCGGAAGATGCTCGTCCATCACTTTTTATTCGCGATGAAGATGTTCGGCTTTCGTTTCTTTACGGAAATTACACAACGCTAAGTTCTGTCACGGAAGACGAAATGAAGCGAATAATCGAACAGAGATTGTCGCCGCAATATGTTTCTGTTCATGCAACTGATTTAAAAACAAGAGCTTATCTGCTTGGTGTTGACGAAAAACGAGCTGATATTTCTGATAAATTAAAACGTTTGATGGATAACGATATTGAGATTCACGCTCAAGTTGTGTTGTGTCCGACGATTAATGACGGCGAAATTTTAGAGAAAACAATTAGAGATCTTGCGGCAAGTTATCCGAAAGTAATTAGCACCGCAATTGTTCCGCTTGGACTTACCCGATACAACAAAGACGACCGTCTTGCACGCGTTACGCCTGAATTTTGCCGTAAAATTGTCGCTCAAGTTGAACCGATTCAAAAAGAATTTCGCAAAAAATTGGGCGTAACATTTGCGTTTCTTGGTGATGAAATTTATCTCAAAGCTGGTTTGCCGATTCCTTCTCGAAAGCATTACGGAAATTACCCGCAGATTGAAGATGGCGTTGGAATGGTGCGAAGTTTTCGTGCTTCTTTTGATAATTTATGGCGAAAGTTAAACAAACAATCGCTTAGTTCGCAACAATTTAGCAAGCTGAATGGAACAATACTAACCGGTGAAATATTTGCACCGATAATGAACGAAACAATTCAGAGATTGAATCAATCGCAAAAAACAAATCTTCACGTTTTAGGAGTTCCGAACACATATTTTGGTGGCGATGTTGGCGTTGCCGGATTGCTTTCTGGGCAAGATTTTATCGCGGTCAAAGATCAAATCAAAGGCGATTTTGCCATAATTCCTTCGCACACAATAAAATCGGACGAACCTATTTTTCTTGATGGCTTAAAAGTTGATGAAATTGAGTCACAATATCGCCAAAAAGTTTATAACCTCGACACAAAAGGTTTAATCAAAATGATTCTTGGGTAAATTATAAAACCGCCTTTTACACATTCATTTGAAAACGTTAATATCGAATGTTTGGTAGTTAGTTTATTTATTAGAGTATTAAATTTAGTATGGATTTTAAGACAATTACAGTTGCACATTCACCTGATTCTGACGACGCTTTTATGTTCTATGGTTTGGCTACAAACAAATTAGACACAGGCAATTTAAAGTTTGAACACACTTTAAAAGACATTCAAACGCTAAACGAAGACGCGTTGAAAGGCGTTTTTGATGTCACAGCAGTAAGTTTTCACGCTTATTGTTTTCTTGCTGATAAGTATATTTTGTTGCCACACGGTGCATCAATTGGTGACAATTACGGTCCGATTGTTGTTGCAAAAGAGCATCATAAAATTGAGGATATTGGAAAACTAAAAATTGCTGTTCCAGGTTTATTGACTAGTGCGTTTCTCGCGTTACGCCTTTATAATCAAGACTTTGAATATGAAGTTTATCCTTTTGATGAAATAATTGACGCGGTTCAGAAAGGTAAAGTTGATGCTGGACTTTTGATTCACGAAGGTCAACTTTACTATAAAGAAATTGGTCTTAACAAAATGATTGATTTGGGCGAATGGTGGTTTGAAAAAACAACTTTGCCACTGCCGATGGGCGGAAATGTTATCAGAAGAGAACTCGGTGTTGATTTGATGAGAGAAGTTTCGAAATGTTTGAAAGACAGCATTCAATTTTCGCTAGATAATCGTGAAGATGCACTTCAATATGCGATGCAATTTGCACGTGATATGGATCCGCACACCGCTGATCGTTTCGTTGCAATGTGGGTTAATAATTTGACGCTTGATTATGGCGAACGCGGTCGCGAAGGTGTTCGGCTTTTGCTCAAAGAAGGTTACGAAAAAGGAATTATTCCGCATTTAGTTGATGTCGAATTCGTTGATTAGTTTATTTTAAAAATGTTTATAAAGACGTAAGGATTTGCTCTTTGCGTCTTTTTTTGTTCTATAATGTTGCAAACTTTGTTGGATTTTTATGCATCTTAAAAATATGAAAAAAATATTATTTAATTCATTATTTGTTGCGATTGTTATTTTTGGCTCTTTGTTAACAAGTTATTCTCAGTCTCCAATGCTTGCTAAAAAGAGTTTGAGTCAGCCAGAAATTGACAATATCGTCAAAACTTTCACGAACAAAGAAGGCGAATTTCGTGAAGCCTTGAAGAATTATGTCTATAATCGCAAGGCTTTAATTCATACTGTTGGGTTTGGCGGGCAAATTACCGGCGAATATCGGCGTGAATCTTTTATGGCTTTTTTTGAAGATGGCATGAGAAAAGAAAAGATATTATTTTTTCCGATTTCAACGCTCAAAGATTTAGAAATTTCGCTCGAAGATATTGAAGATTTGGGCGGTGTTAATCCTTTTGCTCTAGAACCTGCAACTGTTTCGCAATACAATTTTCAATATATCGGAAATGAAAAAATAGACGAACTTGATTTATACGTTTTTGAGATTTCACCAAAGGTTTTGCCTGATCCCAAAAAATCTAAATTGCGACTTTTTTCAGGTCGAGTTTGGGTTGATATGCGAGATTTACAAGTCGTTAAATCAAAAGGAAAAGGAGTTCCGGAAGGTAAACAGCGATTTCCGATTGTTGAAACTTGGCGTGAACATATTGACGGAAAATATTGGTTTCCAACATATTCTTACACCAACGATGAGCTTGTTTTTGACAACGGTCAGGTTATCAAAATGAAAATGAAGGTAACTTATACAAATTATCGACAAGGTAGATCAGAAGTTAGGATTTTGGATGATGAGCCGGAAACAACACCAACTCCGACTCCGACACCAGCTCCGAAAAAGCCTTAAATCTATTTTCCGAGTTCTGCCGCAATCGCATTTCTAGTTTGATTTAAAAGACTATCGAGATCATTTTCGATAGTCTTTCCTTTTGTCTCAATCGGCGGAAGTATTATCATTTCAATAGTTCCGGCGTTTGCGATTCCTTTTTTCTTGCCCATCAAATAATCTGTGTGTTTAATTGCAACCGGAACAATTGGAGCTTCAGCTTCCATCGCTAAGTAAAACGCACCTTTTTTAAACGGCAGAAGTTCGCCTTCCAACGCACGAGTTCCTTCGGCGAAAATTCCAATTGAAATACCTTTATCGAGCACTTTTCTAATTGCAGCCATTGTTTCAATTGCTCGCTTAGAATTTGAACGATCAATTGGCAGAATATTAACGAATGGCATAACCCAACCAACAATCGGAACTTTCGCCAATTCTTTTTTAGCAATAAAACCCATTCGTCTTCCCGTATATGAAAACATAGTTGCCGTATCAAGATAAGATTTATGATTTGCAACAAAAACATAGGAGACATTTGGGTCAAGATTTTCTTTCCCTGAAACCGAAACTTTTGAGCCACATGCACGCAACCAAATTTTTGCTCCCCAATCGCACCAAAAATATAATATTTGAGGTTGCCGAAAAATTTTAGCAATTACCATCACCGGCAACGCGATAAAAATAAACATCAAACCTGCGGCAGACATTCCACGCAAATATCTAAGTTTGCCGATTAAGCGAGATTTGTTAGACTCTTCAATAGGAAAAATCAACTTTTCGTTTTGCATAAATTTATGAGTAAATATCAATCTAAAGTCGGCTTTATCGCATTTTCACTTTTAGTTTTTCACTTTTCACTTTTCACTGTTTTTGCCCAACCAAGCCCGAAAGATTTTCTCGGTTTTCATCCGACTGATGATAAAACAATCGCTGATTGGACTCAGATAACTAATTATTTCAATAAGTTAGACGCAAACAGCGACCGCGTAAAAGTTGAAATTATTGGTCAAACAACTTTGAAAAAACCAATGATTACGGCGTTTATTTCGTCCGAAGAAAACATTCGCAACCTTGAAAAATACAAACAGATTAACAAACAACTGGCAAATCCGCGAAACCTCAAAGATAAAAACGAGGTTGAAAAATTAATTGCAAACGGCAAAACAATTGTCGCAATTTCGTGTTCGATTCATTCGACAGAAATTGTTGCTTCACAAATGTCGATGAATTTTGCTTATGAACTCGCGACGGCGAAAGATGCCGAAACCCTTGAAATTCTGAATAATACGATTTTGATGCTAATTCCATCGTCAAATCCTGATGGAATAGACATTGTGGCAAATTGGTATCGCAAAACTCTCGGAACTTTTTTTGAAGGAACTTCGCCGCCCGAACTTTATCATCATTACGCCGGACACGATAATAACCGCGATTGGTTTATGTTGAATCTCAAAGAGACGCAATCAATCACCAAACTCTTTTGGAAAGAATGGTTTCCGCAGATTGTTTATGATGTTCATCAAATGGGACAAAATGGTGCGAGATTTATAATTCCGCCATTTTTTGATCCGCCGAATCCAAATATTCCGCCGCTTATTTTGCGTGAAGTTGGAGTTATCGGCTACAAAATGGCAGCTGATTTGCAAGCAAATCGCATCGCTGGAGTTGCAACAAACACTACGTTTGACACTTGGTGGCACGGCGGATTTCGTTCGGCTCCTTATTATCACAATTCAATCGGAATTTTATCTGAGGCGGCAAGTGCAAATTTGATGACACCTGTCAAAATTACTGAAGAAAAGATGAAAAATCAGCGAGCGAGAGGTTTAAATTCGCCGCTCGAGAATTCAACTTCTCATCCACAACCTTGGAAACCTGGAATTTGGGCACCGAACAATATTGCAGAAGTCGAAATGATTGCTTCTCGGTCGCTTCTAAAATTAGCGGCGAAACTCAGAGTCGATTATCTTCGTAATTTCTATGAATTAAATCGCACGGCTTCGCAAATTGGTTCAAATCCAGCACAGCCAATGGCTTACGTGATTTTTGCCGGTCAAGGAAAGGAAGAAATCGTATCGCGATTTATCGAAATTTTGATAGAACAAGGAATTGAAGTTCACAAAATGAATCGCGAACTTAAAACGTCAATTGCTGGTTCGGCGGAAGTTCACACGGAAGTTCCACTTGGTTCTTTTTTAGTTTTTCTCGATCAACCGCAGCGAAATAATGTTGAAGCCTTATTCGCGAAACAGGTTTATCCGCAACGACTTAACGCAAATGGCGACGCTGAAGTTCCTTATGATGTTGCGGGTTGGACATTGCCTTTGCAGATGGGAATTGAGACTTATGCAGTTACACAAATCGTCGAATATCCGCATTCCGCGAGACAAGTTGAGTTGATGGCAAATATAAATCAAGTTCGCAAAACGCTGAATCTTGAACCTGTGAATTCTGCTTTTGCAAAACTACCAAATCCTTTAAAAAACGCTGCGAAAATTGGTTTGTATCGAGGATTTACGACCTCGATGGACGAAGGTTGGACACGTCTGGTTTTCGATAATTTTCAGATTCCGTATAAATCAGTTTCAGATGCAGATTTTCGCGGTAATAAATTGGATGTTGACACGATAATTCTTCCTTCGATGTCTGAAAATGAAATTGCCGACGGTTTGAAAAAAGATGTTTATCCAGATGAATACACTGGCGGAATTGGACTTGAAGGCATTGAGAATCTCAAGAAATTCGTCGAAAACGGCGGACGACTTATTTGTTTTGATAATGGTTGCGATCTCGTAATCAAGAAATTTAGCTTGCCAATGAAGAATGTTTTAGATGGAATAAAACGGAGCGAATTTTATTGTCCAGGAAGTATTTTGAACTTGGATGTGGACAATTCACAACCGATTTCGAAAGGTTTTGGCAAGAATGTTGCTGCATATTTTATCAATAGTTCGGCGTTTGAAATTACCGATAATACAAAAGTGAAATCAATTGCAACATATGCAAATAAGAACGCGTTGCTTTCAGGTTGGCTTCTCGGTGAAAAATTTTTGAACGGAAAAACTGCACTCGCAGAAGCAAATGTCGGCAAAGGGAAAATTACACTTTTTGCATTTCGTCCGCAGCATCGCGGGCAGTCTTATGCTACTTATCCGTTTATTTTCAATGCTTTGGAGAAATAGTATTAATACATAATTTTAAAATAGGTTTCTTTGAAAAACTTTTTTTATTAATCCGAATTCTTTTGTCCAAAGCCGCAGAGCGGCAAAAAGAAAGTAGCCAGACGTGAAACGTCTGGTCTGTTAGGATTCAGTTTCAGCACTGAAAGTGCGTAAGAAAAGGACTTGGTGCATCTCCGATGCACAAGTTTGTTTTGAATTTACCAGAGGTTGCACCACTGGCTACTTTCTTAAGCGTGCTTTCAGCACAGAAGGATTGACATTAAATCAATTTCTAGGTTTTTCTAAGAACACCAACAATGTGTGACCAATATTGAAATATAAATTTTCCCAGATGTTCGTATTAGCTTAATCAAATGATTCAAAAACTAAAGAATCTACTAAAAGATTACGGAAAGTTTGGCGGAATGGCTGGACTTACAATGGTGTTGCCGACGATTGGTTCGATGATATTGTTGTTGGTTGTTTACGAGTTTGCACCTTGGTTACGGGAACGGCGTGAAATTGGGTTTTTTGTTTTTGTTTTGGGAATGTCGTTGTTTTCAGGATTTGCGTTGTTGGCAACCAATGTTCTCGGAATTGTCAGCGGATTCGCGTTTGATTTCCAATTCGGGCTTCTCGCACAAATTCTTGGACTAATCGGTGCTTCAACGATAATGTTTTATTTTGCGAAAAGTTACGCACAAGAAAATTTAACAGAAATTATTGGGTCAAAACCGAAATTTCGAGCGATTCACAACGCTTTACTCAACGAAAAATTTCTTCGCACACTTTTAATTATTACTTTAATTCGTCTTTCGCCAGCTATGCCATTTGCGGTCACAAACTTTGCCTTATCCGCAGCTGGTGTTTCACTTAGAACATATCTTCTCGGCACTTTTCTCGGAATGTTACCACGAAGTGCGGCGATTGTTTTTGTTGGTTCAAGCCTTGCCGAACTCGATTTTTCGCAACCGCAAGAATCTTGGATTATCATTCTCGGAATTGTCGCTACGATAATTGCCACAATTGTTATTGGCATTTTTAGCAAGCGAGCATTAGATCAAATCACGATTCAGACCGAGCCAACTGTCGTCTAAGTTAATTATCGTTTGTTTTCGCTTTTTGATATACTTTTAAGATGAAACTTCGCACTTTTCAGTCTATTTACTTACTTCTATTACTGTTTTCTTCAGCGGTATCAGCCAAATCCAGATTTATTGAAGAACCGATTATTCGTGTTTCATTAACTTCAAACGCTCGTTCGGTTTCGATTACCACTTCAGACTCGCAACTTGTTTCAAGTTCGCCAGATGAACAGACGAAATTTTTACCTGTTTCAAAGCTGACAGTTTCAGCCCGAGCATATCGTCCGCCCGTTTTTGAGCGTTTTTATTTTGAAATTCCAAATATCTCAACGAAAGAAGAAGCTGATCAAATCGCTAAAGATATAAAAGAATCGCTTAATGAAACGGCGACTGTAAAGATTGATTCGAAGACTAATTCTTATCGGGTTCGTCTTGGTGAAGTTAAGGAATCGCTCGAAGAATCAACTTCTTACAAAGAGTTTCTTGCAGAAAAAGGCTTTGAAGATACGGAGATAATTACTGAAAAATATGAAGTTCCTTCCAACGAAGCTCTGACGCTTTCGAAACAAATTATTTCAAACTCGAATTCGCAAGTTCGAAGTTTAATCCTCTCAACTCCCGTAAACACAGCAGTTAATACGAATATGGTGAAGACGACAAGCGATATTCTGAATCCAAATCTTCGTGAGGTAATTGTTAGTGGCGGAAGTTCGGCGAGTTTTACATCACTTAAACCAGTGACAATTAGTTCGACAAATGAACGCACAACGCCGATTCGTTTTAATGGAAAAGCATATCGCGGAAAGCTCGAAATGTTTGTCAACGGACGCGGAACTTTGAGCGTAATAAACGTTGTCAAATTGGAAGATTACGTCCGCGGAGTTGTGCCAAATGAACTCGGTCTGCCATCGCTCGAAGCTCAAAAAGCCCAAGCTGTTGCCGCTAGAACTTACGCCGTGAGCAAAATCGGACAATTCGCAAATGAAGGTTTTGATGTTTTTCCGACAACGCAATCGCAAGTTTACAAAGGCTCAAGTTCTGAAACGACAATGGGAAATCAAGCCGTAGTCGAAACGAAAGGAGTGCTTGCTTTGTATCAAGGAAAACCGATAAGAGCAATGTATACATCAACTTGCGGCGGACGAACTGAAAATGTAAAAAATATTTACACAGATTTCGACGCACCATATTTGAAAGGCGTTGAATGTGCGATTGAAGGCAAGGAATATTTTGATTCGTTGCTGATAAAGTCCAATCGCGAAGCGGCAAAAATTAAAGACGAAAAATATCTCGAACTTGTGCGAATAATGTCGCAGTTTAGCACAAACGGATTTCAACTAAACACGAATCGTTTTACCGACGAATGGTTTGAGCAAACTCCAACTGATGGCGAAACAGCAAATTGGATTGGACAACTTTCGCTTCGCTTTCTCAAAGGAATTCCGCAGATTTCGAGTGAATTTTCTAAAAATATAGAATTCGCAAAGCATTTATCTTCAATGCTTTACACGCAAGAATTGACCGATGTTTTGATGGTAGATGCTGACATCAATTATCAACTTTCTTTTAATGATGCGAATGAAATTCCACAAAATATGCGTTCAAATATGGCGATGCTTTTTCGTGACGGCTGGCTTTCCCTTTATCCAGACGCGACATTTCGTCCGAACGAAAAAATGTCACGAAGTCGTCTGATTCGACAAATTTATTCGATTTACGCGAAGAAAAAATGGCTTCCAACGTTGCAAACTGGTGTCACGAAATCGAGTGTTGACGGCAAATTAGTTTTACGAAACGGTAAATCCGAACGCCAACTCGTGATAAATCCTGGCGTATTTCTTTTCCGCCAATTTGGCGACACACTTTATCAAGTCAAAGAAACGGCGTTAATCGGCGGTGAATCAGTCAGTTATAAAACAAACGCTGCGGGCGAAGTGATTTATTTAGAAGTAAAACCTTCAGCAACAACGGCTTTGCCTGAACGAACATCGCAATTTACGCTCTGGAACACTAGTCTTTCGGCTTCGAACGCTCAATCGAAACTCGCTCGTTATGTCAAAGGTTTCGGCACTTTGTATGATGTGAATATCACGAAAAAAGGCTTTTCGCGTCGCGTGATTGAGATTGAAATTGTTGGCTCAAACGGAAAATTTAAACTCGAAGGCGGAAAAATCCGTTCAGCATTTCGCTTGAAAGAGCAACTTTTCGTTTTGAACAAACGCTACGATTCAAATGGCAGAGTCGCGAGTTACAATTTTACAGGTCGCGGACTCGGACACGGAATCGGAATGTGCCAAATGGGAGCTTACGGCTTGGCAAAACAAGGCTACAAATATGACCGCATTTTGAAGCATTATTATTCGGGAATTGATTTGCCGAGAAGTTATTAAGTTCTCATATAGAGAAGATTTGTTGACGGATGCTTCTCAATGTGAGAAGATGAAAAGAAGATGAACGTTGTTTCAAGAAAAACTTTACGGGAATTCTGGGAAGAAAATAAACAATCTGAAATCCCGTTAGATACTTGGTATCGTATTGCGAAAAAAGCTACTTGGCAAAATTTGGTTGAAGTTCAAAATGATTTTTCACACGCTGATTTAGTCGGAAAATGCGTTGTTTTTAACATCGGCGGAAACAAATTTCGTTTGATTGCAAAAGTTGAGTTTCAAAAACAAGTGATTTTTATAAAGTTTATTTTGAGTCATAGTGAATACGACAAAAATCTGTGGAAAAAAGATTGTGGTTGTTAAAAAATATGTTGATGACAATAGACAATAGAAAATACGGCAAATTATTGGCAAAAACCTTGCCAAGAAAAATTGAGACCGAGCCTGAGAATGAACATTATCTGCAAATTATTGAGCAAATGATTGATAAAGGTTCAGATAAATTTTCGCCCGAAGAGCATACACTTTTTGATTTGTTTGTAACTTTGGTTAGCGATTTCGAATCACGAAATTATACATTGCCTGACGTTTCGTCGAACGACCGAATAAAATATCTTCTTGAAGAAAAAGGGTTAAAACAAAAAGATTTGCTTCCAATTTTTGGCTCAGAAGGAATTATTTCCGAAGTCCTAACTGGCAAGCGTAAACTTACCCTCAGACACGCCAACGAATTAGCCAATTTCTTCAAAATGCCGATAGATTTATTTGTATGAAATTCTCCAGAAATCAAACAATTGGTTCACTCATTTTATTAGGCGTAATTCTCATAATTGCGATTGTTCGTCTAAATTTATGAAACTCATCAATAAAACCTTAAACCTCGTATTTATAACGCTTTGCATTGTTTCATTTTCGTTTGCACAAGCCACTCAAGCTGCAAAAGACATTGGTTCGAAAACGGCGAAAGATGGTTTTAAGAATGAAGATAACATCCGCGATAAATTTATTGCGTGGCAAACTGATTCTGATGCAAAAAAATGGCTTGAGATTATGGGCTTTAATCTGTCGCAAATTCACTCAGTAAACGCCTATAAACCGCACGGTTATAAAGCCGATGTTGAGGTAAAGATTAGATATAAGTCGAAAACGGAAACGAATCCGACCGAATTTACACAAGGAATTTCGATCAAACTTGTGAGTTCGCTTAATGGATTTAATCAGATTGATAAACGATGGCTCGCGACTTACGTGAAGATGTGGAAAATGCCAAAAGATGTTGAGGAATCTTTGAAATTATTTACCGGACAACTTCCGCCGACAAAGCCTTCGCGTGAATATAACCGTATGTTTTTGAATGAGTTAGATAAAGAAGCTCAGACGAAAATTGTCGATTTCTTTTCAAAGAATAAATCGGAAATTGTTTCAGATTTATTAAAAGGCGATGGCGAATTTTTCGCTCCGTGGTTGTTTGTTGCCCAGAAGGAATCGGTTGTAAATCGTTGGAAATTGGTTAAAATTGACGATGCAATCAATTTTTTCAGTGAAGGAAATGTTGAACTTACTTCACGCGGAAACTTGAAAATTGGTAGAATTACAATGCAACGAAAAGGCGGCGATGGCGGGAGAAACACGGCAAAACAATTGCAATTCAAAATGAACCCAGCCGAGCTTTTTGATGTAAAATAAAATAGTCTGAAAACATATAAATTTGGAGATATTTACGCAATTATGAGCGATATTACTTTAGAACAAGCAAACAAAGCTGTTGCAGCGGCACAAGCAAAAGCGACTGAAATCGGAACAAAAATGGACATTTGCATCGTTGACGCGGGTGCGAATTTGAAGGCATTTGTCAGAATGGACGATGCGTGGCTTGGCAGCATCGACATCTCGATTAAGAAAGCAAAAACAGCACGTTTCTTCAATTTTCCGACTGGAGAAATCGGGAAATTATCACAGCCAGGCGGTTCACTTTACAACATTGAGCATTCAAATGGCGGATTGATCACCTTTCCTGGCGGCTTAACGATTAAAAACAAAGCTGGCGAAGTGATCGGAGCAATCGGAGTTTCGGGCAGCTCGGTCGAAGACGATCATACGGTTGCTGAAGCCGGAGCAAACGCAGTTTCGTAATGATTTCGGAACGCGGGCAGCTTGCCTACGTCTCCGTATCACTTGTTAAATTTATATGAAAGTAGCAATCGGGTCAGACCACGCGGGCTTTGAAGAAAAAGAAAATATCAAAAAAACGCTTGACGAAATTGGCGTTGAATACATTGATTTAGGCACAAATTCGCTCGATTCGGTTGATTATCCCGATTTCGGAAAAGCCGTCGGCGAAGCAGTTGCGAATGGCGAAGTCGAGCAGGGAATTGTCGTCTGCGGTTCAGGAATTGGAATTTCAATTGCTGCAAATAAAGTAAAAGGCGTTCGCTGTGCGTTGGCGTGGAACGAAGAAACTGCAACTCTCGCACGCCAGCATAATGATGCGAATGTTCTCGCCATTGGTGCGAGAACAACGCCAAAAGGAAAGATTCCAGCGATTGTAAAAGCTTGGTTTGAAGCGAAATTTGAAGGTGGTAGGCACTCATTACGTGTGGAAAAGATTGAGCAGTAATAAGTTGTTAATCAGGAGTAGTGAGAAGTAATTTGAAAACTATTTATCTTAAATCGGATGAAGCTATAAATCTTCACAATGAATTGATGGAAATTTTTTGTGATAATCGTTGTGGTTTGAGTAGTATAGAAATGCTTGAATCAGCTTTGGCACGACCTCAACATTCGGCGATTTATGAAAATGCAGATATAATTAGACAAACTTCAACTCTTTATTTTGGTTTAGTTAAGAATCGAATTTGGCGAGGTGGAAACAAACGAACCGCTACTATTTTGATAAAAACATTTCTTCAACGCAACGGTTTTCAGTCAACTTGGAAACTTAAAGAAATAACTGAGTTGGGGCGAAATGTTGATGTTGATATTTGGAAAGTTGATGAGATTGAGGATTGGCTAAGATTTAGAGTCGAGAAAATTTGTTGAAATATGAGGTGTAACAATGGAAGATAACTATGGTACTTGGCTTTGGATAACGACATTAGCTACAGCTGTTTTTCTGTTAATTGGACATCTTTTCACAAGAAAACTATCTTCAAATCTTCGAAAACTTAGATTCCAACGATTCGCGGCAATTGGACTGGCGGCGATGATATTTTCGATTACCGTTTATCGTCCATTTATTTCTTCGTATTCGCGATCAAACAATTTGCCAGTTTCAAAAATGTATCCGCCAACTGAAATTGAAGATTTAAAGGAGTTTGAAAAAGAGCAATCGCTCAGTGTTTTTTATCTCAAGAAGGATGTTGCTGACTTAAGGAATGATCTCTACAAAGTTAATCGATATTATGAAACCTTCATGATTTAGGCAAACACAAAAGGGGATGAAAATTTGGTGCAGAGGGAGAGATTTGTGTTAAAAAAGAGGGATGAAAACACAAACACAAAAACAAACACAAGTTATCGAATTTGAGCAAGTAGTTGAA
>JANNVK010000160.1:0-4072 GCA_031414415.1 Acidobacteriota bacterium
AACAAATTCCCAATCGTATCGCCGTAAATTATTTGCGTTTCCGGCGCAGTAAAATTAACCGCAAAAGTGCGCGTCGGACGCAGCAGCAGATCGTTGTATTCCGTCGCCGTCGTCTGTCCGAACTCATCCGTCACTGTCAGCGGCAAACCGGTCGTCAAATCGTAATCGGTCGTCGCAAACGAACTTTCATCGGTGCCGTATCCCGTATTGCCGGGATCGGGTGGCGGCGTAATTACTTTGGTCGGATAAGCGCACTGAAAAGCATCGGAATACTCGGTTTCCACATATCTCGCCGAATCGCCACTTGCATCCCAAGCCTTTCGCAAGTTCCCGAACCTGTCGAATTGAGCGTGCGTCGAAATCCAATTGTTCTGGTCACTGTTCCAAACTTTTGAGGTCGTCAGATTGGCTCGATAAAGATTGTTCGGATCGCTCCACGTCGTCGCCGCCGTTCCCGACAATGTTCCGCCCGTCAAAATTGGGTAACCCGGCTCGTCATAAATCGTTTCCGAAGTGGCAATGACCGCCCCGTTTTCGTCGCCGTCTCTCAGCGTTGTCGTCTGCGGCAATGAAACCATCTGCTGATTGATATAAGCAGTGTCGGTTTTGTAGGTTGTCTGGCTGGTTTTTAAGGCATTTCCGAACGCGATATTGTCAATCGTCGAAGTTGCCGCCGCCGCTGTCGTCAGCCCGACGTAATCAAAGGAAGTCTGGCGGGTAACATTCAAATAACTGTCATAAGAAAGGGTTTGACTTTGCGCCAAGGCTTGCCCGTTCTCGATGACGATGCCCGTCGTTCGTTCGACTTTGGCATAACTATTGACATACGGACTCGGTGAACCGTAGGTCGTCGTGCCATCCACTACCGTCCATTTTGTCAAGGTGCGGCTGACGAGTGCTCCCGTCGTCGAATAACTTCTCTCTTCATATGCTTTTCCCGCCATCTGCGACGGCAACCGCGGCGGTGCACTGGCTGACTCATTACCCCTCGGCTCGACATACAAATATCTTTCCGTTTTGCTCTGATCGGGTGCTGTCGCAATCACCCGGTACGGTGCCGTCGCCCGCAAAAAGTTGTCATGGGGGACCTCATAATGCGAGTGCATCTCATTTGCCGGGTTGTTGTCCGGGCTGATCCAGTGATCAACCGCGCCGCGATTGCCCTGTCCTTGTATAATGTTGGAACTGAGTTTAAGCGGGTAGCCGAATTGCGGAATGGCTTCGTAACTAAAACGCTCCGTGCTGCCGCTCGGATTGGTAATTTTCTCGATTTCACCATAGGTGTTATAAGCAAACCGGTAGCTTTGACCGTTGGGCAGGACAATCTCCTGCAACACCACCGGATTATGTTGCGTTGGCGCAACCCCCGACCAAACCTCGGCAAACAATTCTGAAAACGTCTTGACGCTATATGTAGAACCAATATTGGCAAATGAATCCGCCAACCGCCGCCACTTGAAAATATATCTCATCGGCTGATTCAGCAAACTGGGAACGAAATAATCGACATCGCCCGGAATCAAATTGCCCGGATTGTTCACATCCCGCGGGGCTTTCGGCACGGGAACGGTTCTGCCCATGGTGTCGAGCCATTCGACCCGTGCGCTGGTCGAATTGTATTGATAGCTAAATCTATTTCCGTGCCGATCAATGTGAACTGCTTGTTGCCGATTGGCAATATAATTGAATTCATAACGGCTACCGTCGGGCATCCGCAGAATGTCCGGCTGTCCGCTCTGAGTTGACATATCGAGCGTGATGTTCGAGCCGTCAATCGAAAAATAATGGGTTCGGGGCGGCGGATTCCCGCCCGCTCCGACATTATCCGGCTCGGTAGTCGCCACCAGTTCCTGCGTCGAGCCATCCGGCAAATGCACGGTTTGTTTCCGAATGATGTAGTAAGAATCGGAGCTCACCAGGTTTGTTAATGGCGGACATGTCCAAATCCCATCACTACAAACACAGTCCCGCCCACCGACTCTACAAAACCACTCGAAGCCGCCACCACCACCGCCACCACCACCACCACCACCGCCACCACCGCCCGACGAAGAAATAATCTTTTCAATCGAGGTATCTTCCAAATACGGCGGCTGTAAGCTGCTCGTCCAACCCGATTCCGAATGTTCACCATAGACCGGAAAGGCGTAATCAATCGGTTCACCCGCCGACAGCTCGCGGAAGGAATCCATCCGCCACACCCGCGAAGAATAATTGAAGATAACCGGCAGACTGTTCCCCGCTCGTCCCGGTGCATTGCCGAGTGGAATGGACAACTCCATGCCGAGCGAGGTCGGGTTAATCCGCGCGCCGCTCCGCGAGGTTTTGTCGGGGTTGTTCTTCGTATCGGAAACTTCCTGCCCGAATGCGCCGGCGACTGTCCAAAACAGCACCAAACACAGGACAAACAATCTAAGCCAGCCAAAAAATCTAAACGGGTTAAAATTTTTCTGTATCATATAATCTCTCTTCAAACTGCTAAAAATGTTTTTACCAAGTATTTCCACCTAGCGGCGATAAAAAGCGGGAACGGGAATATCGCCCGACTCGCCCCACAACACATCCCGCAATTGTCCGCCCAGAGAACTCTGCCGGATATACCAATGCCCGAGATTGGTGCCGGTTGGTCGCCATACCGCAATGTCCAACTTGCCGTCGCCGTCATAATCATTCGGCACGGCGACATCCCCGGCTTGCTGCCAAGTGATCGTTTGGGTTTGACCGTTTGAACTATTGAGAATAATCCAATCGGCTCCACGCCGGACGGCAAAATCCGCCCGCCCGTCGCCGTCGTAATCACCACACACCGGAATATCTCCGCTTTGTCCAAGGACTTGACTCTGAGGGGGTCCACCGGAACTTGGCAAGAAATAGAAAATTGCCGGATTACCACTTCGCCAGACGGCAATGTCGGCTTTCCCGTCGCCGTCGTAATCCGCCGGTGCCGGCTTGTCGGTGGAGAGTCCGAACTGCTGACCGAAGGAATCACCGGTCGCACTCCGCCAGATATACCATTTACCCAATCCCGATTCGTTCCGATAGACTGTCTTATCGGTGCGCCCATCGCCATCAAAATCGGCTTGCGCCGGTGTGTCACCGGCTAACCCGTATTGGAAATAATCGGGGGAATTATCACTGCTTCTGACTACATACCAGTAATTATCCGAGGGTCGGAAAACACTGAAATCGGTTTTGCCGTCACCGTCATAATCACCCGGCACGGTTATATCGAGGTTTTGTCCGAACTGATAGAAAGTCTGCTGCGAACCCTGCCCGCCCATCACATACCAGACACCCGAAGATGGTCGCCAGACCGCCAAGTCAGCCGGAGGTGCGGCAGTCGCATTAGCATCTTCCACTGCCAGCAGCCGTGAACCGGCATAGACATATTCTTTGGAGAGGGTCGGGGTTGATGTCGGCAAAGGAGCAGAGATAAACGGATTGATCTTGTTGAGCAACGAACTGTTTTTCAGATCGGCAGTCAGCGTTTTAGCCTCCGCTTGCTGCCGTTTGGCATCATCTTCCAGATATTTGAAACTCGCGCCGAGTGCGCCGAGTGCTAAAACAGCAATAATGCCAACTGCCCACCAGTGCGTTTTCAGATAGACAACCCAACCGCTTTGGGCAGTTTGGATTGCTCCAGTTGCTTCACTAGCGGTTACTCGATTATCGCTTGCCGGCGACAACCCGAGCGAACTCAAATTCGCTCTCCTGTTTCTTTTCTTATTCGACATAATAAAAACTCCAACCAACTCTCCAAAAACAAAAAGCCACGAACTTTGAAACCGTTTTAGGCTCAAAACTCATGGACGATGCGCGTAAAAATACCGCGAGGCTGTGCGAGAAAAAATAAAATCATAAAACGAAAACTAACAAACTTCTAATCGTTTCGGATTTACCAATTGTGAAGTCAGCAAAAACCCGACATTATCCTATTTGTATCTTGCTTGTCAATATAAGTAAAATAAATTTAAACATTTTTTAACACCAAAGAGGCGGCTTTGCCACCACTCTTTATTGTCAAAATCATTGCAGTTGCAATACTTAGCTTTACTTTTTTCTTTTCCAAAAA
>JANNVK010000161.1:0-2811 GCA_031414415.1 Acidobacteriota bacterium
GGTCGTAACTTTTGCACCATCAGATGTGACAACTTCAAACGGTCTGCCTTGTGAATCATAATTCGTCGTTGTCCAAACTTTCGCTTCATTCGCCCGATACGGATTCGTCGAACGCTTTGGTCTGCCGACGCTGTCAAACTCTGTTTCGGTGAAAACATTATTGTTTGAATTTAACATTTACAATAATGTCGGCTTTTTCGGCTTTTACGTAAACTACTAAGTAATCTAGATCTTTTATTCTTTTATCATTTATGGGATCAATTTGGTTGCAATCGAAATTTGTATTTAAAGGAATTTTTTCGAAAACGCGATTAATTTCTTCGATACTCAATAATCTTCCATCATTATCGATTTTTAAATCATTTTTAAGAGTAATATTGGTTTTTAGTGAATTAGCTATCGCACTTTCAATCGAATTGATACAACTTCGAAAATTAATATTGTTATCTAATCTTCGTGAATACAAACCAAATAAAATTATTAAAGTGATTAATACGAATAAAGTAATGAATAAAAGCAACTTCTTTTTACTAAATCTTAATATTGTCATTACAGTTACCACCTAAAAGAATTCATACACGACACTTCGCAACGAGAGTTAGTAGCGTTATTCGCCAAAGCATGTTTGAAACTGCTCCCGCACTCGTTTATGTAAAGGAGTTCGCGTAGTTATTGAAGGTGTGCGAGTTCCTTTTGCTTTGAACTTGTTGCAAATCGCCATCTTGGTCAAGCGTGTTTCGCACAACTCGTTTGCTTGGCAGATATAATAACTTGGCAGTGTAATTTTGGCTACATTTACATATCTGATGCATAAAAATAGACAATATGTTCAGGTTCTTCACCTAGGAATGCACTAAATGAATCTTCCCAAGGGTAAGAAAATTGAACCTTGATTCTTTTTCCTTTTTCCAAATCGTCCTTAAAGACGACAAATAAAAAAGATTTGCCACTTTTAACCTTTAACTCATTGAAAACATCAGAATCAGGAACACCTTGAGAAACCTTTTCATTGTTTCTTGATGATTGATTGGAGCTAATAGGAACATTCTCAGCACGATAATGTAGAGTTGTTTTCCCACTGGGCGAAAGAGATCCGTCATAAGAAGAAAAGCTTACTGTTCCTTTTGAATTATTATGAACTCGAAGAAGTATCATATCGAAAGATTCCCGCGTTCGTTCATAAACAAAGGTTTCATATTTTTCAAAAGTAATGTAAACAGTTGGCATTAATTCGTTTAATTTATAGCTCAACACTTTCTTAGTTTTAGTTTTCTTTTGAGACTGTGATTGTATTTCGTCAAACATACAAACACTTAACAAAACCAGAAAGAATATTTTCGCAACTTTCATTTTATTCTCCAAACTTATTCGTTTACCTTTGGAGGTGTTAATTTGTAGCTATTCTTTAAAATTAAATCCACCGCAGCGTTACGCTTTTCACCCGCTCTACTAATTGTAAAGGTCGGTCCATCAGTATTATGTTGTTTTTTTGTACCATATCCCCAATCTGAATTATAAATCTGTTCGCCTCCTTTCCCAGTTTCCCAGTAATTTTGTGAAGGCTGTCTTACATCTTGTGATGGAGAAAAATTTGCTTCCGCGAGAACTGACTGAACCCAGTTTCCTTGTCTTTCATCTTCGTAGGTTCCAAGTGACTTCCCGCTGAGAACATTACTAATGTGAATGCCTTCATGCCCTGTCACACTTGAGAGAAAACGGTCACTAACATTCAATTGGCTTTCAGAAAAGGTCACAACGGCATTTCCATTCCCATCCAGAGTTCCAGCCACTTTTGCTCCATCATTGCCACCAACCCCAACAATCACTTTGGTATTATCATTCAAAGTTCCGTATGCACCAACTCCGCGATTCGCTTCTTTATACTCTGTCGAGTCAATTCCATATCGTGCTCCTATTTCTTTCAAATTCTCGTTTGCTTTTTTCAAACCTGCTTCAAAATTCTCTCGTAAACCCTTTCTCCTTTCTCGTTCTTTATCACTAAGTTTATCGCTATCTTGAAGACTTGCGGCGTATTTATAAAGTCCAAGAGGGTCAGTATAGTTTAACGGATTATTATCAACATAAACGTAGCGATTCCAAGATTGGGGTGAATCAGTATGTCCAGATGCCATCATCGGATCAGCAGCAGTGAACCTACCCAAACTGTTTTTATACATCCTCGCCTGTGCGTAATCCAACCCAGTTTCATCATCTTTAATATAACCTGTAAAGCCTTGTTTCACAGTGTCTTGAACCGTATAACCTAAATTAGCAGTTCTTTGTGTTGAAGCAATTTCTTCGCCGTAAGGCTGATAATCAACTCTTGAAATTACCGCTCCATTTCCATCAGTTGTGATTCTTGGACTTCCTAAATGGTCGTTAGTTGTGTAATTGATTTTCGGCGTGTCGGCTTGTTTCGTAGAGTATTCAGCAACTAATTTTCCGCTTGCGTCATAGACGTAAATTGTTGTTTCTGTTGGACTTACTTTCTTCACACGTTTTCCGTCGCCGTCAAAGAAATATGTTCCGATGTTCGGGTTACTCGCACTTGAAACGCTCTTTTGCTTGTTTTCTGCATCGTAAACAAAATTTCTGCCTTCCGCATCTTGGATAATATTTCCACTTAAATCATAAACATAGCCTTGTCCGGTCGTAAATCGATTATCTGCGAAGTTTACAGTCGGATTTGAAATATTTGCATTAAAGTTTTGTCCAAGTGTGGTGGTATTTGCCGCATCAAAATTACGATTTCCGTATCTATCAAAAACATAAGTTTGCTTCCAAACCATTGCGTTATTGACATCTTTTTCT
>JANNVK010000162.1:0-51592 GCA_031414415.1 Acidobacteriota bacterium
TAAGCGGCTTCGATAAGCCAGTTTTTACAAGTAAGTTCCGTTCCGGTTGGTGCTTTGATTGTTCGTTTCATAAATAAATTCTGATAAATAATTGCTTTGTTTTTAATAAGCTGATGTTCAATTTTAAACTCATTGACCATAATTACAAAACCTGCCGACAAGGTGAATAATTCGGATTAAAATATTATCCGAATATGTTACAATTCAAACCAGTTGAGGTGAGAAAATGACTTTTGTAGCTGATAGAATTACTATTGACGAAGGGATTTGCAACGGAAAACCGACGATTCGCGGTAAGAGAATTACCGTCCAAACCATCTTGGAATTTTTGAGTGCGGGTGAAAATACTGAAGCAGTTTTGCATCAATACCCGACACTTGAACGCGAAGATATTACCGCTTGTTTGCAATTTGCAACCGCTTTGATGAATCGAAATTATGTAATAAAGTCGGTGGCTTACGATGGCTAAATTCTTGGTTGACGTAAATTTGCCTTACAGATTTTCTTTGTGGAAAAGCGATGATTATGTCCATCAAATTGACATCAACGATGAATGGACGGACGAACAGATTTGGGATTACGCCATCAAAAACAACCTCACAATTATCACCAAAGACAGCGATTTTTCGAACCGTATTATTTTCCACAACCCGCCGCCGCGAGTTATTCATATTCGTTTTGGAAATATGAAAATGCGTGAGTTTTTTACAACTGCCGCCGCCATTTGGAAAGACGTTCTTGAATTAAGCGAAACACATAAACTTGTCAATGTTTTCCGCGATAGAATTGAAGGCATCGAATAAATTTTAGTCGGAAATTCTTAATATAAAACAGCAACATCTGCGTCTAAGCTGTTTTGAATCATCCGATACGCGGCTTCGATGAGCCAGTTTTTACAGGTTAAAGTTGTTCCGGTTGGTGCTTTGATTGTTCGTTTCATATAAATTTTTGCTATTGCGATAGTTTATAGCTATAATAGCCAAGTAAGTAAGAGGTGTAAAATGCAAACTGTTAATATTGCGGATTTGAAAAACAATCTGAGTGCTTATTTGGAACAAGTGCGGAACGGGCTGGAATTGGTGGTGAAAGATCGAAATCGTCCGATTGCGAGGCTTCTGCCGTTAGGCGTAGATTTGGATGCCGAAGAAGAAGCGTTGATTGCTTCGGGATTGATGCGTTTGTCGTTAGAACCTAAAAATGATGAATTTTTAGACCTTCCCGCACCTGACGTTTCAGATAAAATTATCCGCGATATAATCCGCAACGAACGTGATGAAGATTAACTCCGACTTTTGGGATACAAGTGCGATAATTCCGCTTTGCGTTACACAATCAGCAACAAATAATTTCCGTAATCTGTGGCGTAAAAGTAGCCGAGTAGTCGTTTGGTGGGGAACAACCGTCGAAATACGCAGCACGTTAAGCCGTTTGCATCGTGATACTTACATTGATACAAAAGGTTTGGAATTTGCGTTGACAAGGTTTGAAGCAATGCGGAATCAATGGCACGAAATTACGCCGAGCGAAAAGGTCAGAGAGATTGCCGAAACATTGCCCGATGCTCACAATCTTCGTGCTTTAGATTCTTTTCAACTCGCCGCCGCACTAATTTGGTGCAACGAAAAACCTCGCGGACGAGTGTTTGTTTGTGATGATGTGCGATTAAAAGAATCAGCTAAAAAGGTTGGATTTACAGTTAAAAGTTAGACAGTTTCACTGCAAAATTGTCAGATATTCCTTCCAAACACCAACATTTTTCGCATATTGTTTCGCCAAAACGATAGAAATGTGGCGAATATGTGTTAAATCGTGAACCGCCCAAGTTGCCAATAACTGCTCTAACGTAACTTCCCCTAATTCAGGGTGAATTCCTTTAAGTTTCAATTGTTCGTCCGTTAAATTCCACGATTTTAATGTTTCAAGATTTTGCTGACGTAATTCGGCAAAAATTTCGAGCAATTCGTGCAAAGTTTTTCCTTTCGATATTTCAAACTGTGCGAAACGGTCAAATGTCTCAAAAGTAACACTTTCGCCTTGTGCCAAAATAATTTCGGCTCTCGGAATCCAATCGGTTTCTTCGCCGTGAATGTAATGCCCGATTATATCAAAAACGTTCCAACTTTCTTTGTCTATTTGAGCGTAAACCCAATCATCAGAAAGGTTTCCGAGCAAAGATTTAATCGTTGCAGGAGTTTGTGAAAGTATTTCGATTGTTTTTGAAATTTGAAAATCCATAATTTTATCTTTAGTTTAATTATAATCTTCAAGCAAATTTCACGCAAAAGATTAATTAAAAATCTATTCGGAACTTTCTCAAAATTTTGGTGTCTAACTGCTTGTAGTTCAAAAACAAAGGAGAAAATATGTCTGAATATAAACCGGAAATTAACGTTACGCCGCTGATTGATGTTTTACTCGTTTTACTGATAATTTTTATGATTATCGGTCCACCAAAAGCGACTGATTTTAAAGCATCTTTACCACGAGAAAACACGAAGCCAGGCGATCCGCATCCATATACGCTTACAGTTGCAATCAATTCTGATTATTCGCTGAAACTAAACAACGAGCAAAATTTAGGTTCAATTTATGAGCCGCAATCGCTCACAGATAAATTAAAATCAACTTTTTCTGAACGTGCAAGTAACCTTGTTAATGAAAAAACAGTTTTTATTGAAGCACCAAAACGCTTGCCTTACGGAGAAGTTGTGAAAGTTATTGATGCAATTAAGTTAAGCGGTGCAACACCAATTAGTCTCAAAATTGATGGTTTAGATAGTCAATAATTTTTAGAATCAAAACCAAATGTGCTATGCTTGCAGTCGTTTATGGTGAATTACTACGAGATTCTGAAAGTAACACCTGAGTCGTCGCGTGCTGAAATCAAATCTGCATATCGGCGGCTCGCACGAGAATTGCACCCAGATGTCACAAATGCTGGCGATAGTTCTCGTGAGTTTTCTCTGGTTGCCGAAGCCTACAAAGTTTTGAGCAATCGAAAAACGAGACAGATGTTTGACGCAAATTTCTTCAAAACTGTTGAAGAAAATGCGTCTGTGATGAATAGTGGCAATTATCACGCACAGCGTTTGCGAGAAATTGCTCTTGATAAAAAATTTAACGCAATTGTCGATCAAATGATTGACAGAGACCGCAAAGCATCTCACGAACTTCAGCAATTTATTTTTCCACTTGTCGCGTTGTTTGTTTCGACAATTTTTGTCTGCACAATTCGACCTCTAATTTGGGATAGTTCTGAAGTTTTAGGAAAAATTATTATTCTAACGCTTTTTGCGGTTGGCACATTACATTTATTTCGCCGTCTAATTCATGGCTTTCGCCAGTTTTCTCAAGAATCAGTTGTAAATAATTCACTATTAGACGAAGAACCGACGGAAACAAAGTCATTTTCAATTGTTAAGTCAACTTTGTATATTTTTGTCGGATTGTTAGCAAGCGTTTTATTTGGTTTTTTCCTGGGAAATTATCTGACAATGTTTATCACATCAATATTGCCTCGATTATTTTCGCCCACATTGCATTTTGATTTGATATTTTATCCGCCAATTGTTGTCTTAGTTGTCGATTTAGCACATAAATTAACCGCTCGATTTGATTTGTAAGCACCTAACTTGACACATTAGCCCTTGAAATTTATACTAAAACATTCCTTAATTGGATGAATTTACTATTAATTTTTCGGAGACAGTTAATGCCAAATCATAAGTCGGCTAAAAAAAGAGTTAGACAAACCATCAAAAAGAATTTAATCAATCGTGCGAGTCGAAGCACGCTCAGAACTGCGATTAAAAAATTACGAAAAGCCTTTACCGGTGGTAATGTTGAAGAAAGCAACACACTTTTAAGCCCAACTGTTTCGACAATAGACAAGGCAGTAAACAAAGGTATTTTACACAAAAACACTGCGGCACGTTACAAATCACGTTTAACTTCGCACGTAAATTCAATTTCTAAGTGATAGTATGTTTTCATAGTTTTTCTCCTTTAACTTAGAACTCGGAAGTAGGTTTAATCAGCCTGCTTCCTTTTTTTATGCTGTTAATTCTAAAACTAACATTTCAATCTGCATTCTAGGTGTGGCTTTCGAAGATTTTATCGAAATATCACAATTTGCAATTCTTTCCAAACTTTTTGTCAGATATTCGACGTTTGCACGGCGTGCATTACCAAGAAATTCTTCGGCTTTAAACGGTGGAGTTCTGGTAATTCTAACAATTTCGCTACGGTCAATTCCCTCGCGAATTAGTTCTTTTGCCAAAAGTAAACGACGGTAATTGTTTGCAATCAAACCAATTAGCATCAAAGGTTCTGCACCATCATCTAATATTTTAGACAAAGTTTCGAGTGAGCCTTTGCGGTTTTTATCAAGCATTCTGTCGGTCAATTGAAAATTTGTAATTTCGCGAGAATTTGAGATTAGACTTTTCACTAAATCTGAAGAAATTATTTTGTCAGGCAAAGCCGCAACTAAAAGTTTTTTAATTTCAGAGGTCAATTTTCGAGCGTCATTTCCAACAAGTTCAACAATTTCGCGAACAATTCGCTCGTCTTGTTCAGCATTTGCCTCTTTAAACTTACCTTTTGCCCAAGTAACAAGTTCGCCGTCTTTTAACAACTCGAACTCGACTGCAACGGTTTTTTCAAGCAATAATTTTGTCATTTTGCGACGTTTATCAAGCTCGTCGCAAACAAAAATCACAACAGTTGTCTCTGAAGGATTCGATAAATAATCAGTGAGTAATTTTTCGTGTTCTTCTTTGAGAGTGTCTTTTTTTCCACTGGTAGAAACATTGGTTTCAGTTATAGTTACAACTCTTCGCGAAGACATCATTGGCATTTGCTCAGCCGCAGAAATCGCCGAATGAAATTCAGTATTTGTGTTTGCTAAGCTAAATACATTTTCATTGAATTCACGAATCTGAGAATCAGCAAGTGCTTTGTTTGCAATAGTTCGAGCCGCAAGTTCACGCAGATAAGTTTCCGCACCAAAAAGCGTGTAAACTGGAAAAATGATGTTTTTTGATAAACTTTGGCGTAAATCTTCGCGTTTTAGAATTTTCACTTTTTCTCTTCTTTTACGCCCAAACCATTGACGATTGTCGAAACCACTGATTCAGCAAAGGCTCTTGACATTCTCTCAACAGCCGGATCTTCTTCGTTAAAAAATGATCGCGGGTCTTCTGAAAACTCAAACGAATCGCGAAAAATAAAATTCTGATTGTCGTAAAGTATTTTATTTTCAGCAATATCTCGAATTGTCACCGCAACAACAATTGTGACTTCATAAACTCTTGCTCTGCCGGCTTTATCAAGCAAAACACCAGAGAAATTAAAATCACGAATCGTTCCTTCAATTACGGCATCAGCGTTTTCACGCGAACCTTGAACTTTCAAACCGCGTCCGCGTTTAATAATTTCTCTCGTCACAGATTCAGTAAACTTAGATTCAACCCGATAACGCAAGCCTTTTGCTTCAAATTGAAACGCTGGAACTGCAATGGTTTTAATGCGTTTTGGCAAACCTGTCTCAGTTACCGGTTTATAACATTCGGTAAAACCACTCAGCATTAAAAAAACAAAAATTGCAATAAAAAAGCGGATTGGACTAAAAGTGTTCATAAATTAAGTCTAAATCTGCATTTGAAAATCTGCAATCTAAAGTTAGTTGATTGTTTCCGAAATATTTTCTGGTTCAATTGTGTTTGGAAGATTTTGCGAATCGGTTACAAGCAATTGAAACTCGTCTAAAAGAACTGCATCAGCCAAAGTTTGAACCCAATAAGTTCCCGATTCCGGAAAAACAACATTAACAAAAAAGCTCACATTATCAGTAAAACCGCCTGCCGCAAGTTCAATTTCAGTCGCTTGCGAGGAAACTATAACATTTTGCCTGTTAGGCGAGAGAATGCGTATTTCGGTCTCATATTTGCCTTCACCACGCCAATGATTTATCACCGCAAATTTAATTAGAGATATTGGCAATCTTTCAACCATTATATTTTGAAAAACTCCCATCAGCGATATTTTGTTGCCGACTTCAAGCCGAACATCATCGCAAAGTATTGTGTAAGAAAGCTGTATTTTATTTGCGTCCATCTTTTTTTAAAACTTCGAATCTTGTAAAATTTCCATTAAAGCGAAAATTCAAATGTCACTTCTTTTTCCTTGAACTTTTATAAACATTTTTGCTTTTCAATTCGTATAGGTCAAGAGTATAATCATAAAAACTATGGAAATGTATGTTTTAATTGGAATTTCTCTTTCGCTGTTAGGCGTTGCCGGACTGCAGTTTTTCTACCTCTCTTATCTTGAAGGTTTGAGCCGCGAACACAAAAAACGAATCACTGAACTCGAACTTCGTTGTATGTATCTCAACGACAGACTTTTTGAATCTGACCTTGAAATCAGACACCAAGCTACACTTATTAAAGATCAAAATATAATTGAGGAAACTGACGAAGTTTGGGCTGATGTCATTGATGACTAATTTTTATGCGTTTTATTTTAATATTTTCTCTTTTTGTAATTTTTTTCAATTCTGGTTGCCAAAACAACCAAAATCAAACTAGCCAGGATCAATCAAATTCCAGTTCGCTTAAAACATATCAAATTAAAGGAAAAGTTGTTTCTGTTGATATTCCAAACAAAAAAGTTGAACTCGCACACGAAGATATTCCGGGTTATATGGAAGCCATGACGATGAGTTTTCCTATCCGCAACGCCGATTGGGTTTTTACAGAATTGACAAAAGATTCAGATGTTAAAGCTGAATTAGTGGTCGATAATCTTAAAGGTGATTATTGGCTTGAGAAAGTTGGAATCGTTGCTGCTGGAAATCCAAATTTGCCAGCTCCAACGACCAATGACAAAGCCTTTGCCAAAAAAGGTGAGAATTTACCTGATTTTAACTTAACCAATCAAGAAGGAAAACGCATTTCGCTCAAAGATTTTGCCGGCAAAGCATTTGCAATTACTTTTATTTATGCCAAATGTCCGTTGCCTGATTATTGTATTAAAATGTCAACGAATTTCTCAGATGCAGCCAATATGTTGAAAACTTCTGATTCAAAAGACAAAATCAGACTTCTAACTGTTTCGTTTGATCCGGCAAATGACACACCTGCGAAACTTAAAGAATATGGTATCGGCTACCTTGGAAAAGACTCAAAACCAAATTTTGATATTTGGCAATTAGCTGTTGGATCAGATAAAGATGTTCGGGCTATTACTAATTTTATTGGGTTAGATTATAAAATTGCCGAAGATGATAAAACTCAGTTTAATCATTCTTTGCGAACGGTGTTAATTGACCAAAACGGAAAAGTAGTCGAAATTATTTCGGGAAATGATTGGACAGCGGAAGATTTAATTCGCAAACTGACGATAAGTCTCAAACAATAATTCAAAGTTTTTTTGCAATATTTTTAATCTCAGTTTTTAGCTCTAACTCGTTGATTAGTAATACTTTTTTGTCACGATACAATTCTTTTCCAGCACACATTGTAAGAAAAATATCGCGAGAAGAAGTTGCAAAAAGTATCGCAGAATAAATATCTGAAGTTGGTAATTGCGAAGAATCATTCAGATTTACGACAATTAAATCGGCTTGCTTTCCAGGCTCTAAACTTCCAATTTCGCTTTCAAGTCCAAGACAACTTGCACCGCCGAGTGTTGCTGTATAAATTGATTCTTCTGCACTTAAAAATCGTGTTTTGTCCATAATTGTTCGCGAAAACAAATTTGCAAATCGTGCTTCTTCTAAAATATCGCAAGTATTGTTGCTTGCAACTGAGTCGCTTCCTAAACCAACTTTTATACCAGAATCAACGAATTTTTGATAAGGAGCAATTCCGTGATTTAATTTCGCATTAGATTTTGGACAATGTGCGATTTTTGTTTCGGTTTCGGCAATAATCTCAATATCTTGGTCACTAACTAATATGCAATGTGCCAAAAGTGGTTTAATTTCAAGAACACCTAAATCTCTTAAATATTGGATAGAAGAAACTTTCGGCGATTTCCAACTAAGATTTTGTTTAGCAAAAATATCAGCGAAATCACCTTTTCCGGTCATTAAAAGTGACTGTTCCATTTCAGATTCAGCCGCGTGAATAGTGATCTCAACATTATTCTGCTTTGAAAAATCAGTGATGAGCTTAAATAATTGTGGCGAAACAGAATAAGGTGCGTGCGGCGAAATTCCGACTTTTACAAGCTCAGTTTCAACGGCTTTTAGATGAGAAAACTTGTTAATTAAATTATTAAAGTCTTTTTCTGCAGTTGAATTGTCGGGAGAAAAATCCGTTTCTTGAAATAAAGTTCCACGCAATCCAAGTGTTTTTAATGCATTAAATCCTGCAAATCCAAATCGACCAATGTCTGCAAATGTTGTAATTCCAGCCCTAAGTCCTTCAACTGCACCAAATAAAGCAGAACTACTAATATCTGTTTCAGATAAATTTTCCCGTGATTTTGTCAGTTTTATAAGCCAAGAGAAAAAATTGTCTTCAACATTGTCAAGAAAACCGCGAAAAGCTGTTAATTCAAGATGAGAATGCGTATTAACAAAACTTGGCATTATTACAGAGTTGCTAAAATGCTCAATATCAACATTTACAAATTTTTCAAGAATTTCTGCACGTTTTCCAACCGCAATAATTTTGTCTTTATCAATAACAATTGCTGCTTCAGAAATTGGTTGCGAAGTGATTGGAAGTAAAAAATCTGCGGTCAGAATTTTCATTTTTGAGCCTTGTAACGTTGAAGTATTGATGTCACGTATGATTTTGTCGAGGAAATGCCAATTCTATCAATAAACTGTTGCTCAGTTAATTTTGTGGTGTCTTTTGTCCATTCTTCAACTCTGCTCGGACCAGCGTTGTATGCAGCAAGCGTCATTGCTTCTTTTGCTTCAAAGTCGCGATACTTTTCGCCAAGCTGTTCTAAATACCAACAACCAATTTGAATATTCCTCTCAGGTTCTTTAAGTTTTGCAACAAAATCAGCCGAAATTTCTTTTTCAATTTCTTTAATACCAGTCTCTTTTGCCCAATCTTTTGCAACTAAAGGTGTTATTTGCATTAATCCAACCTCACCAGCATCGCCCATTGACCAACTTCGAAACCAGGTTTCTTCAAAAATAACACTCCAAATTAGCTTTTCATCTTGCCGATAAATTTTTGCTTGCTTCGAAATTAATTCATCGTATCTGTGAATCCAAAAACTGTTAGCAAAATAAATTAAACCTGCCAAAATAGTTGCTAAAATTAGAATTAATATTAGAAAACGCTTCATGTAGTAATTTAAGTAATAGACTGTAAATAATTGTAAATAAATATGTTGGAAGTTATAACTTTAAGGTTTATTTTTTTTGATTTGTGCTTTAATTTTTGGTTTTTCTTCTAAAGCCATATCAATTTCGACATTAAAGTTTTTTTCAGATCTAACCATTTCAACAAACAAATCAACATCGTAATCCGCTTCACGAGACATCTCCTCACGAATTTCGTGCAAAACTTCCAGAAATTTTGGTCTTCGATACATCTTATTTGAATATTAAAGTTAATTTTTAAAGTGGTCAATTCGTGTGGACTAGAAATTCAGGAGTAACAATCATCGGCACAAAAAATCCAGCGGCAGTATTGAAAAGACGAATTCTCGCCTGCTTTCTGACATTTGCGAGATGTCCAAAATTCCAAGTAACAAGATAATCAATCTTATGAAATGAAGCAAGTGCAACGTGAACTGCATCAGCTAGATATTTACGATGAAAGATTCCACGCGAAATATAGCCTTCAGCCAAAATCGCAACTTCTTCTACTAACTCTAATTCTTGCAATGGTTTAAGAATTTTTAAATAACCTGTTTTATAAGGTTCGCTGACCATTTCAAGTTCTCTTCTGACCAAAGGTGAAGAAAAAACTTGGTATTCTTTGAGTTCGTGTTCAAACCAACGGATAGTTAAATCGCGTCGAAATGCATCTCCGTTATCAAGATACGAACCGACAATTGATGTTTCCAAATATAATGTTTGCTTCATTTAATAATAGGTAAAAAAGCAATTTTGGAGCCTTTAAAATCAAAAGTCAATTTGTAGTTTTGTAAGAAATTTCCACCAAGTATTCCGTTTTGCGAAAAACCAGAGTTTTCATTAATTAAATTTAGATTGAGTGCAATTGCGGAAACACTTTCACGCGAATGATTTCCGAATGTAATTTTTGGTAAAAGATATGATTGAACATTATTAAGAACTCCGCCAGCCCCAACAACACGCATTGTGTCGCCAGTTACAAACTTGCTAAGTTCATTAGAATTCGCAAGTTCTGAGGAAATCACAGAAATACTCGCACCAGTATCAACAATAAAATAAACAGGAAAGTCAAGACCTTGAATTTTTACTTCACCACTCAGAAAACCACTTGTGGTTAATCTTAAAGGAAGTAAAACTTCATTTTCAGTAAACTTTTTGACAATTTTATCGTCTCTTTTTACCATTGAAAGTGTTAAATTTCCATAATCAAGCGTTGTTAAATATTGTGAAATTATCGCTAAACCAATAAATCCGTCAACATTTTCGGCATCTTCGTGAAATCTGCGAATATAAATTGGCACATTCTTAATTTTAGCTTCGCCAATTTCTATCGAATTTAGAAAACCGTAAACAATATCAAATTTTCCAGTTCCGCCAATTGCACTTGCTTGTCCGCCACTTGCGACAGGTTTGATGCCAATTTCTTTTGCTGTTGCTTCAGACAAAACAGTGACGCTTGAGCCAGTGTCGAGAACAAAATTAAACACTCGATTTTTTTTCCCAATTTTTACTTTTATTATTGGTCTTTGTTTAACTATTTCGATGGGAACTGTTGTTTGATCCGTTCCGCCTAAGTCATATAAAGAAGCACGATTTCCAAGATACTCTAAAAAATCAATCAAACCACGGATTTTGTCGCGACGCGAAATATCGTTTTTGGGTGCAACTTGGAGAAAACTTCGATAGTTGTTTGCAGCCTCAAGATAGCTTTCATTTCTCGCCGCAACTTGAGCCAATGCATAAAAAAAATCAGGCTCCTTATTTTCTAAATAAACTGCTTGCCGAAGTTTTTCTAAACTCGAAGTTATATTATTTTCATAAAAATCAATAAGTCCGGCACCTTCCCAAGCCAATGCTTCACGACTGTTTATGGTGTTTGCATTTAAAAAAAATAAACTTGCTTGTTTAAAATCGCCAATATTAAGGAACGAAAATCCAATCAGTGATAATGCACGAGCATTTTTGTTATTCGACTTTGCAACTTCAAGTGCAATTTCATAAGAATCAAAATTTCGTTTTTGTTTCAGTAAAACATAACTCAAAGCAAGTTTTGCTTCGATACTTGTTGTATTTATTTCTAAATATTTACGAAGTGTTTGTTCAGAAATTTTTGGTTCGCCTTTTCTTAATTCTTTCTGAGCACGACGCAAAACTTCGCGTTCAGTTTCAAGACGTTTTTCGACATCAACTTCATTTGATTCGGCTAAAGAAAAGGAAACAAAACAAAAAAGACAAACCACAATTACGCAAACTTTAGTAAAAAATGTCATTACTTTTCTCCTTTTCTAATTCTTTATTTCAGTATTTCGCCCGTTTTCATTGACCATAAGACCAAATCAAGCTCATCGAAATCAACTCCAATTTCGTCCGCAAATTTTTTTAAGATATTTTCAACTGTTAGATACCTAAAACCCGTATTTGGTGGCTTGGGCTCATCAATTAATTTTAGTTCCGCCAGACATCGCAAAACGTGTTTATCAAGAATTGCATAACCTTTAAAGCCAATATTTCGCAAATAATGACTTGCTTCTTTATAACCTAAACCCTTAATTCCCTTTTCTTTAACAAGCCATTCACGCCTTTCCAAATTGTTTGCAAATCCGCTGAGTTTGTCTCTCAATTTCATCTTAAAATTATCATTTAAAAATGTTCGAGAAGCAATAATATATTTGGAACGAGCCAATGGATAACGATGCGTTCCACTCAGAGCTTCAACAAAATCATCATATTTACCATCTAGCAAAATAGATTTTACTTTTTCTATTGAGCGTAAACCCATTTTTGCAGAACAACCACCAGTAAAAAAGCAAAAAACCATTTCTTCCCACAATCTTTCGTCGTTGCCAGACTTCCATACTGTTTCAAACTCAATTGTTTTAGTTTTAATTTCAAGTTCTCGTTCTTTATAAACTTCTCTAATTCTTTTAATTGTAATAGGTTCTACTTGTTTTTTCACTACTTTTCTTTAAAATATCGCCAAAAAATTGTTTTTTATATTTATTTATTCTGCAAAGGAAACCTAATTTGTGTTTTATGCACCTAATTATTGTTCATTTATTATTAAAAATATCTTCTAAGTTTACACTTTTTTCTTGCCAATGTTGGAAACGTCACTTAGAATTTACTTTCAAGGAGCAAAAATGTTTATGACTGTCTGGTTTAATTTGCGAGTCATTCGTTGTTTTGTATTAGCACTTTTGATTTTATCAACGGTGTCTTTTGCATTTTCTCAAACTCCACAGCCAACACCGCCAACCTCAACAGTTGATACTGATGATGAAAAGCCAATCTCTGTAAACACTGATTTAGTTACGCTTACGCTAACAGTTACTGATCAATACAGCAGATATGTCACAGGTTTAAACAAGTCAACTTTTACTATTTTTGATAATAATGTTGAGCAAGAAATATCTTATTTTAGCGATGTTGATGCTCCAATTTCGATCGGAATTTTATTTGATGTTTCGGGATCAATGAATGGTGACAAAATTAAGAAAGCAAGAAAAGCCTTAGAGCGTTTTATCCTAACAAGCCACCCGATGGATGAATATTTTCTAATTGCTTTTAACTCTAAAGCACAGCTTTTGCTTGACCGAACAAGAGATGGTGAAGCTGTTTTGGAAAAATTGACTCTCATTCAGCCGAAAGCAAATACTGCACTTTATGATGCAGTTTATTTAGGAATCGAAAAAGTAACACGCGGAACTCATCAAAAAAAGGCTATTTTAATTATTAGTGATGGGCAAGATAATAATTCGCGTTATAATTTTACAGAAGTTCGTCGAATGAGCAAAGAATCAGATGTGAACATCTATTCTGTTGGGATTTTTGATGGTGCGGATGCGAGTAGCACAGGACTTCAAGGTCAAGGATTTTTAACTGAACTTGCTTCTGTAACTGGTGGACAAGCATTTTTTCCGCAAACAAGTGTGGAAATGGATGAGATTTTTGAACGAATTTCGTTGGAATTACGAAATCAATATTCTATCGGATATGTTCCGAAAAACTTCACACCAGATGGAAAATGGAGAAAAGTAAAAGTTAAGGTCAAACCTCCGCGTGGTTTTCCGCGTCTAATAGTCCGAAGTCGCGAAGGTTATTACGCTTCGCCATCTACAAATTTGAAGTAAATTTAACTATGAAACTTAGATTCGTCGCATTTTTTTTAGCATTTTCTTTTTGTGTTTTTGCATTTAGCTTTCGCAATTTAGTAAAAGCTCAAACTACAAATCCAAAAACAACGGTCAAATCGATTCCAACCGCAACACCTCCAATTACGGTTCCGAGTCCGACGGTTGATCCAAATATTGTTGATGAAGATGACATTATTCGCGTTGATACCGAACTTGTAAACTTAAACGTTCGGGTTATTGACAGAAATAATCGTCCAATTTCTGATGTTGCGAACGCAGATTTTAAAGTGTTTGAAGACAATATTTTGCAACCAATTGATGCAATTATCAGACAAGAAGTTACTATTAATTACGCTTTGGTTATTGATAATTCCGGTTCATTGAGGTCTCAACTTGAGAAAGTTATTGAAGCAAGCAAAGTGATTGTTGCAAGCAACAAACCTGATGACGATGTTTGTGTTATTCGTTTCATAAATTCTGAAAAAATTTCGATTGAACAAGATTTTACCGGTGATAAATCCTTAATAAATGATGCACTTGATGGATTATTTGTTGAAGGTGGCTCGACCGCGGTGATTGACGCAGTTTATTTAGGAGTTGGAAGAGTTTCTGACTATGAAAAAGAAAAGCGAGGAACTGAAAAGAAACGCCGTGCATTAATTTTAATCACAGATGGAGAAGATAGAGATAGTTTTTATAAAGATTTACAACTTTTTGAGCTTTTGAAAGAGTCTGATGTTCAAATATATCCGATTGGTTTTGTTAATGAATTGAGCAATGACGGAAGTTTAATTCGTAAAAGCCCAAAAAATCAGGCTGTGAAATTATTAAACAAATTAGCAAGCGAGACAGGCGGAAAAGCATATTTCCCAAATAGTGTTGCTGAGCTAAATGAGATTGCAAATGACATTGCTAAATCTCTGAGAACACAATATTTAATTAGCTATTCGCCAACAAATGACAAACGTGATGGCTCATTTCGGGCAATTAAAGTTTTGATTAATGATGGAAAAGGTAAAGAAAAAAGAATTGCGGTGACGCGATCCGGAAGAACAGCCGTGACTGAAGGTTCTGCCCCAACTCTCCAACCGCAAACAAGTGCTCCGCAGAAAACTAAACCTTAATTTTGGACTTTTTGACCACAATTAACACAACACTAAACAAAATTAAAATGCCACCGAGAATTGTCTGCGGTGGCATTTTTTCATCTCGAAAAGCAACTCCAATCAAAATCGCAACCAAAGGTGTCACAAAAGCAATCATCATCGCTTTTGAAACTTCAATTTTGGTCAAAAGCCAATAATAAAGCCAAAAAGCAACAATCGAACCGACAATTGCAAGATATAAAACACAAACTATTGATTTTAAATTGAGAAGATTAGTGTAATCTGTTTTTTCTGTTGTAACTCCGACAATCCAAAGTGGCAAAGCCCCAATAAACATTTGGCACAACAAAAGGACTGCCGGATCAAATGTTTGAAGTTTCGCTTTAGTCAAAACGCTTGCATAGGCTGCTCCAAAAGCACCGAAGACAACAGCTATACTTCCAAAAAATGCCATTTGACCGTTAAGTTGCAATTGTTCCCAAAATATTACTGCAACTCCAATTAAACCCAAAAACATTGAGATAATTTTTGTTGCATTAATACTTTCTCCAACGTATATCTTCGCCAAAAAAAGTCCAAAAGCTGGAATTGTTGCTTGCAAAACTGCTGCTAATCCTGAGGAAATATACTGTTCGCCCCAGAAAAGTAACCCATAATTTACAAAAAATTGAAGCAATCCGGTGATTAAAATTAAATTCCAGATTGGTTTAGTTTTGGGAAACTCTGAGTTTCTGTAAAAAACTATTGGTAATAATAGAATAATCGCGGCTGTAAATCTTAAAGCAGCAAACGTCACGGGCGGCAAATTATCGAGACCTAATTTGATAAAAATCCAAGTTGTTCCCCAAATAACGCAGAGCAATAGCCAAACAAATAGTTTCATTTAATATTTTTTTCGTAAAAACTCAAGCACGAATCACCTTGTTTGATGAGCCGCCAACGGATCAATTCCCCATAAAATTCCAAAATCGGGTTTTTATGAAAATGCTCAACAATTAAAATTCCTTTATTATTTAGAATCAATGATTTAGAGTCGCTAATATGATATAAAACTTGAGAATAATCAAGATCATAAGGCGGATCGAAATAGATAATATCGAAACTATTTGTTGTTTTTTTGAGAAAATCTTCAGATGATAAGCAAACAACTTTTGTGTTTGTATCTGGAATTTTAAGCAAATCTAAATTACTTTCAATAAGTCCACAAGATTTTCTTGAATTATCAACAAAAACAACATTTTTAGAACCTCTGGAAAGTGCTTCAATCCCAACTGCACCAGTTCCGGCACATAAATCTAAAAACGATGTTTCGTGATCAATTTTCTGATTAAGAATATTAAAAAGAGTTTCACGGAGCCTGTCAGAAGTTGGTCTAATCTTCGAATCAAGCGGTGTTTTTAAATTTCTACCGCGATAAATACCTGAGATAATTCGCATCAATCAAAACTACTTTCGTTCATAAAAACTAAGCGAGGTTTCGCCTTCAATAATTACACGCCAACGGTGCAAACAACCGATTGTTTCTGGAAAAAACATTTCCGCGTGATGTTCTATTACTAAACAACCACGAAGCCTAATTCCGACACCTCTGCCAAGATATTCTAAAACTTCGTCATAGTTTGCATCGTATGGCGGATTAAGAAATACAACGTCCCATTCGCGTTTCTTTTTTTCAATTCGCTTTAAAAAAGGCATTGCCTCAATTTCAACAATTTCTCCGTGTCCTTGCTTAATTGCAAGCGATTCCATATTTTTCTTGATGAAATTGCACATTTTAGAAGATCTTTCAACAAATGTAGAAAGCAAAGCACCTCTTGATATTGCTTCAAATCCGATAGTTCCGATTCCCGAATATAAGTCTAGTATTCTGGCAAAGCGAACCCGTCGATAAATCAGACGAAATAATGCATCGCGAACTTTGCCTGAAGTTTGTCTAAACTTTGGAGAAAGTGTTGTTTTTAAATACTTACTCCGATGTTGACCATCAGTTATTTGTAATTCTGAAACAATAGGTTCCGTAGAAATTACTGGTTTTACTTTCTTTACTTTTGTTGATGGTGGAAACTTTCCACGTGGTTGAAACTTCGCATTTTGTGGTCTCGGACTACGAAAATCTGTCGTAGGTTTTCTCACAAAAGAGTTTGGTCGTTGTGTGTTTTCACGCCCAATGTTTTGTGTTTTATCTCGATCACGAATGACACGAACCTCACGCGAAGCAATTGAGCTAGGCAAATTGTTTTTTTTGTCGTTGTTGTTCTGAAAGCGATTATCTGGTGCGTTTGCATCTCGTCGATTCGGATATTTGTTTTGAAAATCCGGTCGAGAATCACGGCTTGAGTTATTAAACCTCGGATTAGTTTTGCCTAGCCCAAGAGTGTTCCCTTTGTCTCGTTCAACTGTTGAACTTTTATTAAAAGACCTTATCGGGGGATTTTCGCTGTCTTTATTGTTGTTGTCCATGAATCTCCTAACTTTCAAAAATTATTCCACGAATCAATTTTTCAAAGTATATATTTCTATCATAATGCAATATTAGTCGTGTGAATGGGGTATGTAAAAGAAACATTCGTCATTCAAGAAATTGCTGTGAAAATCTATCTATTTTTACTATAAACAATTCGGAGACTTAAATTCAAACATAAAAAATCTTTACTTTAAATTTAAATCTAAAACTACCCAATTCCAGCGAGTTCAAATCTAGGGTCTAGCTTTAATAGACTGACGAGATTTGAGGTTTCTTTTGCCATTCTTTTTTTTGTCAAATAAAATTCGGCATCATTTTTAGCTTTTTCTAAAATTTCTAAATCACGAATAATATTGCCAATCTTAAAAGTTTGAATACCAGATTGTCTTGTTCCAAGTATTTCACCTTGACCACGAATTTCCAAATCTTTCTCAGCAATCAAAAAACCATCAGTTGTTTCTTCCATTATTCCGAGCCGCTCACGGGCAACATCCGTTTGTTTGTCACCGGTTAGCAAGACGCAAAAAGATTGATCCGCACCGCGACCAACTCTTCCGCGAAGTTGATGAAGTTGTGATAAACCAAATCTTTCCGCGTGTTCGATAACCATTAAACTGGCATTTTTAACGTCAACGCCAACTTCGATAACTGTTGTCGAAACAAGAATTTGAATCTTATTTGCGACAAAATTACTCATAACTTCTTCTTTTTCAATTGACTTCATTTTGCCGTGAAGCAAACCAATTTTATAATCTTTAAAAACTTTATCGCGAAGTTCTTCAAACATCACGGTTGCGGCTTTTAAATCAAGTTTCTCAGATTCTTCAATCAGCGGATAAACCAAATAAACTTGTCTTCCAAGTGCAATTTCGCGTTCAATTCCGCGATAAACACCTTCACGCTTGTCTTCGCCGACAACAACAGTTTTAATCGGCGTTCGTCCGGGCGGAAGTTCATCAATTATTGAAACATCCAAATCTCCATAAACCGTCATCGCTAAAGAACGCGGAATTGGCGTAGCAGTCATCACCAAAACATCAGGATTAAATCCTCGTTCGCGAAGTTGTGAACGTTGTAAAACACCAAACCGATGTTGTTCATCAACAACCGCAAGTCCGAGCTTTTCAAATGAAACTGCATTTTGAATAACTGCGTGTGTTCCGATAACTGCATGAATTTCGCCGTTTGCAATTTGTTCTTGAATCTTTCTTTTTTCTGCGGCTTTGAGGCTTCCAGTTAAAAGTCCAACATTATAACCTGTCTTTTCATATAGCTTTACAGCATTTCTATAATGTTGTTCCGCAAGTATTTCTGTTGGCGACATAAGTGCTGTTTGATACCCATTTTCCATCGCCGCCAACATTGCCAGAAACGCGACTATCGTTTTTCCGCTGCCAACATCGCCTTGCACCAATCTATTCATCGGCGAATCAGATTCCATATCGTCAAAAATTTGTTTGATAACTTTTTGCTGAGCATTCGTTAATTGAAATGGCAAAAGTGACGCTATTCGTTGTTTAATTTTGTTTGTAATTTCAACAATTTCGCCCTTTGGTTCTTTTGTTCGCTCGCCACGTCGCAGTTGTAAAGCAAACGAAACATAGAAAAATTCTTCATAAATCAGACGTTTATGAGCATCACTTCTTGCTCTTTCGTAATCTAACAAACTCGAATTTTCCGGTGGAAAATGAATTCCTTGAATTGCTTCAAATCGAGTAACTAACTTATGTTTATCACAAATCTCTTTTGGTAAATTATCTGCAAACTCTTTTTGATCAACAGTTTGCAAAACATTATAGATAATTTCGCGAAGTCTTTTTGTTTGAAATTCAGCAAGTTTGCGATAAATTGGAACTCGTCTTCCGACATGAATTAACGGAAATTCATTGGAATCATCAAGTAAATTATCGGTGTTTTCGATTGATTCAGAATCTTCTTTTAAAAGCCCAAACGAATCAATATCAGCTTCCATCGGCAATATTTCAAGTTCATCAGGTTTAGTTAATTTGAGTTGAAAAGTGCTTCGACGAACGTCCCATTCCCATTTTCCAAATGCGACAAATCTTGTTCCACGTTTAAATCTCGATTCGTGATATTTGATTACGTGACTCGCAACTTTTCCCGAAACGAACCACATTATGATCACGGGTTTTCGAGTTCGTTCAACATCCGACGCAGTGATTTCAAAAATATAAAGTGGTGGTGCTTTCGGTCCGCGATTTTTTCCGACACGAAATCCACCCGAAACTCGCACATATAAATCGAGCGAGGCTTCGAGATTCGGGGTCAAATCATCAATTTGGATCAAGTTTGAGCGATCTTCATAACGCATCGGAAAATAATTAAGCAAATCTTCGACAGTTGCTTGAGAAGCATCAGTTTTGTTCGAAAAATTGGCAACTGCGACGGCAAGTTTTCGCGACATTGCCTGCGAAAGACTGGCAATTTTATACTCGTGAAAGGACAAAATCGGTGTGTTTGGACTCAATTTCATTAAGCCGATTCTATCATAATTGCCGTTCTATAAATTGCCACTAGCTTCAGCTAGTGGTTGATTGGAGAAAAATATCTGGCTTTAGCCGAACTAAAAAATATGTATTTATTCCTTACAGCTTTAGCTAAAGCACTGCGGATGAACGATTTGCTTATTTTATTCGGCTAAAGCCTTTTTTATTTGAACTTGTCCACTAGCTAAAGCTAGTGGCAATTTACATCAAACAAAAAAACAGCGAAATCATTTAAGAAATCGCTGTTTATATCTAATAATTCTATATTTATTGAACAATAACAATATCCGTTCCGCTTCGACCAAAAGTTTCGGGCATATACATTTCCTCAGCTTTTGTCGGTGGTGCAACGAATGTTCCGGGCGTTGTTGCTCTGGCAACGTATGAATAATTCCAAACGCCTTCCCAAAGTAACGAACTAAACGCTTCCGCACGTTCATCGCGGATATTTTGGTGTTCATACCAAGTTCCGCTCCAGTAAAAATAACCGCGACCGTAGCTTCGGCTTCCGTAAGTCGTCACATCCGTCGGCTGATTATCTGCCGGAATGTCTTCGGTAACAGCCAATCCGGCGTTCAACGCTTCAAATCCGGCTGGCATATTATCGACCAACGCAACGTGATATCGTCGCGATGTATTTACCATCGAAATTCTCACTCGAACACGCGAACCTGCTTTCACAGTCCAAGTTCCATCGGCGTTTTTCTTCACATCGTCAGGATTATCGACCGCTTCATATTTTCGCGTAACTGCAAAACCATAGTCAGCAGGCAATAAACGCAAGTCTTTTGGTGCGTATCGCATTCCGATTCTATAATAAAGTCGACCTTCGCCCGATTTATTTAGAATCAGATTTTGAGTGCCGCCTTGCTCTTGCAAATACGACATTGGAACGTCAATATTTTTCAAATCAGTCGAGCGTCCTTTGAAAGTTTGCTCGCCAGCGAACGCATTTCCGAGCCAAACTTGGGCTACGAAATTAGGTGTAACTTTCTCGTAAGTGTTGAAATACTTATCGAGTGCAAGCAAAATAAAGACATTTTCCTGAGTATTTCCCCAACGTCCTTTTGTTCGATTTGCGAGCAATCCGCGTGTAATTTTCGTTACCAAATCGCTCTTCGGTTGATCTTTAATTAGTGCCTCGAGCAAAACGCCGTCAGCACGTCTGTTTGAAGCCATAATCACATAACCATCGTCTTTATAATCAGTTACAAAGTTTGCTGCACCAGCAGTTTCGGTCACGCGATTGTTCAAAAACTTACGAATTGCTTCGAGTTCAACTGTCGAATTCTTATCATCTGCAAGAACCGAATAAATCCAGCCCAATGCTTCAAACGAAATTTTCTCGAGTGTCGCTTCTTTGAGCAAAGCCTTCGCTTTCGCTGCATCGCGATCACCAATTTTGTTGCGAACATACAACGCATAAGCACTCATCGTCCAGCCAACTTCCCTGCCATACCATTTTTCGTAATGCTTTTCGATATTTTTCAGATAAGGTTTTGCCTTATCGAGCATATCTTTCGGCACGTCGTAGCCTTTTTCCTGAGCCAAAGCCAAAGCATGTGCGACGTGAACCGTGACGAACGGAAATTTATAACGTTCATCTCGTTTCCAAAGCCCAAATCCGCCATCGCTTCGTTGACGACCTTTCAAAATCTCAACGTCTTTCGCGAATCTTGCTTTGAGTTCTTCAGCCTTTGGCATTTCTTCGGCTTTGAAAGCAGATAACACATCACGCATCGCGGCGATTGAAATCATACGCGACGAAATTTGTTCGCTGCATTCAAAACGATAAGTTGTCAGATAAATAAACGCGTCAGTCAATTCTTGCAGTTGCGTGCTGCTCGTCGTAACTTCCAAACCGCCAAATTGCGTCCAGACATTAGCCGGAGCTTGAACTGGCTGGAACATCGGCGAATTGTCGTCAATTGTTCCGTAAGTCGCGAAGGCTTCGGTAGTTGCAGGTGTATAAACCGGCAATTCAATTTCCGCCGCATCGTTAAATTTGCCCGAACTTGCCGCGATTTGGAAACGTGCAGTTCCGGCTTTCATCGCCGCAACCGGAAATCTCACTTCAACTCGATCATTCGCCGGAATCGTCACTCTGCGACCGCCACCTTCGAGCAATTCGAGATTTGTAACACGAACCGCAACATCACTCGTAATCGGTTTATCTGTTTGATTTTGAACAACAACAGGCAATTCGAATTTATCGCCAAAATTCAAGAATCGCAGTGCAGATGGACGAACCATCAAAGGTTGACGTGCCGTAATATTTGATTCAGCTGAGCCAAATCGCTTGTCAGTATCAACCGCGACAGCCATAACTCGATACCGAGTTAAACTATCAGGCAATTTGACTTTAACGAACGCTTTTCCGTTGCCGTCAGTTTTAACTTGCGGAGCAAAAACAGCCAAAGCGTTAAAATTCGTCCGCAGATTTATCGGCGTATTCGGCTCAGGCTGAGCTTCGGATTTCGATTCAGACATTGCAGCGGTGTCCATCGATCTAGCAGATGGTTTTACCGGAGATGGAGTTGATTTTGAATTAGAAAGACCTCCTTCCATTCTGTCAACACTTAGCTCTTTGGCTACTCCATCTCTTTCTTTATCGGTAAATTTCAAATCGCTGGCACTTGAAAGCAAAATTGTGCTTCGAGATTTATAAGTCGCGACATCGCCGCTTCGTTGAGTATAAAAAGTGCTGGTCGGATCGCCAATTCGATAACCGGTCAACGCCAACACGCTTTCATCGACAACAACAACCGCAACCTCAGTATTTCCGACAGGTTCACCACTTGAATCTTTGACATCAACGTTGATTGTGGTTTCGCCGCCAGGTTCAAGATTTTTTTCTTTTGGTTCAGCAATAACCGATAATTGCCGAGACGCAATCGAGATTGGAATATTTAAACTTCCACTCGCAAAAGCCGGACGTTTAGGCAATTTCGGGTCAACATCGCCTTTATCGTTAGTTCGCGAACTGGCACCAACAAGGTCAATCTGAACATTAATATTCGGTAACCATTTTTCTTCAATTTTGAATTTCAAAATTTTTGAAGCCTCAGTCATCGTAAATCTTTCTTGTTTGACAATTCCATTTCTACTCAAAGTCATCACACCTTCCGCAGGTGTAAATGGTGTTTGCACAAGGATTTCCGCTACATCATTTGGCGAATAATCCTTTTTATTCGGAATCAAATTAGCTTCTTCTTGTTCAACCTCACGTTTTGGAACAGTTTTTCCGCCGGAAACCCAAAGTGTTAATTCGCTTTCGTTAATTCGCTCTCGGTCATCCATTACGGAAGCCGAAATTGAATAAACGCCGCCTTTTTTCGCAATAAAATCACACGAAACTGTTTTGTCCGAAGATTTAACTGTGCAAGATTGCTCGTCGATAACTTTTTGTTTCCAAGATCCTTCTTCATAAACCCAATCTTGCAACACAGCTTTGACGTTAATGTCGCGATTTTTCGACAATTCGCCATCAATTGTGCTGGCAATTGTCTCAACAGAAAACTTCTCGTTCTGATTAACAAACGTTTTTGGAGTTCGAATTCCGACGTAAACATCTGATGGATGAACGAGCAAACTTGTTGTCGAAGACCAAGTTTGACGATTAACATCTTGCACACTTGAACTCGCAACCAAGGCATAAGGTCGTGCCGGATTAGACGAAATAAAGTCTAATTTCAACAAATGTTTACCATCGGCACCGGTTTTTCCTTTGAAATTTTGGTATGTTGTTCCACCATTTTCGCCACCGTAGCTTCTCCACCAAGGAACCCATTTTCCAAACGTGAAATCCCCGCGATTTGGCGGTGTGTAGTTTGTTGGAGTGGCTGAAACGTTCCAATTAACTTCTGCATTTGGCAAAGTTCCACCTGCAAAATATTTTGCTTCAACCGAAACCATCGCGTTTCCACCAACAAAATAAGGTGCTTCGGTTTCGTTTTTGGCAGAAACTTCAAATTCCGGTCGGCGAAATTCCTGAACTTGAAAACTATGTTGATGCATAGTTCCCGCTGCATAAATATCAATCCGCGAATATCCGAGATTCATGCTATCAGTTAATTTAACCTTGAAATCAAATGCTCCGAAAGCGTTGAGAGTAGAAGTTCCTTTCGAAATTTCATTTCCGCGAGCATCAAAAAGTGTGTAATTCAAATCTCTCGAAATGTCGCCCAAGCCTTCAACATCGCCGAGTTTTCCGGCAGTAATTTTGCGGATATAACCTTTAACCGAAACTTCTTCTTTTGGACGATACATTTTTCGATCATCAAAAACAAAGAATCTCATATAATCTGAACCGACTTTCTTATACCAATTTGTCGATTCATTCCAATAATAGCTGGCATTTTCAGCCAATATCGCAGAATCTTTTCCACGTTTTGCAACGATAATTCCGCTGCCTTTTGTGCTTGTCGGCAATGCAAATTTTATCAAACCTGAGTCTGAAGTTTTTAAACCAGATTCTGTAAAATTTTCAACGACTTGCGGCTCGGAACTTCCAAAACTTGTTAAATAATCCCACCAGCTACGTGTGCTAACTACGGCTTGGGAGCTTTGAACTAATGATTGCCCGTTGACCGTAACATCAACGTTCGCAAGTGGTTTACCATCTTTCAAACTCGTCGCCAACGCTACTAACTCTTCATTATCAACCCACGCATCCAAACCGATTTGCGTTACCTGAACCCAAACCGCAACATTCGAATTATCATATTTATCGCGGCGAAAGGTTGGTTCAATAACTGCAAAAACGTGTCCAAATTCACCATTTAAAGCCGCCGAAAGATCAACGCGAGTTTCTGTTATCTCATCTGGAATAGATTTTACATTGACAACTTTATCGAAAACCAAACGTCCCGGAGCAGCTTGACGTTTACCTTCTTCATAGTTTCGATAAGCCATATATTTTTTATATTGCTCAAAATCATTTGGCGAAACACTATAAAGTTTGACCTTCAAAGCATCGTGATTAACTGTATAAATCGAATATGTTGGCTTCGCATTTGGATCTAAAGTGATGAATTCGCCACCTTGCGAAGTAAAATCTTTATCAGCAGCACCAACTTTAAATGTTTGCGTCGGAACATTGCCTTCTAAAGTTTGACCGAAATTATCTTTAAACAAAGAACCATCAACTGTTACTGTATAAGTTGTTCGACCTTTCTTAAATCCTTGAAAATAAATATAGTTACCCGATGGAAAAATTTTTAATCCAGGAATTTCTGGTGAAACTGTAATCTTTTTTGCATCAAATTTTGAAACATCTAATCCGTTCGTAAATTCCAAAAACCAATTATCAAAAGGCGTGCAAGTTTTACTTCCTTGATAACTACAAAATGAACGATTAAATTTGAACGAACCGTAAGTGTTAAAGCTAAACGAATGCGGTTTGAGTGTTGTCAACGGACCTTCAGCGGAAGGCGTTCCAGTTTCAATAGTGACAGAGATATTTGAGGCTTGAGGAAGAGCATTTTCCGGTAAACCATCAGAATTTATTACGCGAAACGCAACCCAATAATTAGGACGCGATTGCTGTGCGTAATAATTTATTGAAGTATCAGCTTTTACTTCTTCTGGAGTTAAAAGCCTTGTTTTCAATACTTTTCCGCCACTCGAAACTTTAATTTTACTTAAAACATTTTGCGGATTAACTTCTTGATCAAAGGCAACAAACATCGGCACATCGCGGCGTGTGACTCCGTTTGGATATGTTTGCTTGACAACTGGTGCTGGTGTTGAAAATGTCCACGAAGTATCTTTTTGGAGAGTTTGTCCGGTTGCTGATTTCGTTCCGGCAATGACACTTGCAGTAAACTTTGTCGCCATCGGAAAACGTTGAACAGCGTCAAAAATCAGAGTTTTTGTCCCAAGCCATCTCCATTTTCCTTTGACATCAGGCGAAAGCGTGACTGGAACTATTTTCGCTGCTTCGTCCTGCGATGTAACTGCAACCATCGGCTGCGAAAATGTAATGCTCAAATCTGAAACAATTGGCACATTGCCTTGCGGCGAATAACGTAATACTTCCAATGGAGTTTTGGCATTATCGACATTTACGGCTCGACTTTCATCTGCCGGAAACTTAACAGGAACTATTTTTCCGGTTTTTGGTGCTGGTAAACTACCAATTCGTTTGGAAAAATCTTGTTTATCGTTTTTGTCTTCCTTGATTAGTGGAAGCCTTTTTAGAAGCCCAGAAGTTTCGATTTCAGACAATTTGTCGCCGCTTGCGGGTGGCGTAACTTGTCTGTTTTCAGCACCTTCTTGCCCTTCACTTAAACGAAATTCGAGTCCATTAATATTAGGATTCATAGTTTTTACCGGAACACGTTTTTGAGCCTCAGCAACTCGAACGAGAGAAATGCCAAGTGGCGAAATCATACTAAAATAAATTGCGATTATCAGCAGATAAGATGTTGTTTTTTTCATATATTTACTCAATTTTATTGATTTAAAATAAATCTTCCAATTGATGAACGTCTTTGTTTTCCAAAACTTGCAGTTATTTAAAAATAAAAAATGCAGAAATACAATCAAATGTATTTCCGCATACTTTATTGCAAACTTATTTACAAAGCAATTAGCAAACGAATCTAACTTTCAGATAAAACGATGATTTTATCTGCCGCCTTAAATTTAATCATCTCAGACTTAAGCGGATTCAATCGAATTCCATAAGATTTTTCAGCATTATCTGAATCTGCAACAATACGAAATCCGATAGCGGTCTCATTTCGTTGTTTGGCAGATTCTAAAACGGTGTAGAAATTAATTGGATTCTCAAGCGAAACATACTCGCTAGCTGGTTTCAGATAAATTTCAGAACCATCTGCATCAAATAAATCGTCGAACACAGTTCCAAGCTGTTTATTTTCAGCAACTTGGGTTAATAAAAGTCCAGCCAATTCATCACTGACAATAAAATCATCTGCCTTCGCAATTTCAGCTAAAGCACGATTTTTGACATCAAGCATTTCAGAAACAACGCTATATGATTCGCCTTTTTTCGATTCAATATCGCGTAGATGGAGCAATGTCATCAACGTTTTTGAGTCAGCTTCTTGCATTTCTAAGTCATCACCATAACATAGCAAAATTATGTGCTGAAAACTTGGAAGTTCCATTTTATCCAGAAATTGACGGTCTGTTGTGTCGCCTAAAACAAAAGAAACTGTCATATTTTTCATTTCAGTTGCAATTTCTTCAACAATTTCTTGAGTTTCTACAAATTCTGAAACTACAATCAACTCAGAACCTTTTTGAACATACTGATCCATCTCACGAATAATAATTTCGCCCTTATGATTCCAACCTAAAATCAAATTTCTCTCGGTTTCAGCTGCTGGCGATTTTCCATTAACAATTTTTTCATTTTGTGGATTTGAATTTCCCAAGATTCGAATTTTATCATCATCTGAGGCAATAATTACCAAGTTGTCGCCTTCTTTTATTAAAGTTTGATTGTCAGGGTTAACTTTCGTTACACCTTTTGATTGAACACCAATTAATGAACAATCTTGATATGCAGATAACGCTTCGCCATATGTTTTTCCAACCAAACTAGGTTCTGATTTGTAATAAATTTCATCGCCACCAAAGTCGAGAAGATCTTTGTAAACAACACTTAAACCAGTTTGACGAGATGTTTGGACAGTGATTCGTGAAATTAATTCTTCAGTTAAAATAAGTTCAACTTCATCTTTCCCGACCATTTTTGCGACAGCCACATTTTTTGCATCACGCAGTTCTGCAACAATATGATATTTATCGCTTCTCCGATTCGGATTATTTGTAATAGCCAAAATCATTTTTATGACTTGTGCGTCAGGATCAGCAAATTCCTCTGGAGAAAGAATAATAATCGACTTAGTTTCGTGTGGATTTACAATCTCAAGATCAGTTAAATCAATCGGACTTCCCGACCGACAAACTACTTTTGTTCTGCCAGTGTCGCCGACTTTTTCACGAATTTCATCTTCCATTTCAACTTTATCTTTGTCAGATAAAACAACGACTCGCGGTTTTGGTGCGTTTTCGTTTGCCGCGGCAAGCTCTGAAATTACAAGAAAAATTCGCGATGACCAACCCAAAATAAGTGTATGATTTTCTTCGCAAACAAACGAACGACCTTTGCGTAGTTCTTCAAGTTTTGCTTCTAAACCACTGGAAAGAATTGAGATAAGCGAAACTGTGATAAAGATTCCTTCAAAAGTTACCAACAACATCAAACCGCGAAAAAGCCAACCAGTATCGCCAGCAACCGAACCTGCATCCATCGAACGCATCAAACTTTGCCAAACCGCTTCCGGAAAACTAAAACCTTCCGGCTCTTTTGGTTTTTCAGTTTCTGCAACTTCTTCAACTTTAATTTTATCTTCTTCTGGATCTGATAATTTTTTTCCAGTTTCTAGAGGCTCTTCAACCGAAACTGCCGCATCTTCTGCCTCAGGTGCAAGTTTTGTAAAATACAAAATTGAAGAAGCAATCAAAACCATGATTAAAGTAATTAACGCCAACCACGCAATCAAACTCGCAGTTCCGCGTGACAAACTGTTGTCAAACCAATATCGCAAACGTTTTTTAAATGTAATTTTCGTCATCTTTATTTTCCAAATTATGTATTTTTGGGGTTGTAAATTTATCTATAAGACTAACAAAACATTGCGATTAAATAAAGACAATAGGAATTTTTAATAAAACAAAAGAGACAAAATCGTAAAATTTTGTCTCTTTTAATTTCATATGTTTTTGTATAATTTACCCCATTCTCTGTTTCCAACTTTGCGGATTCGAACCATCGTCCAATCTCACCATCGAAACCGCTCCCGGTGAAGGACAAACCAGAACGCATAAGTTACAGCCGACGCATTCGTGTTCGTCAACCACGGGAAATTTATTATCGTCAAAACTAAAACATTGATGAGCTCCGTCTTCGCAAGCAACATAACACAGATTACATTTCACACATTTTTCGTTATCAACACGGGCGACAACCTTGTAATTCAGATCAAGATTTCCCCAATCCGTCATTCGATTGACCGATAAACCGATAATATCGTTGACAGATTCATAGCCTTTATCGTCCAAATAATTATTCAAACCGTCGATCATATCTTCGACGATTCGATAACCGTAGTGCATAACCGCCGTGCAAACCTGGACATTTCCGGCACCCAAAAGCAAAAATTCGACCGCATCACGCCACGTTGAAATTCCGCCGATTCCCGAAATCGGAATGTTGAATTCGGCATCTCTTGCTAATTCAGACAACATATTCAACGCAATCGGTTTCACCGCCGGACCGCAATATCCGCCGTGAGCCGCTTTGCCGTTGACGTTCGGATACGGAATCAGCGTATCGATATCAACGCCGATAACCGAATTTATTGTATTGATTAACGAAACCGCGTCCGCTCCGCCTTTTTGTGCGGCACGACCCGGCGGAACAATATGCGTAACATTCGGCGTAAGTTTGACGATAACGGGAATGTCGGAAACTTCCTTCACCCATTCCGTGACCATACTCGTATATTCGGGAACTTGCCCCATCGCCGCACCCATTCCGCGTTCAGACATTCCGTGCGGACAACCGAAATTGAGTTCAAAACCATCGCAACCCGTGTCTTGCGTCCGCTTGGTAATTTCCTGCCACGCTTCTTTTTTCGATTCAACCATCAGCGACGCAATCACGGCGTGTTTCGGATATTTCTTTTTGCACTCCGCCATTTCCTTGAGATTAATTTCAAGCGAACGGTCGGTAATCAGCTCGATATTATTCAAACCCGCCATCCGAGTCGAGCCATAATCAATCGCCGCCAAACGCGATGAAACATTAGTAATCGGTTCGCCCAAAGTCTTCCAAACCGCTCCGCCCCAACCCGCGTCAAACGCCCGTTCAACCATCGAACCCATATTGGTCGGCGGTGCCGAGGCGAGCCAGAAAGGATTCGGCGATGCGATTCCTGCGAAATTTGTTTCTAAATTTGCCATAAGTTTTTATTAATCCGACGTAATATATCTACCTAACAATTTGTCTGTTTTTGTTAACAATTTGTTAGTTTTTTATTGACGTTAAGAGTTTACATGATGTATTCTCTTATTAACTCATCTACCAAGTTGTAGAAGGAGTATTCGATACCGTCAATGAAAGTTGGCGGTTTCAGCTTTTTAAAGTCGAAATATATTCTTCATACTCACGATTCAGTTTCTTTCGTTTGTAATCTTCAACGAAATACGCGGTCAATAAAAGCAGGTAGCCGTTACGTTTTCCCAAGACAACCATATAATTTTCGGCTTCAAGCCACAAACAAATATTTGTGTTGCTTCCGCGAGTATTTTCCCAACGTTTAATTGCCGAATCATCTGCGTTATCGAGTATTGCTTTTGCCCAACCGATACATTCGCAACGATCAAAATCAAGTAATCTTTCTTCTTCAATATTGCCTGTCGAAACCAAGTGCCAAAATGACGCTTCTTTTCCGCGAACTAAAGGATGTCTTCGCAAACTCAGCGGAACGCCTTCAAATTGCAAATTTCGCCGATTGAAATCATCTAAAAAATCAACTTTAAATTTCGCGTAAACCGCTTCGATAAATTTACTCGAATCGCCGCCGAAATCGGCATAACGAATAAGTGAGGGCAACCAATCGGGCATAATTTATTCACCGCCCTCTTGAGCTTTCCAAACAGAAATATTCACTTTCGATTCACGCGGTAATGTCGAACGAGTTAAATCATAATGCGAACGTTCACGCAGACGTTGAACGAATTTAAGTTTTGCCTCACTTGTTTGTAAATTACGATTTGCATAATTTACGGCACCGATAAGTAAATCGGACAACTGCAAAATCGAAACTTCGTGCGAACGGACGCTTTGCAATTTTTCAACAATTCGACGTTCGGAATCTTGAACGTGATTGCATAAAAATTCGTGAAGTTTCTTTATTTTATTTTCGCTTCGAGTATCTTTTATATCAAGATAAATCCGATAAACCGAATTCGGCTCAAGCATAACCTTGAGCATCGAAAAATACATTTTGTAATACCAATCATCGTGAGTTTGCGAAAAATCCGAATGACGCAGTTTCGATTTATCGGGAATTACCAAAGCCCGAAAATGTAAGTCGTCATCATCAAAAAAGTAATCAAGAATATCAAAATAAAATTGTTGTTTAGCCGGCGAAACTTTTGTCCATTTAATTTCTGCAAACGGTTTTAGTCCGTTGCGTTCTTTAATTTCACGCAATCGCATTGAAATTTCACGCACTTTTTCAAGCGGACACCAAACCGCACCCAAAACCATCACGCTTTGTCGGTCGTTCTCTAAATGACTGCTTTCATCGCAATAAACATTGAATGTTTGACTCATTTTTTATGATTACAATTCGGCGATTCGATTCTTGCGAAATTTGTTTTTAGACCTGCCATAAATTTTTGTGAACTCACACCTAAAATGTTGTAACTTGTTCTTTTTCAATTAAATCAATGTTGTAAAGAAAGAGTGAACCTAATCTCGTAATACGTAAATTCCCACTCGAAACTGAAGTTATTTGATGCAATTTTGAAGCATTACGAGAGATCCACGGCGTGAAAACAGGTTTCCCTGGTGTGCTAATCCGAGCCAAACCAATTTCTTCTAATTTTGATAAATAGCTTTTTCGTAATGCAGATTTATTTCTTAAATCAGCATCAGTCTTCTGCTTTTCTCTATCATCATATTCATCAAAAAGATAAAAATGTCGGACAGCAAATTGAAGTCTATCTTTCTGGGCAATCTGGCTCGCTTCCAAATTTAGATAATGAAGAAAAAGAATTTCTGCGTCATTTAATTCATTTAATAGTTGAAGAAGTTTCTTTTTTTCGATGTGTTCAAGTTGTTCATTGGTTAAACTATTTTTTAGTGCCGATGCTATGTAATTTTGACGGTCTTTATTCATTGCACGAGCGGCTTGCGGTATCGCATCTTCCAAAAGGTCTGTAAATTCTTCCGATTTCATTTTTAGGTTTAAAATATCTTCGTCAACATATTTAAGTTTTTCTGCTAAAACCTCAACAAAAATGCCAACCCGTTCTTCTTTTTGATTAGGAATAATGCTTTTGAAAACCTCAGTCAGAATTGAGCCAACAACAGGAACGTTGTTTAGAATCAAACCGCTTATGCGGACTAATTTGTCTGAATTGTTATTGTCCAAATCTGGTAGTTTATTGTTGATAATACTCAATTCGTCACTCATAATTTTACATTCTTAAAATGATTAAACAGTTTCCAATTTTTCCTTCAAAGCCTTCAAAAATTCCGTATCATCCAAAATGCTCTTATCCAAACTCGTTTTCCCTAGCGAATCGGCTTCCATAATTTTTCGCAATTCGCTGTTGATCTGCGTTTGATACGGTGCGGCGTTTGGTTGTTCAGCACGTTGGCGGAAATAGGTTAATACTTCGTCTTCCAGATAAATTGAAACCTTTATTCGCTTGCTGTTTTTGAGTTTTGCCGCCCAAGGCGATTTGCGAACTTTGTATGTTCCGGGTTTCATTACTTCATCTTCGGTTAAACCTTCAGCGAGTTCTGTTTTATATTCTTCTTCGGTTACGGTAAATGTTAGATTTTTAGCTGTTTTGTTCATTGTAAATCCTTATATGTCTTGCATTTGCCTTTCTTGCAGAGATAATACGAATTTTCTCATCACGCTCTGTGTATGCGACAAAAATCAATCGTGTATTGGAATTACCAACAATTTGATAACGAATTTCTTCATCTGAATTCAATTCGTCGAAAAGTTCTACGGCGTTTTCGTCATAAAATGCCTCGGCAGCTTCATCGAAACTCACGCCGTGCTTTCGCTCGTTTAACTTTGCTTTATGAATATTCCATTCAAATTCCATCTTCAATTATACCGACATATCTATACAAATCAAGATATTTCACGAAAGTCCAGCGAAACTCACTTTCTCGCCAAACAAACTTTCGTGAATTCCGCTCGCAGCTTTTTTGCCCATTTGAGCCGCGTCAACTGCTTCTGCACCACCATTCACGCAATCGCCGCCCGCGAAGATTTTCGGGTTCGAGGTTTGCATATTTTCGTTGACGGCAACGCGACCTTTTTCATCTATATTTAATCCAAGTTGTTGCAGAAATTCGACTTGTTTTTGTTGTCCGATTGCTTTGATGACCATCTCGCACGCGATTTCAAACTCTGTGCCGTCGGCTTTTTTGCACTTCAAACCTGTTACGCTGCCGTTGCCTAGAATCTCGATCGGCGTAGTTTCCCACGCAAATTCGATTGCGTCGCTTTTCGCCAAATCAATCTCGTAATCGTAAGCCGGAGCATCTTTTTCGGTTCGGCGATAAACCAAAATTGCTTTTTCAGCACCTAATCTTTTGGCTTGCGTAACGGCATCAATCGCCGTATTCCCTGCACCGATTACAGCGACAGTTTTGCCGATTGGAACCGCATTCCAATCACGAGTTTTGATTGATTCGATAAAGTGCAAAGCGTCCATTACGCCGTCTTTGTCTTCGCCCGAAATGTTGAGTTGATTGGTTTTACCTAATCCGACGGCGAGAAAAACAGCGTCGTGTTTGCCCGACAATTCATCGAAGTTTGTAATTTCGGTATTTAACTTAAACTCAACTCCGAGTTTTTCGACCAATTTAACTTCTGCCAGCGAATGTGCCGTTGTCATCTTATATTCCGCCATTCCGTAGGTGTCTAAACCGCCGGCAAGTTCGCGTTTTTCGTAAACGGTAACGGCGTAACCCAAACGGGCTAAATAAGTTGCACACGATAAACCGGCGGGACCCGAACCGATAATCCCGACTGATTTGCCGTTCGGCTCACCTTTTTCAAACAAAGTTTTGCCCGATTGCAGAGCGTGTTCGGTCGCGTAGCGTTGCAATCTGCCAATCTCAATCGGCTTTTTGACCAAGGTTTTTTCGACGCACGCACCTTCGCACAAAACTTCGACCGGACAAACTTTCGCACACGAACTGCCAATCGGATTTGCGTCAAAAATCGTTTTCGCCGAACCGTGCAGATTCCCCGAAGCGATTTTTTTGATAAAATTCGGCACGTCAATATGCGTCGGGCAAGCATACGTGCAAGGTGCGTCGTAGCAATACAGACAACGATTTGCTTCCAAAAGTGCTTCTGATTGCATCATTAACGGATGAATTTCCGCGAAGTTTTGTTCGATTTGTTTGTGTGTAATTTCGGTCATAAAAATTAGTTTGATTTTACAAAATATGTGCCGTTGAATTTGTAGCTGATAAATTTACCGGTAACTTCTCCGTTTTGAAATTTTTCGGTTTCAATCACAACGGGAATTCTAAGAACTTTTGTTCTCTTGTCGAAAAGAATCAAATCATCAGAGTTCTTCTTTTTATCGAGAACCGAGAAAAAGTTGTAACCAAAGCCGATTGAGTTAGTTAAGCCCAATTTGGTTTTAAAAAGTTTTACGCTATCGTTCAACTTGTTGCCGTCAATTCTGAATAAACCGACACCTTCATAACGATCTTGCGTTGAACCGATTGCCAAACTGCAAACCAAATAAACACTGCCGAGTTTTGTCTCAACGCTAAAAATATCGTGAACAAAACCGCCCGCATTGCCTTCTTCCGTTTCGACGCCGGTTGAATAAACTTTGCCGTCTTTAGCCTGAAATTGATAAACGGTTTCAAAAAAGTGCATCGTTCCGCCATCTAATCTGTCCCACGAATACGCCCGAAACTTGCCGTCTTCCGATGTCGTAATCGTAATTTCTTTGTCCAATTTGTCGAATTTGTATTTCAACGTGGCGGCGACTTTTGTATATTTCAACATTTTCGCCTTAAAATCATCGTTCGCTTTTGTCAGCAAATCGTTGTCGGTATCACTTTTGTAACCCGAATTATCGTTGACTTTAGCGTAAAGTTTGACAAGTTCCTGCTCGATCTTTTGCGATGTTTGAGCAAAAACGGAGGTGGTAAAGATGCAAAACAGAAAGACGACGCATGTATATTTTGAAAACTTGTTCATAATTTATTTGTAGCTATGTTCAGAGCAAGCAGATTGTTGATTCTCGTCTAATCTTTTAAGAAAAGTCAATGCTATTTTTTCATCTTCTAAAGCCTCTTTTTCATTACCAATCAAACGATAAACTTTCGCTCTTAAGTTATAGTCTTGAGGGCATATTGAGCCATTCCGTATTACGTTTGTAAAATCCAAGACAGCTCTATTGAAATCCTTCAATTGAAGATAGATATTGCCGCGTTTCCTATAAACTCTCACATCAGAAGACCATCTTTTTGAATCTATCACGGCTGAGTAATCATCAATTGCATTTTTGATATTACCCCGGTTTTTATAAGAGTCACCTCGAATCTCAATCAGCGATATACAATTCCAAGAATCTAATTCGGTTGCGAGATTGACATCTTGAATTACCAGGTCATATTTTTGATTGTCGAAGTTGAATTTGGCTCGCATTCCGTAAATAGAACATAAACCGGATTTTGTTTCATCCAAGAATTTTGTTGCTTCGTTGAGTGCTTCTAAAGCAATATCATCGCGTCCTAAGTTTCCGGCAATTTCAGCTTTAAGGATGAGATTAAGACGGAGAATGCTTTTCCGCCAATCAGGATTTTCGTATTTCTTTGTAACTTCTATGTAAAAATTTATATCATCAAGAATAATATCGGCGGTTTTTGTATTTTTAATCAAGCTTAGGGTGTACTTATCGCTCATTCTGCCAAGATAGTCTGCTCTGCTAATTCGCAAATTTGCTAATGGTTGATGAAATAAACTTAATGAACTAACATTGTCAGAACTTAGTTTAACTGCTGTAAGAAAATCCGCTTCAGCCGCATTAAAATTGTCATTATTCAGAAAGATTTTATAAATTTTTTCAAGACTCTTTTCATCTGAAATTTGCGGATCATAACGTCTAGAATCGAATTCAGACGCTTCACCTCTCCAAAGATAGGTGTAAATTCTGCCGCGTTTTTCGTAATATTCAGCTTTGGGTGAAAGATTAATCACCTTGGTAAAATCTGCCAGTGCTTTGGCAATTACATCAAAATAATAGGCTTTTCTATCGGGATTCAGATGATAAATATTCCCCTTAATCTCAAAAATAATGCCGAAGTATATTTGACCTCGTTGATAATATAAATCGACATTATCAGGTTTTATTTTTAGTGTTTCCGTCAACTTCAAAATTTCTACGTTTCTAAGTTCTACTAATTTCCTTCGTGCTTCTTGGCAACCTTTTCCACAACCGCCATTACGAGGTTGGGCAGAATTTTGACTGAACGACAAAAATGTAAATATAACTACAATAACAAAGTGGACAAATTGTCTTTGCCCAAATTGTAAACGTAAATTACCTTCTTTAATTTCAAAAAACATATCGCATCTCCTTATATTACTGTTCCTAAGTCTCTACAAACTTCCATAATCATCCGCAACTTATTTCATCAAAACTTTCACATTAGTATTCGGTTCAAAAAACTGCAAAAACTAATGCGAGCCTTTCATCTTCAACACATAAAATCCGAACGGAGTTAATAGAATGAAAGTTGCGATGCTTGCAAGTATCAAAAAGAGAATGAATTGCAGAATTCCCCAATACCATTTACGAGGTTTGAAAAATTGCCAAATCATCCAAAACCAAAATGGAAATTTAATAATAAATTCTAAAGATTTAAACACCAGTGAATAATTTTCGTCAAAAGTCGTTGCCGAGATTAAGACTAAGATTATATCTGCAATTACGAGTTGCCCCATCAAATAGGCATTAAAAACCAAATGTTCGGCAAAATTATAACCCGATTTGAAATAAGCAAAATATGACCCGACCGCCAAAGGAATCACGGATACGATTGCCCAAATCTTATAATAATGCTCGGAAATATACTCGTTTGCATTAGAAATATTTGTAACTTCAATTACTTTTTCATCTTTCCCGAAGAAATGAGTAACAACCACATAAACTCCGCACAAAATCAGCACATACAAGAAAGGACTGAACAAAAGTTTACGTTTACCTTGCAGAAATTCACGAACCGCATCGCCCGGACGCAGAAACAAAGTCTTCATCGTCAGGAAAAAACCGCTGTCAACGTGCAAAATGCTGTGCGGAATTTCGTGCAGCCATTCGTGCATCGTAAAGCGATGAGTTGCCGCTTTTTGTCCGCAAAGGTTGCAGAAAAGACCTTCAAAATTGTTGTCGCAGTTTAAGCAATCTGTCATAAATCAATCTTTTACTTTTGCTTTAAGCCAGCTCTGGTAAGCAAATACATGAATGCCAAACCAATAATTGGATAGCTATAACTCCAATCTAAGAAACCATTTACAAAATATTTGTAAACCATCAAACCGATAAATGCGACAATCAATATCAGCATAAACGCATGACATACCCGAAGAATATTATTTGTCATTTGGTCTCCTTATTTTTAATCATCCACCAAACTTCCATAAGCATCAGGTCTGCGATCTCTAAAAACTGACAATTGTTATATTTATGCAACTCGCAAAATATCGGGTTTTTCCACTAAATCTTTCACAAATTTCATTTTATTAACAACAACGTTACGACCACTTTCAATTTGTTTTTGACGAATATCAGCACAGATTGCTGAAATATCGTAATTAAATTTTGCCGCGTGTTCATCACGAATCTTGCGAACTTCTTCAACTATTTCATCCTTCCAAGTCATTTTTCTATTTGCCCGCAACAGGCTGATTTTCTTGTGTAACTCGAACCAAAAATCGCAGAGCTTCATTGACCGATTCGGCACTTGGAAATTTGTCCGCGATGTCGTTATCCAAAACAACCGTTCGTTGCATTTGTTGATATTTTGAAGCAAAACGATTAGGCTTGGATTGTTTATAATCCAAATCATATTCTGGCAAAAGTTCATCGTTTTTATCCATTTCCATCTTCGTATTTTCTCCTTTCTCTTGGCGTTGTTTCTCTTGCACTAATAATTCTGATTGTATCATTGTCTTTTTCGGTATAACTGATTATCAAAAGACGGTTTTTTGTAGAATGTCCAACAATACCGTTTCGCTTTTCGTCAAACGAATGCTCATCGTCATCAAAAACCCGTGCCAAAAAATCTCCGAAAACAGTTTTCGCTTCTTCAAAACTGACTCCGTGTTTTTTTAGATTCGCTTTGGCTTTTGCCGGATTCCATTCAAATTGCATAATTTTTAACCTTCTACCAAACTTCCGTAAGCGTCAGGTCGTCTATCCCTAAAAAATTGCCAGGTGTTGCGGACTTCTTTAATCAAATCCATATTCAAATCCGCAACGATTAATTCGTCTTGGTCGCGTGTGCCGACGGCGAGCATTTGTCCGCGTGGATCGCAGAAATAGCTTTGACCGTAGAATTCGCCTATATTCCAAGGTGCTTCCGTGCCAACGCGGTTAATTGCTCCGACAAAATATCCGTTCGCCACGGCGTGTGCGGGCTGTTCCAATTTCCAAAGATATTCCGAAAGTCCCGCAACGGTTGCCGACGGATTAAAGATAATTTCCGCACCGTTTAACCCCAAAGCTCTCGCACCTTCGGGAAAATGTCGGTCGTAGCAAATGTAAACGCCGATTCTCGCAAACGCCGTATCAAAACACGGATAACCGAGATTTCCGGGGCGAAAATAGAATTTTTCCCAAAATCCGGGAGCAACGTGCGGAATGTGTGTCTTTCGGTATTTGCCCAGATATTTGCCGTCCGCATCAATCACGGCGGCAGTATTGTAATAAACGCCCGACATTTCTTCCTCGTAAATCGGGACAATCAAAACCATTCCGTATTCTTTCGCAACCGATTGCATCATTTGCACGGTTTCGCCGTCGGGAACTTTTTCCACCGCTTCATACCAACGCGTAGTTTGTTCTGCACAAAAATACGGCGTATTAAAAATCTCTTGAAAACAAAGCATGTTTACGCCTTTTTTCGCCGCATCGTCAACCATTTTCAACTGAATTTCGTTGTTGATTTTTTTAGTTTCCGCAATCGTCGCATCCGTCGGTGCGTGATTGTGGGCTTGAATCAAGCCGCATTTTATTATTCTTGACATAGTTTCTCCAAATTTTATTGCTTTATAGCTATCAAATCCGATACTTTCTTAAACTCGAAACCTTTTTCTTTCAAGCCTTTAATTATTGGTCGAACCGATTTCATTGATTCCGTTCGACTGTCATACATAACGTGGAGCAAAATTATAGAACCGTTTCGGGCATTGTCCAAAGTATGTTTTATTAAATCATCCGCCTTTTGAAAGTTCGTCTCAGGTTCAACATCCCAAGTAATTGATTTTCGATTATTTGCCGAAAGATACCACGGCAAAGCAAATAGTTTTTTCCCATACGGCGGACGAAAAGTAATTTCGCCTTGATACCCTGCTTTTCTGATTAGTTCGTCTGTTTTCTCAACTTCGTTTTTGACAAAATCAGGCGTAACAAAGACCATTCTTTCGTGATTAAATGAATGGTTTCCGATTTCGTGTCCGGCGGCAATCATCTTTTCTGTCTCGCCCGGATTGCTCTCAATTTCATTACCAATTAAATAAAAAGTTGCCTTAACATTTTCGTCACGCAATATCTCCAAAATCTCATCTGTATGAGCCTTTGTCGGTCCATCGTCAAATGTTAAAGCAACTGCTTTTTGAGAAGCTTCAATTCGCGGATAAATCTCACCAAAAAACTGAAATGTTCTTGAGTTGCTGATTTGGAAAAGTGCAAAGGTAACTCCCAAAAGAAGTAAAATCACGACCAAACAGATTGTCAGTTTTTTCTTCATTTATTTTCCACGTTTATTTTTTTATTTCCGCAATAGGTGCATCCGTCGGTGCGTGATTGTGGGCTTGAATTAAGCCGCATTTGATTATTCTTGACATAGTTTTATTCTCAAAATTTTACAAAAATTTTAATGTTACCGTTGGGGCGTTTTTGGCTGATTGGTTAATCATTCCTTTGTCGAAGGTGAGTAATTCTACCGTTCGATTTTTTGACAAATCTTCTGCAAGTGCAATATAAAGGCTGTCTGATGAGCGACTGCAACCGTAAGTTTCTCTAATTTCGACTGCTCTTTTGACCAAAAATATATCGTTCGTTTGGGTCGAAATGTTGTTCATCAAAACGAGAAAAATTTCTATTGACTGTTCATATTCCGCCTCAGTTAAAATTCCTGACGCAAATTTTTGACACAGTGCAAACATAAATTCGCCCACAATTACATTCGGAGCGAAAAATTCCCAACCATTATTTGCGTAATTGTTAAAAGCGGTTTCGGCAATAATATGTGTGCCGATTTCTTTGGAAGCGATTGAAACAAGAATACTTGCGTCAACGACAATAGCGTTAGGATTATTCACTTGAATCGTAGCCATACATTTCTCCCGCACGTCCGCGGCGAACAATATCTACGCTGCTTTCGCCGCCTGTTTCACGCATATTCTTCTGTCTTTCGGCAACTTTGCGAAGTGCTTCCAACATCCCAAAATTCGGTTTTGGATTTTCAATTTGTTCATCATCAAGAATCGTGACGCGAACTTTTCGACCGACTAAACGGCTCGCTTGTCGCGTTATTTCTTCCCAAGTGCCTTCTAAAACTTGTATTTCCATAATGCCCTTACTTTATCATAAAAACTTAGTTGAATTTAGGTAATTTCACTTCAAAAAGTGTTTATCATCAACACTTACATTATTCTTCACATCCAAAATCTTCCGTGTCCAATAGATTTGCGGCATTGCGTATTTAATCGTTGTCGGTAATTTTACGCCGCCGAAGTCTTTATAATCTTGGTAATCAACTTGAAAAACGTGATTGCCTAAAACCGTCTGCGTTGAAGCCGAACGGCGGACGAGCAGACCTGTTGCAGCATCAAAAAACAATCGTTCACGCTTAGTATCGGTGGTTGTTGCTTGGATAATCCAGACATCTTTGCCGTCCAATTTATCAAAAGCTCGAACTTCGAGTTTGGCGTAAATCGGCTTCAAATTCGGGTTCGCAAAAAACTGTGCATCTCGTTTAATTTGTTCAACTTCATCGGCTTTCAAATCAATTTTAGAACCGTTGCCAAATTTTACCGCATTCGTGCCGTCAAAAATTTCTTTCAGAATGTAATCGCCATATTGCTTTGACGGATAAGTTGTTTGAATTGATAGTTTATCACCTTTTTGCCAAAGTTCTTCGGCTTCGATTGTCTTGTTATCAGGCTCGATTCGTTGAGCTTTAATATATCGAGAAGTAACTTTAGCTAAATTCGATTTGCCGCCCAAAGCTGTTTCATATTTCGCCAAAATTTCCTCGATTGTCGGCTTCTTTTCAGGCTGTTTTGGGCGTTCTTCGGCAACTTTCGCAGGAATTAAAGGAAACGAAGGTTGCGGGTGAGATTTGCCGTTATGACACGAATTGCAATTGATTTCCGGGCGACCGTCGAAATAACTTTTGTTCAAATCAAACGTCATTTTCAACATTTTGCGAGCAATATCTTTGTGTTCAATTCCCTCTTTTTCATAATCGCCATCGTTGGAAGTATGGCAAAACGCACAGTTTACTCCCAAACTCGCGGACATCATATTCATCACTTTACCCATCTGATCGGCAGGCATATCGTTTAAAACCTTGATACTTTTGAACTTCTGCCCGGCAGTTTCGTCCTTAGTTTGCATCTCGCTTTTCGGTGCTAAAAAAACTAACGCGAAAAGTGCAAATGTAGAAATTGCGATGATTTTAATTTTTGTTTTCATAATGGCTTAACTCTGCTTCGATTTCTTCGATTGACGGCAAACTGCCGCGTAGATTTACAGGTAAAATTTTGGTCAATTCATAACTTGAAACACCGATTGATTTCGTTACATCTCTTAATGCATATTCGATTACCGTTTGATTTTCTTCGCGACATAAAATCAAGCCGACACTAGGTTTATCGCCTTCCTCAAGCAATAAACTATCCACCGATGACAAGTAAAAATTTAATTTTCCAACATATTCCGGCTTAAATTTCCCGGCTTTCAATTCTAAAACGAAGTAACAACGCAGTTTCAAATGATAAAAAAGTTGGTCAATAAAAAACTCGTCGCCACCAACTTCCAGACGATATTGATTGCCGACAAATGCAAATCCAACGCCCAATTCGAGCAAATAATCGCGAATATGTCGCGTCATTGCTTGCTCAATATCGCGTTCGTTTGCTTCGTCCGTTAGCCCGAGAAAGTCAAAATTATAAGGGCTTTTCAAAAGTTGTTGTGCCAAATCTGACTGCGGTTTCGGCATCGTCAATTCAAAATTTGTAATGGCGTTGCCTTGTCGCAAATGCAAACCTGTGCCAATTTGTATCTCCAAAACATCACGACTCCAGCCGTTTTCGATTGTTTTGCGGATGTAAAATTCGCGTTCGATTTCGTTCTTAACTTTGTCGAGAATGCGAACAATATGTCCCCACGGAATTTGTCCAACAAGCTGTTGGACAATTGATTCATCGGGATAATTATTCGCAAAACTCCGCATATACAACAAGTTAGTGCGAGAAAAACCCTTTATCAAAGGAAACGCCAAACGTAAATCCAAAGAAATCTGTTCGACAACTTTTGCTCCCCAACCAAGTTCTTTTTGCTTGTCTAAAATACCGTTACCAATTCGCCAATAAAGCAAAACGAGTTCACGATTAACAGCCAAAGCCGCCTTAACTTGTGAGCGCTGAATATCTTTTTTCAGAGCTTCAATAAACTCGGCGTATTCATTTGTGATGATGGAATCCATAGGTTGAAATAGTCTTTAAAGTCCGTCAGCAACTACTACTTTCTTATTCCGTAAATACATTTTAATATCTCTTACAACATACGCCCCAAAACCATTCTTAGCACGCAATTTTAGAATGCTCATCCAAAATGGTTCATTCTTAATTTTAACTTTTATTGCTGGAGTATAGTCAACATATTCGCTAGAATCATAATCGTTTAATCGAGACCTAAGATACTGATTAAAGGCAACATGAAGATCACCTTCATTAGGCTTTTCGCCCAAAACAAGTATTTCTGCACCAATAACGGAAGATTTATCAATCAGCGATTTAATAAGTTTTTGTGCTTCTTTATAATTTGGTGAATCTTTTGAAATTGTTTTTAGAGGATTCAAAACATCATCGAACTGTTTTAAATCATCACTTTTATATTCTGCTTTTTCAAATTTTAAAAGTGTTGCTGTCTGCTTCTTTAGGTCTTCAAAAGAAATTGGCGTAGCAGTTGGAACAGGCGTTGTGTTTGCTTGATTTAGAACATTATTTGCATTTGTTTGAACTACATTCTTATTGCTTGGATTTATTGCTTCCTTAATTCCTCCAACAATTCCGCACAACACACAAGAACCAAAAACACATCCAACAACAATCAAAATTGCTGTTAAATTGCTTTTATTTTTGGTTGACATCGTAGGTTGAGGAATTGGAAAACTATTTCCGCAACTATTACAAAACCTTGCATCCACAGCATTTGCGACTCCACACTTCGCACATTGAATCATAAAATTTCTCCTAAGTTAATAATTTTGAGGTCATCGAAAACTCTTGTAATTAAAACTGATCCCAAATCTCCCTACGACATCCAATTCACGCCAGCTTCTGGATTCCATTTAATCGTTGTTTTCTTCAATTTCGTCCAAAATTCAATCGAGCTTTTACCTGTAATATCGCCGGCACCGAAACGCGATTCGTTCCAGCCGCCGAATGAAAATGGTTCACGCGGAACCGGAACGCCGATGTTAACCCCAATCATTCCCGCACTTGCGTGTTCCATCACATAACGGGCGAGTCCGCCGGATTGCGTGAAAACCGATGCCGCATTGCCGTATGGATTCGCGTTTTCGATGGCGATTGCTTCGTCCAAAGTGTTCGTGCGGATGATTGAAATAACAGGTCCGAAAATCTCTTCGGTGGCGACGGACATTTCGGGCGTGACAAAATCGATCACAGTTGCACCGACATAACTGCCGTTTTCTTTGCCTTCAACAACAGCGTTTCTCCCGTCAACCAAGATTTTTGCACCTTGCGTTTCGGCTTCGGTAATATATTTTTCGATGCGTTCCTTCGCAGCTTTTGAAATCACCGCACCAAGATTTTTTCCCGCGACAATTTTACGCGATTCAACGCAAATTTGGTCAATAATCGGCGACACATTTCCGACCGCCAACATTGCCGAAGCCGCCATACAACGCTGTCCCGCACAGCCCGACATTGAAGCGGTAACATTTGTCGCCGTCATTGTCGGGTTCGCGTCGGGCAAGACAAATAAATGATTTTTCGCACCGCCGAGAGAGACGCACGATTTCAAAGTTGCCGTGCTTTGCTGATAGACCAATTTCGCAACTTTGGTTGAACCGACAAAGCTCACCGCCGCAATATCGGGATGACTGCAAATGCCTTCAACGATTGATTTTCCGCCGTTGATAATGTTAAACACGCCGTTGGGCAAACCAGCTTCTTGGAGCAATTCTGCCATTCGCAAACACGACAAAGGCACGAGTTCCGAAGGCTTCATAATCATCGTATTGCCCAAAACGAGTGCGTTCGGCATCGTCCAATTCGGCACCATCAGTGGAAAATTAAACGGCACGATTGACGCGACCACGCCGACCGGAAAACGATCCGTGCGGCATTCAACGCCACGCGAAACTTCCAAAATCTCGCCCGAAATAAGCTGCGGCATAGAACACGCAAACTCGGTCAGTTCAATTGATTTTTCGACTTCGGCTTTCGCTTCATCGTAAGTTTTACCGTTCTCTTCGGAGACAAGTTTCGTCAATTCGTCAAGATGTTTTTCAAGCAAACTTCGATAGCGAAAAAACACTTGAACTCGTTCTTTAATCGGAGTTTTGCTCCAACTTTCAAACGCATTTTTGGCGGATTCGACCGCTTTGTTTAACTCGTCAATCGTTGACATCGGAACTTTCGACAAAAGAATTCCGTCAATCGGCGACACTACATCTAATGTTACACTTGCATCGCTGAAGACGAATCCGCCGTTATAATAATTTTTAACTGTTTCGTATTTCATAATATTTTTTTTACCACAGATGCACACGGATAAAAGCGGATTAAGAATGGATAAAAGAGAAAAAATAGCAAGATTTACTAAATCATTTTTTTATTTCTTATCTCGCTTTTATCCTGTATTTATCTGTGTGAATCTGTGGCTAAACTCTTCTCAAAGAGCAAATCGTTTTACTTCAACTTTCGGATTTCCGAAGTTTATCAACAAACAAACTTTCATTCTTGTTGCTTTCAAATAATTTAAACACTGTGCTTTGTGAATATTTTCTAAACTTGTAACTGTTTTTAATTCAACTACTACCAAATTATCAACTAATAAATCAGGCTCATAAAATCCAACTTCTATCTCATCGTAAAGCACTTTTATTTTACTTTGTTGTTCAACCTTCATTCCGAGTTTTCTAATCTCGTAAGCCAAAGCGTTTTCATAGACTTTTTCAAGAAAACCACAACCAAGTTCATTCATAACCTTATAAGCACAACCAATAATTTTCTCGGTTATATCGTTAATTTTATCTTGATTAACGTCTTGAGCAAACAAAGATTTCAACAACTCACTTTTCTCACTCATATTTTTCTTATCCTGTATTTATCTTGCTTTTATTCGTGTGCATCTGTGGCAAAATCATTCTTCGCCGGAAACGCCTTCATCAACCCGAAATGCACAAGAGCAGCAACGCCAAATCCGACAAACCAAGCGTAATCATATAAACCTTTGAGCGGCTCATAAATCAACCCAATCCATGCGAAGAAGCATCCCAAAAGAGTTGCGACAACCGCTCGCCAATTCCAACCGCCGTAAATTCCCTTCGTTCGATACAAATCAGCGAGATTCAAATTCTTGTTTCGCACCAGCCAATAATCGGCAATCATCACGCCCGCAATTGCTCCTAATCCGCCTGAATAACCGAGCAACCACGAGAAAATATAACCGCTCGGATCAGCGAGAAGTTTCCATGGTTGCATCAAAATACCGATAATTCCTGTGATTAAACCGCCAGTTCGGAACGAAATCCATTTTGGAAAAGCGTTCGCAAAATCATTCGCGGGCGAAACAACATTTGCCGCGATATTAACCGACAAAGTTGCGATAACTATTGTGAACATTGAGATTGCGACGACTACGGGTTGCGAAAATTGACCGACTAATTTCACCGGATCCCAAGAATCTTTCGCATCCATATTCGGAAAAACGACCAACGCGGCAGATGTGATAATAATTCCCATCGCAGCAAAAATAACCATCGTTGTTGGCAATGCAACGACTTGTCCGATTGTTTGCTCTTTCTGCGATTTACCGAATCGCGTAAAATCAGGCATATTTAAACTTAGCGTTGCCCAAAAGCCGATCATTGCGGTTAAACTCGGAATAAAAACTGGGAAAAATTCGCCGAATGTGTGAAACTTTCCGTGGTCTTCGAGCAGTTTCCCGAAACCGCCCGCCGCCCACACAATCCACGCCAAAAGCAACGCCGTCATTATCAAAACAAACGGTGCTGCCCAATTTTCGACGTGTCGTAGGAGATTCATTCCACGATAGACAACCGCGATATTTAACGCCCAAAACAGCAAAAACGAAATCCATTCGGTCGGATAATGACCGCCGATTTTGTCGCCAAACATCGTTGACCAGTTAGGGATTATCGAGCCGAACAAAGTTTGCAAAGCCTGCCCGCCAATCCACGCGTTAATTCCAAACCAACCGCAACCGACAATCGCCCGCATAATCGCCGGAAAATTCGAGCCAATCGTGCCGTAGCTCGAACGTGCAAACACTGGAAACGGAATGCCATATTTTGTTCCGGCGTGGGAGTTTAGCAAGATTGGTGCGAGGACGATTATGTTGCCCAAAAGAATTGTCAACAACGCCTGCCACCAATTCATTCCCGCCGAAATCAAGCCCGAAGCGAGCATATACGTGGGAATGCAATGTGCCATCGAAATCCACAATGCGGCGTAATTATAAGTCGTCCAATTGCGTTCACCGATTGGAACAGGTGCCAAATCTTCGTTGTAAAGCGGCGAATTTTTGATTGACTTCAATGCGTCGGCTTGCAATTCGATTCGCCCGTCTGGATGCTCAATAGTTTCAGTCATAGTTTTTTCAACATTGTGTAAGATGTTCCGGCTTCGGCAAAAACCTCAAAACCAAGCCGCTCATAAAGTCTTACAACAGCATTTCGTTTATCAACACTTAAGGATAACTTCTCAAAACCTTCGGATTTCAGCTTTTCAATTAACTTTTGAATCATTAAAACACCAAAACCTTGATTTCGAAAACGCTCAGTGATTGCAATACTAAATTCCGGTGTTTCAGTGTCCACAAATCCGTAACCCACTTTGTCTTCAGTAAATAAACGACTCCAAATTGCTCCAACCAATTCAGTTTTATCAGATAAAACATAGGCAAAATCGCCTTTTTGACCGAAACTTTCAAAATATTTTGACAACGATGGTTCATCCACGATTGAAAACGGCAACTTCTCACTTCCGGCAGGAAAATAAATAGCTTCATAAAGCATTTCCTTCAAAAAGCAATACTCGTTTGGATTGATTTCACGAATCTCCATCATAATTTTTACAATCCCAATAAAACTTTTAATTTATCTTCAATTTTTTCAATGATTTGCGGTGAAACTTTACCTAATCTTTTCTTCATACGTGACATAGAAATCGAACGGATATCTTCGCATTTCGCAAAACTCGTCAACGCCAAACCACCTTCTGGCGGAACAATTTCTACGTGAAGCGGAATACCTTTTGCTTTTGATGTAACTGGAATTCCGACTACTAATTCCGCCGCTCCGTGATTAAATAAATCAACCGAAATGACCAAAAAAGGACGAGTGCCAGCTTGCTCTCGTCCTTGTGTTGGGTCAAGACTGACCAACCAAATTTCTCCGCGTGAGGCGTTTATCATTCGTTTTCAGCTCCATCCGCGAGAGTATTTTCCCAAAGTTTACGTTCAGCAAGCTCTTCGTTCCATAAGGTTTTATCAGCCTTGAGTGTTGCAAACGCTTCATTTGTCGCTTCAAGCATCTTTCTTCTACGCAAATCTTCGAGTGCTTGGTCGATTAAACTTTGCATCGTTTGCCCTTTTTCTAGCGACAAAGTTTTCAGAACCTGATAACTATTTGAACTAATTCGCACATTTACGCTTTGCATATTTAATTCTCCAAAAATAAATTATCGCTTGTGGTTAGAATTGTCAACAATTTTGTCAACAGAAAGTAAATAATTGTTGTTATCAATCAATTACATTTCGCTAATCAAAGCCAACAAATCACTCGCCGACATTTTGCTGCTCGAATCAGTTCCGTCGAGCAAACTATCAGCCAAATCACGTTTCGTTTCGTGGAGTTTTAGAATTTTTTCCTCAACCGTATTTTCTGTAACTAAACGATATACAGTCACGGGACGTTGCTGTCCGATGCGATGAACGCGGTCTGTCGCCTGATCTTCGACTGCAGGATTCCACCACGGATCAAGATGAATCACGTAATCAGCCGCCGTCAAATTCAGCCCAGTTCCGCCAGCTTTCAAACTAATCAGAAAGACTTCGCCATTGCCGCGTTGGAAATCATCAATTCGCTCCTGACGAATGTGTGCGGGCGTGCTTCCATCGAGATAATGATAAATAATTCCCTTTTCTTTGAGATAGGTTTCTATAATTTTGAGATGTTTTACGAATTGGCTAAACACCAAGGCTTTGTGTTTATTTTCCAATAATTCATCGAGTGTTTCACCAAATAAATCAAGTTTACTGCTGCCTAATGGAATGTTTTCGTTGACCAGTTTCGGATGACAACAAGCCAATCTCAAACGTGTTAATTCAGCTAAAATTTGGAAGCGTTTGTCTTTTGCTTCACCACTGGATGCTTCAATTTTTTGCAAAGCGTCGCGACGAAGTGATTCGTAAAATGCACGTTCTTCTTCCGACATTTCGACTGTCAAAACTATTTCGGTTTTTGCAGGTAAATCGTCTAAAACTTGATTCTTACGTCGTCGCAAAGTAAAAGGTTTTATCAATCTTTGCAATGTTTTACGGGCATCATCGTCCTTATCTTTTTCAATCGGCGAGGCAAATTTTGTGTTGAAAAACTCGTGACTTCCAAGCAAGCCCGGATTGATAAAGTTAAACAAATTCCATAGTTCGCCCAAGTGATTTTCAATCGGCGTTCCGGTCGTAATTAGTCTAAAATCGCCTTGCAGAGCCATCACGGTTTTTGAACGTTTGGTGTTTCTGTTTTTGATTGCCTGAGCCTCGTCTAAAACAATTGTTGCAAATTTCTGGCTCGTAAAAAGCTCTTCTTCGGCTTGCAAAAGACTATAACTCGTCACCAAAACATCATATTTCCCGAGACTTTCAACCGTCGCACGTCTATCGCCGAGACCAAAAATCTGAAAATTTAAAGTTGGAGCAAATCGCATCGCTTCTTTCACCCAATTTCGACAAACGCTCACCGGAGCAACAACTAACGCAGCACCTTTTTCGGCTCTTTCTACCAATTCAGCCAACGCCATCAAGGTTTTACCAAGTCCCATATCGTCCGCCAAACACGCTCCAACGCCCCAATTTGCGAGTCTTGAAAGCCATTCAAAACCTTCAACTTGATACGGACGAAGATCGGCTTCAAAGGTTGCTGGCAATTCGGGAACGAAGTTTTTGACGGCTTTGAGTTTTTCTAAATGATCTTTCCAAGCCTTGTCTGCCTTGAAATTTTCGAGCTCCTCAGAAAATTCTTCCAAAATTCCGCTTCGCAAATTATGAAGACGATTTTTGTCGTCCATGACAGCAGAAAGCGACTGCAAATGTTTGCGAAGTTTTTCGGTTATTGCAACAAATTGTCCATCAGAAAGTTCAACAAAATTGTTCGTGCTGTTACCTAAAAGTTTAGTCAAATCTTGCATCGAAAGAACCAAATCTTCGTTAATTTTAACTTCGCCGGTCACATCAAACCACATATTATTGCCTTTGACATTCATCGATAAATTGCCGAAATTAATGCTCCCGAGAAGTTTGAGTTTTTGACCTTTCGTCCATTCAATTACTAATTTATTTTCACTTCGCGGCGTTTCAAGTTCAATCATCGCCGTCAAACAGGCTTCAGCATCTTTCAGTTCCCACTCGTAATTTCCGCTTTCAAACTCGGCGAGAAACGGACAAGATTCTTCGATTTCATCGAGTAAAATTCGTTCATTTGCCAAATTACGTTTCGTTCGTGTCCGCACATTTTCGATGTCGGCGATGACTGATTCGTTACCTTTTCCGGGTTTGAAATATGGCGGAAATTCACGAAAAGGTTTGACAAAAAATTCGAGATGAAAGCCATCGCCCAAAGGTGTGATAAGTGCGTGAATGCGATTTTCAGGTTCAACGGAAGGCAAATTTTCAAAATGTTCTTCCAAATCACTATGAATTGCAATTTTGCTCGAAAGCATTTGAATTGCTTTCATTAAAGACTCGCGACCTTTTCGGGGAATCTTTAACTTATTGTTTTGCAATGAGTTAGCGATTTCAAGATGTTGTTTATTTATCTCTAAAACTTTATAACGAGTTTCGGTTTCTTTCTGAACTTTGAAGCCTTCATCAGAAAATTCTGTGTCAAACGAAATTTCGAGATCGTCTTTGATTTCTTTGACGACCAAAGCCGGTTCGCCTTTTACTAATTGAACATTTACGCCCGGATTTTTGAGCAAAAACAAATTTGAATGCCCGACCAAAGCCGCTAAACCTTTTTGCCAATCAAAATCATAAAAATCTGAGCCGTAATATGAATAATCACGATTTTTTCGCATTGCACTTTTTACGACAAGTGCGTCTTGATCAGTCAAGTTTTTTACATCAAGATCGAACAATCTTTTGAGTGCAATATTTCGACCATTTGACCAACCGGTTTTGTTAAATTTTTGCTCAACTGGCTGAATTTCCTTTCGGTCAAAATTCAAATGCCATGCGACACGCATTTCATTTACTTTTCCATCTGATTGAGTTTTGTCCTGAATATTTTCGGCTACAACTGTTAAAACTCGCAACACACGTTCCCAATCTTCAATCGGCGGAATCGAATTTCCGACTGGTTCAAAACCTAATTCTTGAGACAGCTTTTCAGTTAATTCTCTCGCTTTATTATTTTCAGTTTTTTCCTTTGCAGCGAGCAAATTGCAGAGTTCTAACTCAAACCAACGATAGCCAAGAAGTTGATTTTGAGCAGTAAATTCTTTTGCGTAATTAGGCAATTTCAGAGTCGGAATAATCGCCGAAGCCAAGCATTCAACAATTTTATGCGAAAAAGTTCGTGAAGTTGTCTGATTCGCCATTATCTGAACGATATTATTTTTGTTTCGCAGAAAAGATTCTAAAGCGTTGATTGCTTTGTGAGTCGAAATTTCAGGATAATTTTTGTTCGCGTAAACATAAAATTCCTCAGCAAAAGTGAAAAACTTTGATTCATTTGTCTTGTAAAGTGCCAAACTATACAAAAACATTTGCCAAATATTCGGATAGCCTTTTTTCTTGTTGTAAATCTTTTTCCAAGACTTAATAGCCGTTTCAAAATTGATTATCGCAGAGTCATAATCTCTCTCAAGTAAAGCAATAACTGCAATTGCAATCAATTCTTGAAATGTGTCAGGGTTATTTATCAGTGCTTTTGCGGCGAGAATTTCACCATTAAAAATCAACTCATCTAGCTTGAAACAGTCCATTTCAACGCTGTTAATATTTTGTTCGCGGACAAATTCCCAAAGTTCGGCGGTGGATTCGGAATTCTCAAATGCTTTTTCAAATAACTGATAAAGCATATTTATTTGAAATGCTTGTGTAAATCTAGCAAGAAATTCTTTTTGAAACGGATTTGAAAATATATTCAACATAATTTTCGTCGTTTCCTGTTGAGAATTAATTTCAACTAATTTCAAAAATATTGCTTTCGTAAAATCAGTTTCACCCATATAAACACTCAGTCGATAGTCTCGTAACAGACGCAATTTATAACGCTCGCC
>JANNVK010000163.1:0-1803 GCA_031414415.1 Acidobacteriota bacterium
GTCGATTGCGAGTTGCATCGCTGTTGTCGCCATCATTCCTGCGGCGGCAATTGCAACACCGTAAAGTCCTGCAAACTCATGAGATAAATAAATTCCGGCAGCTAAAATTAAAGTTGGATACAAAGTTGAACGCATTCCAACTGAAAGTCCGCCGATGATGTTTGTTGCCGCACCTGTATCAGATTGTTGCACGATTGAGTTAACCGGTCCTTTGCCCATCGCAGTATAAAATTCTGTCACAACGCTCATCAAAGCACCAACAATCGAACCGACTAAAATCGCGTAAAAAACACCTGTGTTTGTGAAATTTGTGCCTCGAAGCGACATATTTGCCGGAAGCATCCACATCACAATAAAGTAACAAGCGACTGTCGTAATGATAACCGAAGTCCAATTTCCAATATTCAAAGCCTTTTGAACACTACCTTTATCGTCTGAAATTCTGACGAGAGAACAACCGATGATCGAAAAAATAATTCCGAGTCCGGCAATTAACATCGGCAGAAGAATTGGAGAAAGTCCGCCGAAATTATCGGTTACGGTAATTTCGCGTCCGAGAACCATTGTCGCCAAAATTGTCGCAACATACGAACCAAACAAATCTGCTCCCATTCCCGCCACGTCGCCAACATTATCGCCGACATTATCGGCAATCGTTGCCGGATTTCTCACGTCGTCTTCGGGAATTCCGGCTTCAACTTTTCCGACTAAATCTGCTCCAACGTCCGCCGCTTTCGTATAAATTCCGCCGCCAACTCGTGCAAAAAGTGCGATTGATTCTGCACCTAAAGAAAATCCGGCGAGAACTTCAATAGCTTTTTCCATCGCCACACCATTTACCGTTGCACCCGGAACATTCGCTACATAAATAGTGTAAAAAACGATAAATAATGAACCAATTCCCAAAACCGCAAGTCCGGCAACACCAAGTCCCATCACGGTTCCGCCGGTAAAAGCAACTTGTAAAGCTGATTTCAAATCGGTTCGTGCGGCTTGAGTTGTTCGCACATTTGCTTTAGTTGCGATATTCATTCCGATATATCCGGCGGTTGCACTCAAAACTGCACCGATGAGAAATGAAATTGCGATAACCGGCGAAGATGTCGGAACTAATGTCCCAGACCAACCGAGAATTGCCGCCGCGACGATTGCAAAGTATGTCAAAACTTTCCATTCTGCTTTCAAAAAAGCCATCGCACCTTCGGCAATATAACCCGCAAGTTCGACCATATTGTCGTCGCCGGTCGGTTGCTTAGTTACCCACGCAGATTTGAAAGCCATGACGACTAACCCGAAAATTCCTAATGCCGGAATAAGATAAAGAATTGTAGATTCCATTAAAAAACCACCCTGTTTTGATAAGTAATTATTGTGTTAAAACTTTTTTCGATAATCAATTCTAATTCTAAAATGTTTCATTTCATCAGATTGATAAAGATTTGACTCTGTTCAAAAACGCCTATTATCTCTTATTTTTTAGGAAATGTTCAAATGCAGATGTAGAAAATGAAGAAGATTTGCCCGCGAAAGACGCTAAAAACGCGAAAGAAAAACATTTTTTGTTCTGAGTTCACGCTTCAGCGTGCCAACATTAGCGAGCGAAGCAACGCGATTTATCTCAAATTTGTCAAGAAATAAAACCACTTCGCTGCGCTGGTGGTGGGCAAACTGAAGTTTGATGTTATAAAGACGGTTTCTCTCCAAGTTGAACTATAATTAGTTTGACAATAAAAATTCGTTCTTTGAAGGAGAAACCGTTATGTCATTATACATTGGAGTTGATTTTCATCCACACCAACAGAC
>JANNVK010000164.1:0-2181 GCA_031414415.1 Acidobacteriota bacterium
CAGATAACGCTCGCCGCCTTGTCGCAATAAACCTTTATTTTCTAACGGTAAAAGTTTGTTTGCGATAATATCAATGTCCTTTGTATTTCTGTCGCTTCCATAAACTGCCATCGCCAAACCACCGACCAACGCCCAACTGACATCGTTTGTATCAGCAATCTTCGACACAGTTTTAATCGCTTCCGTAGCCGATTCATCGTCAAGTAAATCAAGATTAATAGTCATAAAATCAACGATAAATTATTAATTGTAAATTGTTAATTGTAAATTGTTAATGAGGAACTGCCCTTTTCTTGCATTAACAATTAATAATTAACCATTAACAATTATTCTCACCGCATAAACTTCCGCCGAATCGCCAACGCCAGCAACGCCGCTTGCAATGGTGCGAATATCATTTCCAAGATTATCCAAAGTTAATTTATGAAACAGGTTGGAGTTTTTCGCGGAGAAATTCGCTGACGAGGATTTTGACCGCAACGCCGCGTTTGTTGGCTTGTTGGGTGAGTTGCGGCATCAAATCGGCATCAATTTCGACTTCGTATCGGCGACGTTTGAGAGAAACTTCCGCTTCGACGGTTTCAAATTCGTTGAGAAAGTCGGTTGTATCGTGATTTTCCCAAAACTCCGCCGCCTCTTCGTAACTCGAAAAATCTTTGCTAGTCTTTGTTGTTCGCTTCTGCTTGTCGTTCATAATAATTCCTTTCCGAATCGGTCATATCGCGGGCGGAAATCGGCAACGCGGCGGTTTCTTTGCGGATGAAAAACACAACCAAATATCTTCCGCCGTGTGTTTGCCCGTAAGCAACATATAAATCTTCGCCTTTCACCCGACCTTTTTGCCAACGACGAATATGCGGTTTTTCAAAAATAACTTCTTCGACTTCCCAAGTTGAAACGCCATGCTTGACTTCCAATTTTTCAACAAACTGGTCTTTCCAAATAATTTCAAAGAGTTTCATCGTTAATCACCGCAGTTTTTACATTATCATTTATTTCAAAGGTAATATCAATATTTTATGATACGGAGTGACGAGCTACTTCCCGCTTTAATTAACAATTAATAATTAACCATTAACAATTATTTACGCTTCCGCCGAATCGCCAACGCTAACAACGCCGCTTGCAACGGTGCGAATATCTTTTCCAAGATTATCCAAAGTTCGCCCCAACCTGTCAGCGGTTTGCGGTATTCAACATTCTGCAAGGTCGCGGTTGTCAGACTTTGGACGATTGCATCTGTAAAAGTAATTTGGTCTGTGCTGCAAGTGCAGTTTTTTCTAATCTCTTCGTCTTTCGATTCGCAAATAGTTAAACTCGTGGCGATTCTTCTGTTAATGTTTTCATAATTTTATTGCCTAAAAACCAATAATATATTTCAGTTTCAAAAAAGAAAATTGGTCATTTATTCCATTATATTGTTCGTGTCGAAAGAACGAAATGCCTATGGTTTGATTCTTTTTGAAAGCCCGATTTATACCGAATTCGTATTCCAATTTTTGCGTCGGATTCGCATCGAATTGTCCGAGATTTTCGTATCGGTGAACGGAAATTTGTGTATTCCATTTTTTTGCAAACCGATATTCCAAAGTGCTTGAACCGTCAACAAAAACTCGTCCGCCCGAAAGTTTTTTCTCAATCAATCCGGTTGCCGTGAGCGTAACTTTTTTGCCTAGTTTCTCGGTGTAAATTATTCCGCCCAAAGCCCAAAAATACTTGTCGGGAAACTTGAAATTATAGTGATATAAAATTCCGCCCGTTACCGCAAACCGTTTGTTAATCGGGCGAGTGTAATTTATTTGGGCTTCAAATTTCGGTTCGTTAATGTTATTTATCAAACGATTCGGCGGATCGGAATTATAAGAACCTTCAACATAATATTCAACCCGCGAATCAAAAGAACCGCCGAATTTCGGTGTGTAGGAAATACCCAAACGATGTCCCAAAGACGGCTTCGGTTTGCCCAAAATAGAGGCGTTGAGCGTCGCTTGATAATTTCCCGACCAACGTTTGACAGGTTCGGGCGTTGGTGTCGGAGTTGGCGTAGTTTGACCGTAAACTGTTGTTGTCAAAATACTTAACCAAATAATAATGATTAGATTTTTCAAACTTCTTTACTCCTTGGATATATTTTTTTGGCAAGATATAATCGCCACAAAGGTAACGACAAAGCGATGACCG
>JANNVK010000165.1:0-17044 GCA_031414415.1 Acidobacteriota bacterium
GAAGATCGTGGAAGCGGCGGCGGTGGCGGACGCGGTGGATACGGCGGCGGTGGCGGCGGACGTGGTGGAAGCGGCGGCGGCGGCGGTGGCGGACGCGGTGGGTACGGCGGCGGTGGCGGAGGACGTGGTGGAAGCGGCGGCGGCGGTGGAAATCGTGGCGGCGGCGGTGGCGGTGGCGGACGTTGGTAGTTTGCTAACCAAATAAATTTTTAAAGCCTCTTTAGTGAAAACTATCGAGGCTTTTTTATTTAACAAAATTAATCCACAATCTTGATTCATAGTTTCTTTAATTGTGAACTATCTGAGAAAACTATGTTTTTAGATCTTATCTAATACATACTTCCTAAACCAAAACGGAATTCTACCACTTTTGATTTCGATAACTTCACCGTTTGTAATTTCCGCAAACAAAATGGCTTTTTCACCTGAATTATCAAAAATATATGCTCGATCCGTCTGTTTTATTGCATCAAGTAGTAAGTCAAGCGAACGATAATAACGACTTTCGATTTTGTCATTCGGCACATTATGTCCGCCTGTTTTAACGCGAACTTCAACTCTGGAAATATTAATTTGCGGGTCATTGGTGGCAACAAAATACAAGTAATTTTTGTATCCATTGCTTTTTGATTTCTTCAAAAAATCAATTTTGTCGGGTGAAGACATTACGGTTTCAAATGAAAATGACTGTTTTTCTTCAACAAGTTTTTGCGAATAAAATCAGCCGCAACAGATGCGAAATATGAATTTATTTGAATATCGGTAAAGTATAATTTATTTTCGTCAAAAACCAGTTTCGCAACTTCAGATGTAAGGTTTTGCTTTTGCAGAAACAAAGAATCTTGAAAATACTTAATCGCATTTATCTTATTAGCTTTAATGCCAAATCTTTCAAAATCTAAAAACCGAAGACTTTTAATTTCCGCTTCAATTTCATCGGGATTTACGAAAACGCCAAGCAGATGTTCGCCAATTATTGATTTAATCGTGCTTTTGCCGGAACCGTTCGGTCCCGCAAACATTCGCAATCGCGGAGTTGAACTCATTTTATTTTGATAATTGTGCCCTTTCGCATTCTTACATCAGGAGTGGTTTTCGCTACAAACTCCATTGAGCCATCTGGAAAAACTCGCCGAATTTTGCCGTTTTTAGAAATCATAACGCTATTCCCCGAAGCTAAAACACTTCGATACGCCGATTTAGTAGCAATCTTTGCCAACTCGGGAATCTGTTCTTCCGTAGCTGGTATAATCTTATTTAATCTGCTCATAAAAATTATTATACATGCCTCTGACAGTTAATCAACAATTTTTATCCCCAATTCCTTCAACTGCGAACCATCGACTTCGCCTGGCGAATCCATCATTAAATCTTGTGCTGAGGCAGTTTTCGGGAACGCCATTACATCGCGAATGTTTTCCGTTCCGCATAGAATCATACAAGTCCGTTCGATTCCGGCAGCGAAACCTCCGTGTGGTGGCGTTCCGAATTCCAACGCATCAAGGAAAAATCCGAATCTTTCACGAGCAACTTCTTCGGTTAAACCTAATGCCTTAAAGTTTAACGCTTGCACCGATTTTTGATGAATCCGAATCGAACCGCCGGCACATTCGTAACCGTTAATTACTGCATCATAAGCCTTTGCACGAACTTCGCCGAGCAAATGTCGCTGTGATTCGTCGTCAATTGCCGTCTTAAATTTGTCCATATCTTCGTCCATCGGCGATGTGAACGGATGATGTGCCGCATCGTAATTTCCCGTGTCTTCGTTGTATTCAAACATCGGAAATTCTGTTACGAGCAACGGTTTATACGAATTTTTCGGAATCAAATTTTCACGTTTCGCCACTTCGACTCGCAATGCTCCGAGACTTGCGGCAACAACGGATTTTTTGCCGGCAACGATTAAAACCAAATCGTCTTTTTCAGCGTTTGCGGTCTTTGCAAGATTAGAAATTGTCGTTTCACCAAGAACTTTGAGTAACGAACTTGTTGTTTCGTCCGCGATTTTTATCCAAGCTAAACCGCTTGCACCATAGCGTTTGACGAATTCCTGCAATTCATCAAGCTTTTTTCGCGGACAATCTGCTTTGCCTTTGACAACAATACATTTTACTTCTCCGCTGTTTTCCAAAATTGTTTTGAATGGCAAGAAGTCTGTTTCTTTCAAGGTTTCCGACAAATCCTGCAATTCCATTTCAAACCGCAAATCAGGTTTGTCGCTCCCGAATCTGCTTAATGCTTCGGCGTAAGTCATTCGCGGAAAAGGATTTGGCAATTCAACATCAATCAATTTCATCACCGCACAAAACATTCCTTCGATGATTCGATAAACCATTTCCTGATTCGCAAACGACATTTCCACGTCTAATTGCGTAAATTCAGGCTGACGATCTGCACGCAAATCTTCGTCGCGAAAACATCGGGCGATTTGGTAATATTTGTCCAAACCCGAAATCATACAAAGCTGTTTTAAGATTTGCGGCGATTGCGGAAGGGCAAAAAATTTACTGGTGTGAATGCGTGAAGGAACGATAAAATCTCTCGCACCTTCAGGCGTTGATTTGAGCAAAATCGGTGTTTCGATTTCGGTAAAATCCAAGTTATCCATATAGTTATGGATAGCTTTGACGGCTTTGGCTCGCATCCGAATATTATTCGCAAGTTGCGGACGGCGTAAATCTAAATAGCGATATTTCAGACGCAAATCTTCACTCGCAAGGTTTTGCGAACCTGCAACTTCGAGTTCAAACGGCAGAGTTTTCGCGTCGTTTAGAATCAAAAGTTCGTCTGCGACAACTTCGACTTCACCTGTCGCAAGTTTCGGATTTAAAGCATCAGCCGAACGTGCGACAACCTTTCCGGTAATCGCGATCACAAATTCGCCGCGAAGAAGTTTCGCTTTGGCGTGTGAGGCTTGCGTTTTTTCTTCGCTGACAACAATTTGCGTAATACCGTCGCGGTCGCGTAAATCAATAAACGTGAAAATGCCGAAGTCGCGTTTTTTCGCTGTCCAGCCCATCAATACAACCGTTTCACCGACATTCGCGGCGGTTAATTCTCCGCAAGAATGAGTTTTTTCCAAATTTCCTAAAACATCCAACATAGTTTTTAAATTGTTAATTGTTAATTGTTAATTGTTAATTGTTAATTGGGTTTTGAATTAACCATTAATAATTAATCATTAACAATTAAAAGAAAAACGCCTTCCGATTTTTTGACACATCGAAAGGCTTTGAACAAACTGTTTGCTCAGGCTTCATCAATTAATATTGCCATTATTTCGAATTGCGTTCATTTTTGTTAAAACCAAACTTACTGATTATTTCAAACAAAACTAAGCGGTCAAATCAAATCGTTCTTAGAAAGATTCCGAGTCCCGTGAGCTGTACAAATACGAAAATCATCAATTGGAAGCCTTTTAACGGTATTTTCTGCATTGCTCTTTGACCAACCAAAAATATCACAATGACACATATCGCCTGTATAACTTGGAGTCATCTCGAAAGTGCAAGTGTCGGGAATCCGTTCATTTGGGATATCCCAGAAGATAATGGGTGTTCCCGAAACATTCGCGTAGAAATTTCCGATATGTGCACAGATGGACTGACTGTTTTCTTCGGCACAATCCCTGCTAAAGACTGAGATACCGCCATTTGACGATTGTTTAAATGCCAAACTGGTAAAACGACCCAATCGAGAGTCGTAGTGCTTTGCACTGATAATTCGGATAAGTTCCATCTTTCGTATGTAAATTCTTTTAGGAATTTAGTGGCTTGATTATAAGTTACATCTTCCTTATAAAGAACCTGTTCATCATCTTTATCAATGACCACAGTAATCGACCCGTCGATTTCAAAAGTTAAGTCGAGTGTGTCGTCGCCATGGTAAAAACGAAGTTGCACTTCACCATTGATTCCTGGAAAAGCATTCGCTTCATCGTGATTTAAATCAAAACCTACACTTAAAAATTCTCTACTTAGGTTGATAGCTGACTTGTCTATCCTAACACCTTCGCCAAAGTGCCACCCATCCAGCATCTCCTCAAATCGATCAAGCAAATCAAAAGTCTCAAGTAATGTTGGCATTCTATTTTTCCCCTTTACGACTTTCTAATCGTTTTGCCAACTCCTGCATTATAACAACAAAATCGGCAAACTTTTCTTGTGGAACTACTAATTTTGCCACACAATCAGCTCTAATTCCAGTCTTAGCAAGTGTTTCCAATTCATCAGGTTTACCCGTAAGGACAGGTTGTTGTTCTTCAAAAAATGACATTAGCACTACATTATGAGACGCCTGTATTAGCAAATTCGTTGCATAAACACTCTGTTTCCCAGTTTCCGTGTTGAACCGAATAGGAATCTCAATGCTATCCTTTACACTATCAATATTTTTTTCTTCTCTAGTCATATCAATACCTTTATTAATTCTAGCGTGCCAGATTAACCAAATTTTTGTCAAGTAAAATACAGTGCCTGCTATTTCCAATCTTCGAATCTTAAGTTGCTTAGAATAAAGGGTAATCGCTTCCACAACAAATTAAAAACTTCGGTTCTTTCAAACATCGCTGCTCACTTTTTTATCAGTCAAGTTATATTATTTCATTTCATTTCAATCAATTTGGCAAATAGAAGTTCTCAATTCGATTCAAGCTGTTTCGAGTTTTTTTCGTTTTTCGCTGATTGAGGTAACGCTTGCTTTTCGGCGTTTTTTCTCGGAAACTTCGATGTCGTCTGTTTGTTTTTTTCCGCAAACAACTAGCAATGCAACGAGAAATAAAAACAAAAGACTGATTGCAGTTGTGTGCAAAACGAAGTCGAAAAGGCTGTGAACTAAGATTGAAAAACAACCTGCCAAGGCTCCAATTGCAACTCCTTTTCGGTATAAATTTTCAGTTTTTATATTTTCCAAACCGGTTTTAAATAAAAGTGCTAAAAATATCAAACCAATTATTAAACCGATAATTCCAGCATCTGCAACAACTTGCAAATAATCGTTGTGTGCTTGTTCAACCCTTTCTGCTCCGTTTAAAGTGTCAAAAGGTGTGTAGGCAACTCCAAACGCTCCCATTCCGCTCCCGAAAAATAATCTATTTTTGATGACTTGGGCGGTGATGCTCCAGATATGTCCGCGGTTTGTTGTGATGTCTTTTGAAGCCGCAGTTTCGGCAAATCTCGTCAGCGAACTTTCGCCGCCAATTAAACTTGCACCAAAAATAATCACGCCGATAAGTGCAACTGCCAGAACACTTTTGAGAATTATTGAGCCAACACTTTTAGTTTTTGTGGTGAGAATTAGGAGAAAAACAATTGTCGAAATTAGACTGACTAAACCACCACGCGAGCCGCTCAAAATTATTGAAACGCCCATCAAAACAATCGCAGTTACATACAATAAACGCTTGTCATTTTTTATGCCGCCGACAAACAAAAGTCCGAGCGGAACGGCAATTGTCATTTCAATAAATGCCGCAAAATTGTGTCGATTAACGAATGAACCAAACGGCGTTGCACTTGCCGGTTCATATATTCCAAAGATTTTTGTTGGACTCAAAACTGATTGAAGTATCGCAAAAAATGCGAAGCAAAAGCCAAAAATTGTGATTGTCAGAACCAGAGTTTTAATTCGTTTTGTGCTATCGACGAATGCCAACGCCGCCGAAAAATAGATAAGCAACGCGATAAATTGGATAATTGCATTTTTAGTTGAAAAAACATCTTGCGAAATTGTGTTTGGAATGCCAGAAATTCCGTTTGTTTCTGCCAAATATCCAAACGGAATTATCTGTATCAACCCATAAAAAATGGTTAAAATTAAAGGAATTTGCAAAAGATTTTTATTGAAACGAAAATTTCCGCTCATAAATCCGTCAATCGCCCAAAGAACCGCAACGAATCCGGCTGAGAGATAATAAAGAGCAATTACGGACTGATGAACTGTCCCGTAAGCCAAAGTTGTGAGACAAATTGCAGCACAAATTGTGAAAAAAATGAGTTTATTCGCCATATTTATTGCTTAGTTAATGAAAAATCGTCATACCAAATTGAACCAAAAATTGGACAATTTTCGCCACAAAATGCACGATTTGTTCTAATTTCAATCGCTTCGGTGTTTCCAGGAGTTGTAAAATCAAGCCTTAATTGTTGCCAATTGTTTGTTCCAGTCGGAAATTGAGGCGTTGCAACGATAACTTTGTCGTCAATTGCATTCGCAACTTCGACAAGCGGCGTTCCACCACTTTTTAAATTTTCAGTTCGAACCCAAAATGTTAAACGATACTTTTGTAAGGGCTGAACAGCGACAAATTCACGTAAATTTTTAATTTCAACGCCGATAAATCCGGTATATGACATCCGCAAACTTCGAATTCCCTCTTTTTTTTGAGTTGAATCAAGTTTCACTTCAAATTTATCGAGCGGCGAAACACGCCAGCCAAATAAAGAATCGTTAGCGTCTTTTATCGGTTGTTCGAAACCACCATTTTGCACATTTTCGATTTTTGCTTCAGCATCTTTTCCGATGTCTCGTGCAAATTCGACCGCAACACGGAAAAACTTTTTCTCATAAAATGCTTGCAAAATAATTTCCGCAACTTGTTGATTTTCAATCTTTTGTGCTGCCGTCAGCAAATTCCAAACCCGTAAACTATCTTTTGTCAGCTCGTGTCTCGCGTAAAACTTTGCTAATCCGGCTTTGACCATCGCCGAATCAGTGGCAATTGGTTCGAGTTTTGAAATATCTTTGTCAAAATAATCCCAAAGAGTAGAAAAAACTTGGTCGCGATACAAAACATCTGATTCGGCTGTGATTTTTAGTTCTGCCAATGCTTTTGCTTCTTGACCATCACGCAAATAAAAATTTCCGAGCGACCAATGCGTAAAAGAATAATTTGGAGCGAGTTTTATTGTTTGCAAAAAAGCATTTTCACTGCCTGATTTATCACCAGACTGCTCGCGAATTCTACCTAATTCAAGCCACCAGCGATAATCATTCGGTGCGAGCTTGACCGTTGTTTCGTATATTTTTATCGCAATTTTGTTGTCTTTTTCGACTTCAGCCTGAAACCAATTTGTCATCGGATCGCTCGGAGCCAAATCAAGAGCTGCTTTTGAAATTTCTTTTGCCGCCGAATCGTTTGGCGAATTAGATTCTGCCAACATATTTCCAATTTGCCAACGAACACCAAACCAACAAAATATCGCGGCTAATAAAACAAAAACAATTAACCCTACTTTAACAAGCGGATTTCTTGAATCGACGAGTTGTAACTGCTCAGTTTTCTCTTTTTTCACAGATTTATTCTAACCCTGAAACTCTAAATTTGCATTTTCAGACGTTATTTTTTAGTCTTAATTTTAAATGATGCCAAACAAACAAAATCAAACACTAAGAGTTACCAAACTTCTCAAAAAATTATATCCAGATGCACATTGTGCTTTAATTCACGGCAATGCTTTTCAGCTTTTAATTGCGACAATTCTTTCTGCACAATGCACAGACGATCGCGTAAACATTGTAACTGCAACACTTTTCAGGAAATATCCGACACCACAAGACTACATCGATGTTTCGCTTGAAGAACTGACTAACGATGTAAAATCAATAAATTTCTTCAACAATAAAGCAAAAAGTATAAAAGCAACGGCTATAAAAATTGTTGAAAATTTTGGCGGCGAAGTTCCAAAAAAAATGAATAAACTTTTAACATTAAATGGAGTTGCGAGAAAAACGGCAAATGTTGTGTTGGGAAATGCGTTTGGAATCGCATCGGGCGTAGTCGTCGATACGCACGTTTCGCGTCTCTCGCAAAGATTAGGTTTGACGGCAGAAACTACGCCCGAAAAAATCGAGAAAGATTTGATTGATTTAGTGCCAAAAAAAGATTGGGTAATATTCCCGCATTGGATGATTTTTCACGGCAGAAAGGTTTGCAAAGCTCGTAATCCAAAGTGTGATGAGTGTAAATTGAACGATATTTGCCCGAAAATTGGATTGTAATAAGCGTCTAAAAAGAAAATTTAGCCCGCGAATCACGCGAGTAAACGCGAATAGTTTCAAATATATTATTTTCGCAGGTCGGGAAATTTCAAATCATTTTTTTTGAATAAAACTAACGATTTTTGATGCAATTGTAAGGCTTGTCCAGCAAAGCTATGTATCAAGGAGAATCCCATTTACTAACAATTACAAGATTTCTTTCTCGACTGTAAACTGAGAATGCCGCAGACGGTTCTGACGTGTTCGACAATTTACGGTTGACGTGACACTTGTCTAAAAAAATTGACTTTAACTCCTAATGTTTAATTAGAGATTATCTAAATAAATCAATCAAAAGATTAAAATTCAACATAAATCGAAAAAAAACTTGACTAAAAAAGTTCATTCATCTACCTTCAACGTAATCAATATGAAAAATATCTTCCACAAGATGTTTATTTGTTCAAACCTTGGTTGCGAAAAGTTCGCGATGATTTATTTTATCGCAAGCAAGCAAGCAAGAAAGCAAGAAAGCAAGAAAGCAAGAAAGCAAGCAAGCAAGCAAGCAAGCAAGCAAGCAAGTTAGTTTTTGCTTTAAATATTGGGTACGAGTCTGCGTCGTAGGATTTGATTGTCAAATTCTACGACTTTTTTGTTTTTTAAAAGGAGTAAAAATGAGAAAATCACTAATGTTTTTAATGTGTCTAGGTTTTTTAAGTTTCCTTTCGGTTAATTCTATATCTGCACAAAGTTGCGGCGGTGGAATTACTTACACTAGCAGTTTTCCTTGGGTCTCGGGACCAGTAAACAGTGGCGGTCATGGAATGATTGGGACGACATCAAAACGTAATGACACTATCCGACTCAATGCGATTCTTACACAGTGTACAGGTAAAATTATTTTCAATGAATCTGAATATTACATAAATGGAACGCTACCAGTATATTCTTATCGTATAATAGAGGGGACAGGAACAGGAACTAATGTAACAAATGGAACTCTATTCCCATCTCTCTATCCTTCGTCGAAAATTATTCAAACCGCAAATCTGCCTATTTTTAAAATTGGCACAAACATTGTAGATGTTTCTATTCGTGATTTAGCAATGATTGGCGGTATGGTAAACACAAGTGGCAATTTATTTGGTATTTATGCCGAAGGTGGGATAAGTAGTATTCCAGCGAATAATGGAAATCCAACACAGGCACCTTGTTCACCAGCAGAAACTGGCAATTGTGCGAGCCTTGGGTTTCGGTTTAGCAATTTACAATTTTTAAATCTAAATAAAGGGTTCTATATAAATGCAGCAAATAATGGAGAATGGCAATTCGATCATGTGACACTTGACCACGCAAAATTTGTAGAGTGCATAATTGGAATTCATGTAAAAACAAAAAATGGCGGACTCAATTTTAGTAGCCTAGATTTCCGTGTCCCAAACGGTGCTGAACAAGGTGAAGATGGAAGTATTGTAGGAAAAACATATGGAATTTATCTTGAAAATAGTACTTACACCTCAATGAATTGGATAGTAGGAGGTGGTCCGACATCAACTGGACCACCTTTGGCGACGGCGTTAATTTATGTAAATCAACACCACAATCTCACTATTCAAAACTCTATCGCTGAAGGCTTTCGCAAAGATATTATTGTTGAAAGCACGTCAAGAAATTATCCAATCACTCTTACCGGAAATCAATTTTTAAATGGTGTAAGTATAAAAGATGCAACAGTTTATTCAACAGGAAATCATTATTCCGCACCGAATAGCTCAGGAAGCCCTGCACTAGCGAAAGGTGTTTCACAAATTTATTCAATGGGTGATAAGTTTTGCAATGAAGGCGATTTAGGAAACCCAAATGCAAATCCGCCAATTCTACCTTGCGATGAAACGCGTGGTTTTGAAATTGTCCCGTCATATCTTCCGAACAATCCTACGCCTTACTATTGGGCAAGGAACATATTTGTTACAACTCAAAATGGAACGAAATCAGCAGTTCCTTTTCTTATTGCAAGAGAAGTGTTTTATTCATCAAATGCTGCTCAAAACGCAATAACACAGGCACCACATTTATCACTAATTTCACCAGGTCTGGGCTTTGGACCATTGCTAAGACTTGGTGTCAGAGGCTTTAATTATGATTTCTCAAGAAATGAAACTGACGGAAAGCTAGATATTAAGGGGAATCAAAACAATTATAGTGGCTACTCTTTTCAAATGACATCAAATAACGCTGTAAAAAGAGTTGATATTAACAATGACGGCTCAATAAAAATAGGAAGTGTCACTTTTTCTGAACTTGGGTCATCAACATCTGGAACGATGATTTATTGTGCCGATTGCCAAGAGACAAATACTTGTGCAGGCTCAGGTAGTGGGGCTTTTGCTAAAAAACTTCCAAACAGATGGGACTGCGACTAATTAAACAAATTTGCTTAATTTAACTAAGCCTTATTTTTCTAAAAAACTAAAAGGCTTAGTTTTTTTCATCATTTCAAAACTAATAAAATGGATTCAAATTAAGGTTATTCGATTGCAAATAAAGTTTTGTGATAATAAACTTAGGTTTAATAATATGAACGAATGGTTAAAAAATCACTTAGTTTGTCCGCGAGATAAACAACCTTTAGTATTGCAAAATGAGACGCTTGTTTGTTCGGCAAATCACATTTATCCAATTTATGATGGTATTCCAATTATGTTGGTTAATGATGCCGAAATTACGCATCATTATATTGATCGAACATTTGAAAAAGTTGCTGAGAAGCAAGATGCCAGTTCTACGGCTTCTGACATTCAAAACGAAACTGAAAAAGATTTTGAAGTTGACGATTTTGTCCAAAAAGAAATTCCACTTACTTCTGGAAATTTGTATTTTTCAGTTCAAAATAAATTAACTCGCTATCCAATACCTGAAATTCGTTTGCCGAAAGGGAAGGGGGAAAGACTGCTTGATATTGGATGTAATTGGGGAAGATGGTCGATTGCCGCGGCTCAAAAAGGTTATAATCCAGTAGGAATTGATCCAAATCTTGATGCTGTTTTAGCCGCTCGAAGAGCCTCAATGCAACTTGGTGTTGAGACTAATTTTGTTGTTGGTGATGCACGTTTTTTACCTTTTGCAGATAATTCATTTGAAGTAGTTTTTTCTTATGGTGTATATCAACACTTTAGCAAAGAAAATACCAAAATTTCATTAGACGAAGCGAAACGAGTTTTGCAAAAAAATGGTAAAACTCTTTTCCAGATGGCGAATAAATATGGAATTCGTTCGTTTCAACAACGTTGGAGACGAGGATTTACGGAAGGAGAAGATTTCGATGTTCGGCATTGGACACCTGCTGAATTGATGGAAACTTTTGAAAAACGATTTGGAAAAATGAAACTTACGTCTGACTGTTATTTTGGTTTAGGAATTCAGGGAAGTGATGTTGATTTATTACCAATACATTATAAAGCGGTCGTGTATTCGTCAGGAATTCTGCGGAGAATTAGCCAAGTAATCACGCCTTTGAGGAAATTAGCCGATAGCGTTTATCTCGAATCAATCAATCTTTATAAATAATAAAATAAATAAAATGAGTGTAATTTTAGGAATAAATACTTTTCATGCAGGTTCTTCAGCCGCACTTCTTGTTGACGGACAGCCGATTGCTGCATTAGCAGAAGAACGCCTTAATCGAGTTAAATATTATGCAGGTTTTCCCAAACTTTCAATAAATAAATGCCTGGAAATAGCAGGTTTGAACTTTTCAGATATTGATGCGGTTGCGGTTGGACGCGATTCCTCAGCAAATCTCAATAAAAAACTTGAATTTGCCATAAAACATCCAACAAAATTGTTAAATATGGTTCGAATGCGTGGTAAGAGCAAAACTTTTGACGATTTGAAATCATTGATTGCACGAGAATGCGAAACTGATGAGTCGAATTTGAAGTTCAAAACATACAACGTCGAACATCATTTAGCTCACACTGCGAGTGCTTATTTTATCTCTGAATGGGACAAATGTGCGGGAATTACAATTGATGGTTCAGGCGATTTCGTTTCGTGTTTAATGAGTGAATGTGTCGGCGATGAAATTCGTCCGCTCAAGAAAATATTTGTTCCTCATTCGCTTGGAACTCTTTACACAGCTGTTTGCGAATTTATAGGTTACGGAAAATACGGAGATGAAGGCAAGGTAATGGGACTTGCTCCGCTTGGCGAAGACCGTTATCAAGACTTTTTTGAGAAAATGTTGAAACCAGTCGCCAATGGTTTTGAGTTGAATCCGGAATATTTTTTGCCGTTTGGGGCAAATCAGGGAATGGAAATTAACGAAAAAGGCGAAATGATAGTTCATCGACTTTATTCAGATAAATTTATTAGAGAACTTGGCGAACCACGTGACAGACACAGCGAAATTACGACTCGAGATAACGATATTGCTTTTAGCTTGCAAAAAGTATTCGAGAAATATTATATGCACTTGCTCAATTCATTGCATAAACTCGTGCCAAATGAAAAAATTTCTATGGCGGGCGGATGTGTTCTGAACAGCGTTGCGAATGGCAAAATGTTAATTGAAACTCCTTTTCGCGAAACTTGTATTCAACCAGCTGCCGGCGATGACGGACTCGCACTTGGTTCGGCACTTTATGTGAGTAATTCAATTCTCAAAGAAGGGAAGCGTTGGGTCATGAAAAATTCGTATTTAGGTGATGAATACAATGACTCATTCATTAAAACCGAACTTGAACGCTACAACGTTACATTCAAAAAATTGGAACGTGAAGATTTATTAGAAGCAACGGCTGAAGAAATTAAAAACGGATATGTCATTGGTTGGTTTCAAGGCAGAATGGAATGGGGACCGCGAGCGTTAGGAAATCGTTCAATTCTCGCACATCCGGGTTTTCCAAATATGAAAGACATTTTGAATGCCCGAATTAAGCATCGAGAAAATTTCAGACCATTTGCACCCTCGGTTTTGCAGGAAAGGCAATCTGAACTTTTTGAGCAAGATCATCCGTCGCCTTTTATGCTTCACGTTTATAAAATTCGTGCAGAATGGCGTGACCGCTTATCAGCAGTTAATCACGTTGATGATACTGGAAGATTGCAAACTGTTGCTCGCGATGAAAATCCGCTTTATTACGATTTGATTGAAAAATTTGAATCGAAAACAGGAATTCCAGTGATTTTGAATACAAGTTTTAACGAAAATGAGCCGATTGTGTGTCAGCCATTCGAAGCAATTGAATGTTTTCTACGGACAAAAATGGATGTTTTGGTTATAGGTTCTTTTTTCTGTAAAAAAGATAATTCGGTTTAGAAAATTTATTATCGTAAGTGTTTTGAGGTAATTAAAATGAATTGGACTGTTGAAAAGATCACTGAACTTAAAGGCTATACCATTGAATGGGCGGAAGAAGGCAATTATTATCTTTCAAAGCGGAATGTTCTATTTCACTCCGAAAATTTGAAACTACCATATAAAGAAATTGCCACGATTTCTGCTTCATCTTGGAAGCAATTAGCTAGTAAATTTCGTCTTGCCCAAAGACTTTTACGATTTATGGTAACAAATGTTGTTCCACTAAATAATGGAGATTTGTTTGTAACTTTCGATAAATCTGTTGGAATAATCCGCAATGGTAAATACATAGGACTAAAAGGATTAGAGCGACCATGCCGTGTTCTAAGATCAGCTTGTGCGAAGGATTCTGAAGGAAATCTTTTCTTCGGTGAATATCTCGCAAATAACGAACGCGGTGAAATGCGAATCTATAAATATTCAGTCGGGAGCGATTCGCTCAAAGTTGTTTATACATTTCCACCAAACTCAATTAAACACATTCATGGAATTTATTTCGATGAATTTACGAATTCGCTCTTTTGTCTAACTGGTGACGACGATAAAGAATGTCAGTTTTTACAGTCGTTTGATGGCTTTAAAACAATTGAAATTTTTGGTCAAGGCGACGAATCTTGGCGTGCTGTGAGCGTTCTTTTTGCCAAGGAAAATCTTTATTACGGAACTGATGCCGAATTTCGTGCAAATCATTTGTTTCAGATGAATCGCCAAACTTTAGAACGAAAAAATCTTGGTGAAGTAAGTGGAACAGTCTTTTATTCAAAAACTATCGGTAAAGATTCATTTTTCACCACAACTGCCGAAAACGCCCCAAGTCAAAAAGAAAATGTTGCAGCACTTTGGCGAATTGATGAAAAAGGTTCATTCGAAAAGATAATCTCATTTGAAAAAGACATATGGCATAAATCGCTTTTTATGTTTGGAACTATTCACTTTCCACATAACAATAAACTTGAAACCGAATTGTATTTTCATCTAGTTGGCGTAAAAGGCGACAATCAAACCTACAAACTTAAACTGATTTGAATTTAGATTTACGACAAGCCAATTTTCGAATCGCAGAAGATATAAGTATTCCGAATACTTTTTTGCGATGAGCGAATTATCACAAATAATCAACCTTGCCAAGTAATATTTAGTTATTGGGCAAGGTTTTTGCGTTTAGAAGTTAAATATAAAGAAGAGGTTAAATTTCCAGATTTGAAAGCTAAATGCTAGAAATGAATTAGTTAAGTATCAAAATCTAAACCGAAACAAAATTTGATGCAAAATTTGATGAATGAAAATGTTTCGGTTTTATATAACCTGTTCGCTAAAATTGTTTACAAACAGTAAAAAAGAGTATATCGTTTATTAAATTATTAGCATTACTAAATTACTTTCACCAATATAAGGAGATACGCAATGAATCGCACAAAAACACTACTAGCTTTTTTATTTGCAATCGTTTTTTCTCTAAATATTTATGCCCAAGATATTGATACTGGTTTTGTCTCAAATTTGCAACAAACTTTGCCTGCTGGTTCTCAAGTAAACATTGCGATCCAACCTGATGGTAAGATCGTCTATTTTGGCGGGCAGTCTTTAGGAAGTTATTTTATTTTGAGAGCAAATTTAGACGGTAGTCTGGATACTTCTTTTAATTTCACATCAACTAACAGTGAGTTTTTAGTTAATAGTGTTGTCGTTCGGCAAGATGGAAAATTACTTGTAGGTGGTGGTGGTGGCTTTGGTATTACTCCGATAATAATGCTCCTAAATGCAGATGGCAGTCAGGACTTATCTTTTAGTAACAACCTCCCTTCTTGTAATAGTTTAAGTTGCGGGGCGAAAGTTTATTCGGCTCAGTCTGATGGTAGTTTTTATGCTAGTCGCTCAATTTTTACAAACGGTTTTGGTGAATTATACCTTAATAGATATTCTTCAAATGGAATTTTAGATTCGTCATTTCAAACATTAACTTTTAGAACACGAACCAATCGCGATTTTATTGGTAAAATTGAAATATTACCAAATGGTAAATTGATGATCTGTGGACGGAATTTTACTAATGGAGTTCTATTTCGTCTCAACCAAGATGGAACTAAAGATTTATCGTTTGAGAGTCCATCAGTTTTGCATTTTAATTCAACATATCATCCTTCGATAAATACCTTCATTTTAAAAAATGATGGAATGCTAATCGTTTCGGGTACTTTTACCTCAGTAAACGGAGTTAGTTTTGACGGCTTTTCCCGGTTAAATAGCAATGGTTCAGTGGATTTGCAGTTTGCAACAGATTTCTCAGCAACTGAGCCTACTGGTATGGATTCGCATAAACTATCAAATGGTAAATATGTAATATGGTTTTCAAGAATAGGTTTTTCGGGAATCAATAATTTTGTTCAGTTCAACACGAACGATACCGTTGATAATACATTTTCATCAAATCTTAGTGGAACATTTTTACTTGATAGTCAAAATCGAGTTACCACTTCAACCTTTAGATTAAATAACAGTGGAACATTGGACACAAGTTATCTGACTCCCGTCTTTAAAGTTAATGGCAACGTTTCAGCGATTGCCAGACAAACGGATAACAAAATCATTGTTGTCGGAGTTTTTGATTTTGCTAGTTCTAGCTCGCGAGCAAAAATTACCAGACTCAACACCGATGGAACAATTGATCAGACGTTTGACTCAGGAACCGGATTCAATGTCGCCCCAAATCGAGTAGAAGTTCAAGCAGACGGAAAGATTTTGGTAGCAGGTGATTTTACAAGTTATAGAGGAACTCCAGTTAGTTTTCTCATACGTTTAAATTCAACAGGAACTCTTGACACAACTTTTTCAACTTTTTTAACAAATTCTGTTTATTCAATTGTTCCGCTTTCTACTGGAAAAATTTTAATTGGCGGCGATTTTAGTAGTTTTAATGGAGTTTCGCGTCCTGGAATTGCGAGATTAAATTCTGATGGTTCGCTCGACGCTTCTTTTAATGCGTCAATAAACACTGGATCAATCAAATCGTTATTACTTCAGAATGATGGCAAAATAATGGTTGGAGGTTTTTTTAGCGGAATTGGTGGATTTTCGCGAAATAATATCGCAAGAATCAATTCAGATGGGATTCTTGATACCTCATTTAATGCTGGTTCTATTACAAGTGTCTCTCAGGTCTCGCAGAATAATGGCAAATACGTAATCAACCTCTCCAACTCAGTAAAACGCTTAAATGCTGATGGCGGTGTTGACAGTAGCTTTCTGAGCCAAGAGTTAAATGGCACTGTCAAATCAATTTTTGTCCAAAATGATGGAGCGGTTATTATTGGTGGAAATTTCTTTACGGTTAATGGAATATCGCGACGCGGAATTGCCAGGCTTAAGAATGATGGAACTTTTAATTCCTCGTTTTTATTTGATTCAGCAAACAATGGCGTAAATTCACTTTTAGGCTTGCCTAATGGAAAAGTATATGTCGGTGGTGATTTCTCCAAAATTGGCAACACGCCAAGAATTGGTCTCGGACGTTTAAACGTAATTCCAGACATTTCTTTTCAAACGTCTAGAAGTTTCGATTTCGATGGCGATGGCAAGGCAGATATTGCGGTTTATCGACCGTCGAATAACAATTGGTATCGTTTAAATTCTTCGAACGGAAGTTTCGTTCAATTAAATTTTGGGATTGCGGCTGACCAAGTTGCACCGGCTGATTTTGATAAT
>JANNVK010000166.1:0-3698 GCA_031414415.1 Acidobacteriota bacterium
AAAAGTGAAAAGTGAAAAGTGAAAAGTGAAAAGTGAAAAGTGAAAAGTGAAAAGTGAAAAGTGAAAAGTGAAAAGTGAAAAGTGAAAAGTGAAAAGTGAAAAGTGAAAAAGTGAAAAAGTGAAAGTTTGTCTGTAAAATACAAGGTTTTAAGTTTTTTGCTGACCAAACAACTTCGTTATTTACAAAAATTGTCTTTGGTTTTAAATCCAAAATCCAAAATCACAAATCCAAAATCGTATGCGTTGCCCATTTTGCGGACATTTAGAAGACAAAGTTGTTGATTCACGTGAATCGAAAGACGGCGATTTGATTCGTCGCAGACGCGAATGTTTAGAGTGCAGTCGCCGCTTTACTTCGTATGAAAAAATTGACGAAATTCCTTACATGGCTGTCAAAAAAGATGGCAAACGTGAGAGCTTTGACCGCAAAAAAATAATGAACGGACTTCTTCGGGCGTGCGAAAAGCGTCCAATTTCGATAGTTCAGCTCGAAGAAATCGTTAATTTTATCGAAAGACAAGTTCAAGATTCGAGCGACCGCGAATTGTCCACGCAAGATGTCGGTAAAATAATTATGCAACGTTTGAAATTGCTCGACAAAGTCGCTTATGTCAGGTTTGCCTCAGTTTATCTAGAATTTGAAGACGTTTCCGAATTTATGAACGAACTAAAAGTGCTGGTTCAAAGTTCTAAAAAACTTCCAAAAAAAAGAAATAAATCCTGATTGAATGGAACTCGGACACTCTTGTCCGAATGAGTGCAAAGCACGAAAAAATCCTTAATGTTAAAGTATTTAAAGGTAATTTCGCCGTATCCGGCGATGCGGACAAGAGTGTCCACGCTCCATTAATATTTTGGCACAGTTGCATCAACATCATTAGACCAAGCTGTAATTCCGCCGTGTAAGTTGACTAAAGTTCCGGTAAATCCGGCGTATTGCAACTCTTGAATCGCTCTGGCACTTCTGCCGCCCATTTTACAGTGCACAACGGTTACCCGATTTGCGTCAATTTCTTCCATTCGGCTGACAATTTGCCCAAGCGGAATAAGTGTTGTATTTGGAATTTTAGCAAAGTCGTATTCGTTTTGTTCGCGACAATCAATTAATTGAATATCTTCGCCTGAGTCTAAAAGTTCTTTCAATTCGGTTGCTGTAATTTCTCTCATAATTTCCTTAAATAAGTATTTTCGAATCTACATTGTAAATTAAAAACGAAAGATTGATAAAAGTGGAAATGTGAAATTGTTCCAGTTTTGTTTAATAATTTTCTAAAAATTATTTACAATCAACAAAAACAAGACTATTATTTGAAAACAAGTTCCAGAAGTTAAGATTTCTGCCCAGAATTTAGGAGTTACTCAATGAAACGCACAAACAATTTTTTGCTAACACTCATTCTTTTTTTTTAATTATTTCTGCAAATGCCGCAGGTGAGGTTGACACAACTTTTAATTCGTCTGCAGTCGCTTCAATTAGCACAAATGTAGAAGTTATAAAGACACAACCAGATGGAAAAATTTTGATTGGAGGTTTCTTTACGTCAGTAAACGGCAGAGCTAGTTATGCAATTTCTCGGTTGAATATTGATGGATCTTCAGATATTTCATTTTCGGCTCCAGATTTTTTTAGTAGTTTTGGAGCTGGTGGAAGAATTTTGGCAATTGGAATTCAATCAAATGGAAAAATTATTGTTGGTGGAAGTTTTCAAGGAATTGATGGAATTTTTTCACCTGGCTTGAGAAGATTAAACACAAACGGGACAATTGATACAACATTCACAATAGTTCCATTCCAAAGCACAGATACGGTTTTAGATATTAAGATTTTACCGGATGACAAGATTATTGCAATTGGAACACCGACTTTTGTTCCGTCAGGAAACTTTCGCGGATTTACAAAATTCAATGCAGATGGAACACTTGACACAACCTTTCCTGTTCCTTCGCCCGGTACAGTTTCTGCGACTGGTATTGAGATTCAATCGGACGGTAAAATACTTCTAGTAATTTCAAATATTCTGAGACGACATAATAATGATGGAAGTATTGATTCCACATTCCAATCAATATCAACTAATGGAAATATATTGGATTTAAAACTACTTTCTGATAGTTCAATTCTAATTTCTGGTTCATTTAGTATGGTGAACGGGTTTACGCAAGGTAGAGTTTCTAAAGTTAGTAACAATGGCTCACTTGATCTAAACTTTAATCTAAATAGTCAAGGATCTGACAACTCAATTGAAGATATTGTTGAAAGACCAAACGGCAAAATTATATTATCTGGTTCTTTTACTACGTTCAATTCAATTTCAAGAAGAAATATTGTTCAACTAAATGCTGATGGATCAGTTGATACCACATTTAATTTCGCAAATACTTATCCAACTCTTGAAAATATCTTTCGTGAATCTCATTTGCTATCTGATGGATCAATCTTAATTGGTATTTTATCACCTTCTATTGCTCCAAATATTTTTAAACTTAACATTAATGGCTCACTTGATACAACTTTTGCACCTGTTGTCAGTAGAATTGGCAAAGTGGCAAAAATTATGGAGCAAAGCGACGGAAAGATTTTGTTTGGGGGAAGTTTTGATTTCACCAGTAATATTAGACGAAATTCTTTTGCGAGAGTTAATACAAACGGTTTTATAGACATTGCATTATTACCATTTTTCAATTCTACATCGAATCGAACTACAAACGCATTAATTACACAATCGGACGGAAAGATAATTCTTGGATTTATCACAGGTGGAATTACAAGACTAAATTCTGACGGAACTCAAGATACAGGGTTTGTTTCAGCTTTTGGAGCAAGCTCTACTATCAACGATATAGTTCTTTTGCCTTCTGGAAAGATTTTAGTAGGGTTAGGTGTGAATTCAGGTTTGATGTTGGTTCTACTCAATACAAACGGATCGATTGATTCGAGTTTTGCAGCGACTCAACCGAACGGGATTGTCAACAAAATAATAGTTCAACCCGATGGGAAAATTCTGATTTGTGGCGAATTTACTCAAATTGGTTCGACTATTCGTGGCAGAATTGCCAGATTAAATTCGGATGGAACGCTAGATTCTACTTTTAATCCGCCTGGTGGTGCAAATAACTCTGTAAACGATATAGATTTACAAACTGATGGAAAAATAATACTTGTTGGACAATTTACTGCTTTGAATGGAAGTAATACTAGAAAGAGCGTTGGCAGATTAAACTCCGATGGAACGCTTGATACTTCATTTTCTCAAAGCACTAACGCAACTCTTTTTGCAGTTAAAATTCAACCGAACGGAAAAATACTTATTGGTGGTTCTATGGATTTAGTTGGAAACTCAATAAGAAAAGGATTAGCACAATTAAATTCAGACGGTTCTGTTGATGAAACTTTTACGGCAAATGCTTCTGCAACTGTCTTTGATATAAATCTTCAAACTGACGGTAAAATATTGGTTGCTGGCGAATTTACGAGAATAAATGGAGTTTCATCAGTTCGAGTTGCACGTTTGAATAATAATCAAACGTCTGTAACCCAAGCCAAACAATTCGATTTTGATGGCGATGGCAAGGCAGATATTGCGGTTTATCGACCGTCGAATAACAATTGGTATCGTTTAAATTCTTCGAACGGAAGTTTCGTTCAATTAAATTTTGGGATTGCGGCTGACCAAGTTGCACCGGCTGATTTTGATAAT
>JANNVK010000167.1:0-2865 GCA_031414415.1 Acidobacteriota bacterium
TCTCTGGAAACAGAATTATGAATTCGGCGAAATTGATGCAAATGGCAACGTCAACACGTCGAAAAATACTGGAAACATCGCGAAATTAACCAATAGTTTCAACGGTTTAGCACAGCCTTTTGTGCAAACATTCAAGTATGATTCGCTCAATAGAATTACCGAAGCGAAAGAATTAAACAGCGGCACAACGATTTGGCAACAGGCTTGGAATTATGACCGATTCGGCAATCGGACAAGTTTTAATTCGCAAGCGATAGGACAAACGGCGATTACGACAACGCCGAATATTGACGCAAACACGAACAGATTTGTGACCGGCGTGCAATATGATAAAGCTGGAAATATCGTCCAAGATGTTGTAGACAATCAAGTTAGGAATTTCGTTTTCAACGGAGATAATAAGCAGGTTCACGTAAAAGACGCGAATAATCAGCCGATTGGGACTTATTTTTATGATGGAAACGGTGCAAGAGTTAAAAAATCGACAGCAAGCGAAACCACGATTTTCGTTTACGATGCATCGTCGAAATTGGTCGCGGAATATTCAACTGCAACGCCGCCAACAAATCCGACAGTTTCATACACGGCGACAGACACGCTCGGAAGTCCAAGAGTAATAACGGATAAGCAAGGAAATGTAACGAGCAGACGCGACTTTTTGCCGTTCGGTGAAGAAGTAAATCCGGACGCGAATTTTCGGAAAACCGCATTCAAATATGGCTATGGAAGCGACAACGTGCGAAAGCGTTTCACAGGCTACGAAAAAGATGACGAAACAGGTTTAGATTTCGCTCAAGCGAGATATTACAACAACAAACACGGACGTTTCACGGCAGTTGACCCGCTACTTGCAAGTGGAAAAAGCGGAAATCCGCAGAGTTTTAATCGATATGCTTATACGATGAATCAGCCGTTGACTATGATTGACCCGACTGGTTTGCAGACGGAAACTACTACTAAAATCGGAGAGTTTTTTGTAGATGTAACAGACTCGATTGCAAAAGTTCCAGAACATTTCGAAAAGTTTATTAATAAAAGCAGCGAAATGATTACACGCCAATTTAGCTACGGTGGCGATACTGTCGGGTTTAGAGAAAGGATTCCGATTTTCGACAAATTAGCAGGACCATTAACGAGCTATGATCCGCTTGAAAATGCAAACTATAGAGCAAATCAAAATCTAGAAAGTGCCTTGGCTGGTGATCAAGAGTCAGCCAACTTTTTGAATCTGAAGATTTTCGGAAACAAGGGTTCCACTTACACTTCTGTTTTGGACAAAGCAACTTTAGATAAAGAAAGAGCGACTTTCGTTGCTGAGACAAGTGTTCAGTTTCAAATGCTTTGGTTAGGGTTAAATCCCGCTAGTTCGATTGGTGCGGCTTCAACGGTTTCTACAAACAGAAGTATTTCAAGTAATGGGTTTGCTGAAAAGCTATTTACTAGCAAATCAGTAGGTAAGGAGTCTTCGTTATTTGGTAATTCAAGGTTTGATATGTCTGGAAATGGAAGAGAAGGACTTTTAAATCAAAGTGGCAGTATTGCCAAATTAGGTTGGTCAACTCCGTTACGTGGCGGTGGATACCAGTTTAGATTAGGGTTATTAACAAAACCAAATTCTCGACAGGCATTATTTCATTTCAATGTTCCAAAAACTTTTGTTCCTAATAGTTTTTCAGATAAATTTCAATTTAGAGCACCACCAACGATTAAAACACCAAGAATTATAGTTCCAAGGAATTTCGGAGCAAACTAAACATATGAAACTAGCATTTGAACTAGGTGATACTGTTCTGTATCAACTGGCAATATTGGATAAGGTGCTCATTGATATACGATTACAGCCTGTTTTTGAGAATACTGATTTCATAATTCATGATTCTTCTAGCACATTTGGTCTTGACTTATCTGTTGTTCGATTAGGTCGAAATACTGTCCCAATAGACTTTATGCTTGAAGGTGGCGGTATGAGAATAGATGTTGACAGTATTCAAGAAACATTTGAATGGTCAAACGAAAGTATGAAAAATACTGATGAAGTTAGTAGTTTTATTAAGCAACTCTTAACTTGCACCGTATTAATGGAATATTGCGGTTCGCATACTTCAATATGTCTTTTTCAAAATGATGGGAAACCAGTTTTTAAGTCTATTTTGAGATACTACAGTTTTTTTGGTAGTTTTTTCTACAAAGATTGTGAAAAGAAATTATTTTTACCTATTTATCCACAAACTTAAGCAGACTAAATTTAATTCCGTATAATAACGTATGTGCTTGTCAAAGTCCGCAAGCAGATAGACGAAACGAATTGGGATGAGGCAACGAGTTTTAGCGATTCGCTCGGGCGAACAATCAAGACGCAAGCCAAAGATTCGCAGGGCGATGTCATTGTCGAGACGAAATATGACAACCTCGGGCGGGTCAAAGCGACATCGAATCCGTATCGTTCGGGTGACGCTGTTTATTGGTCAAAACCGCGATATGATGAACTTAATCGGGTGGTTGAGACGTTTGCACCGGCAGTTGAAGGTCAGACTGGAGCGAGTCTCGGGATTACGGAATGGGGAATTTCGGATGAGCCGGATTTTGTTGGGACTTTCACGATTGCGACTGATGCATCGGGGCGAAAAGCACGTTCGATCACGAATGCACTCGGGCAACTGATTCGGATTGATGAACCGACTGGCAACAATGATTTGGGTTCGATTGCCACGCCAAATCAGCCGTCATTTTACAAATATAATCCGCAAGGCAAGATGGTTCACGTCCAACAAGGCAAAACGGGCGAACCAGCAATCCAACATCGCTATTTTCTATACGATTTCCTCGGTCGTCTGATACGTGTAAAACAACCCGAACAGGAAGTAA
>JANNVK010000168.1:0-3449 GCA_031414415.1 Acidobacteriota bacterium
CGAAGATTTCTTCTAATTCTTTAACGAGTTCTGACGCTTCTAATAACGAAACGCCTTTCAAATATTCGATTACATCTGCTTTTGTAGTAGCCATGATTATTAATTTTCCTCTCCACTAAGGGTTCTTGTTTGTTTTTTTAAATTTGCCGATTCGAACCCGCGGGACTTTTTTTGTTGGCTTGCACCTCCAACTCCAATTGTCTGAGCCGCAAAGCAATCTGACTTATCGCTTCGCACTTTTTACCTTGGTTTACGGCTTTAAGAAACTGTTTGTTGGAATAAAAGAATTTAACAATTTAAAATCTTTAATCCCAAATAATTATTATCCGTTTTTTTCGCCAATTTGCTTGACGACAACTGCTAAATCGCGTGGCACAGCGTTGATAACTGTAACAATACGTTGAGCTTGAGCGTTGATAACGAAAAGTAATTTCGAAATCAATTCTTCTTTCGATGGCAAACTTGCGATTGCTTCAATTTGTTGGAAATTATAGACTTTTCCTTCAACAACTCCTGCTTTAAGCTCGTAAACATCTTTGTTGTCTTTAACGAATTTTGAGATTAGCTTTGAAAGAACTACGGCATCGCCATTCGTCCAAGCAATTCCAGAAACTCCCTTGAAATGCTCAGTTGCACCTTCAAATTGTGTTCCTTTAATTGCAATCTTAGCCAATGTATTTTTTACAACTTTATACTCGGCACCTTCGCTCCGAAGTTTATCCCGAAATTCTAAATCTTTACTTACTTTTAATTTTGTAAAGCCAACAACCATTGCAGAACTTGCATTTTGCAATTGCTCGGTGAGGGCATTTAAATCATTTTGTTTTCTTTCTCTTGTTTTCACTGTATTTTTTGCTCCTCACTTTTATTTAGCGAAATTTGCTTCATCAAGCAATACGCCCGGACTCATTGTTGATGCTAAGTTGATTTTCTTTAGATATCGACCTTTTGCTGTTGAAGGTTTTGCCTTCATCACCGCGTCAATAAGTGCTTTTGTGTTCTCGACAAGTTTGTCTTGGTCAAAAGATACTTTACCGACAGGTGAGTGAATAACTCCGGTTTTATCAACCCGATATTCAACCTTTCCAGCTTTGGTTTCTTGAACAGCTTTTTTTACATCCATCGTAACAGTTCCGGTTTTTGGATTTGGCATCAGACCGCGTGGACCTAATACTTTACCTAAAACACCAATTTTCCCCATCATATCAGGTGTAGAAATCAACGTGTCAAAATCAAGCCAACCGCCTTTAATTCTGTCAACAATGTCATCAGCTCCGGCAAAATCAGCTCCAGCTTCTTCAGCTTCTTTGATTTTGTCACCTTGAGCAACAACAACGACAACTTTTGCTTTTCCGCCTAATCCATTTGGTAAAACAATAGTTCCTCTTACCATTTGGTCAGCTTTTCGCGGATCGACACCAAGCCACATCGTTAATTCAACTGTTTCGTCAAACTTCGCAAAAGCAACTTCTTTTATTAAAGAAATTCCTTCAGCGAGGTCATATTTTTTGTCTTCCTCGATTTTCGCCAAGGCAGCTCTGTAATTTTTACCTTTTTTTGCCATTTTATGCCGAGGTTCAAGCGAAATGTTTTTAAATTTACGTCTTTCGTTGTAAACATTTCTCCCTCAAATGAAATACTATTCTATTGTCAAACCCATACTTTTTGCCGTCCCAGAAATAGTTTTAACAGCAGCTTCCAAGTTGGTTGTGTTCAAATCTGGCATTTTCATTTTCGCAATTTCTTGAATCTGAGCGAGCGTGATTGTCCCAACTTTGACGCTATTTGCAGTCGCAGAACCTTTTGGAATACCAGATGCTTTTCTTAAAAGATCAGCAGCTGGTGGAGTTTTTGTTTCGAATGTAAATGATCTATCAGCGTAAACAGTTATTACCACCGGAACTTTCATGTCCGGATCATCATTTTGCGTTTTAGCGTTAAACGCCTTGCAAAACTCCATGATGTTAACGCCATGTTGACCAAGTGCAGGTCCGATTGGCGGAGCAGGATTTGCTTTACCAGCCGGAATTTGTAGTTTAATGTAGCCTGTTATTTTTTTAGCCATGTTCGATTTACGATTTCGTGAAATGTTTAAAAAAACTAATCACGAAAATGTCCTCTTTTTATTAATCGTTATTATTCATCGTCAGAAAAAGTAATTTTTTCTACGTCTAAGAAATTTAATTCAACCGGAGTTGCCCGTCCAAAGATTGTAACCGTAACTTTCAAAACCATTTTCTCTTCGTTAATTTCTTCAACCTTTCCGGTAAAACTTGCAAATGGTCCTGATTTAATTCGGACAACTTCATTCACTTCATAAGAGAATTTCGGTTTTGGTTTTTCAGCTGCAACTTCCACATTGTGGACAATTTGGTCAACTTCCGAATCAGTTAAAGGTGTTGGGTTTTTCCCACCCAAAAATCCTGTTACTTTCGGTGTTGCTTTAATAGCATGAAACACGTTATCAGGTATTCGTGAACGGTCATCGCATTCAACTTCAACTAACACATAACCCGGATAAAACATTCGTTGCGATTCAATGCGTTTACTTCCTCGCATTTCAACCACAGTTTCTTTTGGCAACAAAACCTCAGTTATTAAATCTCCGAGTTCCAAATCGCGAATGCGTGCATTGAGACTCTCAACAACTTTGTTTTCGTGTCCTGAATATGTATGGATAAAATACCACTGTCTCATTTATAACCCAACGGTCTTATTGACCAACCATTCTAGACCTAGCAATATATAATTCCATCCTTGGTCAACCAAGAATAGAAAAATTGCGAAAAAGATGACGTTGAGAATAACAATAATAGTTGTTGATCTCACATCATCCGAAGATGGAAACGAAACTTTGTTCAGTTCTTCGCGAGTCTCGCTTAAAAACTGTCCGGCTCCGACCTTTTCACTTTTTAGGGTGTCAACTGTTTCTGACACTTTATTTTCTCCTCAAGTCTTATTAAGTGGCAGGGGTACCAGGACTCGAACCCGGACCTACGGTTTTGGAGACCGACATGCTAACCATTGACACCATACCCCTAAGACTGACATTCGATTTTTGAATTTTTTATGTTGTGCTTTACTTGAATATTTATTCAAGTAAAGCACAACTAAATCATCGCAAATCGAAGTAATGTTTATTTATTTTCTTTATGCAATTGGTGCTTTCTGCAACGACTGCAATACTTACTAAATTCTAACCTTCCGGGAGAATTCTTTTTGTTTTTTGTCGTTACGTAATTACGTTCCTTGCATTCCGTACATTGCAAAATTATATTTTCGCGTGCCATTTTTCTCTTGCTCCAGCTTATTCAATAATATCGGAAACCGTTCCAGCTCCAACCGTTCTGCCGCCTTCTCTGATCGCGAATCGCAATCCTTTTTCCATTGCAATTGAGTTGATTAACTCAATATCCATTGCGATGTTGTCTCCCGGCATTACCATTTCT
>JANNVK010000169.1:0-11409 GCA_031414415.1 Acidobacteriota bacterium
GAACTTGGATTTGTGCCAAATATTAAGCAATCAGATGTTGATAAATTGCTCAATTCGGCACTTGATTCGGGCTTGAATTTGATTGATACGGCTGCTGGATATTTGTCGAGCGAGAAGATGATCGGAAGTGCTGTAAGTCACAGAAGAAATGAGTTTTATCTGATTTCTAAATGTGGTGCGTTAGATGGATTTACTCGTGAAGATTGGTCTAAAAAAGGAATTTTAGAAGCCATTGAACAAAGTTTGCGAGATATGAAAACTGATTATTTAGACATCGCCCAGCTTCATAGTTGTCAGCCTGAAATTTTACAACAAGGCGATTGTATCGAAGGTTTGCAGCGTGCGGTCGAGAAAGGTTACACGCGATACATTGGCTATTCGGGCGATAATGAATCGGCAAAATTTGCGATTGAAATGGACGTTTTTGACACTTTGCAGACTTCGGTTTCAATAGCCGATCAATCGCCGATTGACGGCAATATCAAGCTTGCACATTCGAAAGGTTTGGGGATTATCGCAAAGCGTCCGATTGCCAATGCAGTTTGGCGAAATTCGGAAAAACCAGCGGAAGAATATCATCATCCATATTGGGAACGCATCCAAAAATTACCGTTTCCATTTTTGAAAAAATCGCTCGAGGAATCAATTGCGATTGCGTTGCGTTTTACGCTTTCAATCGAAGGCGTGGCAACCGCGATAGTTGGCACAACAAAACCAAATCGTTGGCAAGAAAACGCCAAATATGTTGGCGAAGGGAAACTATCAAGCGAAGAATTTAACCAAATCCGTGAGATTTGGAACGAAATTGCGGATGATACTTGGGTCGGAAAAACTTAAAGGACGGAACTCGGACACTCTTGTCCGCATGAGTGAAACGAAAAATGTTTTGGTTTTACTCAAGTCTATATTACGCCGCTAAAAAACGCGGCGTTTCGGACAAGAGTGTCCGAGTTCCATATATTAAAATTATGAAAGCAATACGAGTTCACGAATTAGGCGGCGTTGACAAATTGACGCTCGAAGAAATTGAAAAACCGACTCCAAAATCGGATGAAGTTTTAATCAAAGTTGCGGCTGCTGGCATCAATTATGCCGACACTATGATGCGTTCCGGCAACTATTTGACGAAGCCCGAACTGCCGTTCACGCTCGGCTACGAAGCGGCGGGAACTGTTGAAAACATTGGAGATAGTGTTACACATCTCAAGGTTGGGCAACGTGTTTTAGCCACGACACTCAGCGGTGGTTATGCCGAATTTGCGACTGCCAAAGCGAATGCGACAATGCCGATTCCCGATGAATTAGGTTTTGGCGAATCGACCGCGTTACTCGTGCAAGGTTTGACGGCGTTAGGTTTGCTGAATTTTACGAAATCAGGCGAAACAATTCTGATTCACGCGGCGGCGGGCGGCGTTGGAACATTGCTCGTCCAACTTGCGAAACACAAAGGATTAAAGGTTATCGGAACGGCATCAAGTTCGGCAAAACTCGAAACTGTTGCCAAACTTGGTGCCGATGTTTGCATCAATTACAGCGAAGATGATTGGGTTGAACAAGTCTTGCAAGCGACTGATGGTAAAGGAGTTAATTGGCTGATTGAAATGGTCGGCGGCGAAATTGTTGCAAAAAATTTGAAGGTTTTAGCCAAACACGGCACGATGTGGATTTACGGTTCTGCCAGCGGTCAAGATTTCAATGTTTCGGTGCTGAGTTTGATGCACAAAAACCACAAAATTTGCGGCTATTGGCTGATGAATGAACCGTTGGAAAATCGCATTGCATTCACGAAAGAACTGCTCGGACACATCAAAGAAGGTCGCTTACAGATTCAAGTAACGGAATTTCCGCTCGAAAAAGCACGCGAGGCACACGAGGCGATTGAAGGTAGAAAAACGATGGGAAAAGTTGTTCTAACCGTGAACTGAAAGGAGAGAAACGGGCGAAAATCTTATGGCAAAAGGACATAAAAGAAAGCGTGAAGAACATTTTCGGAAAACGGGCGATGCGAGTTTGTTGCTTCCGGGCGATCTTGGTTACGTCGAAGCACAAGCTGCCGAAAAACTTGCCGATGAATTGCTTGCCGAGCAAGAAATCGACGACGACGAATGGCGAAACGATCCGCTTGTCGCACAATATTTAATTTCAAAATAAAGCATTAAAACCGTATGAAAATTAAAGATAAAATCGTTCTCGTAACCGGCGGTGCAAACGGAATCGGCAAAGGTTTGTGCGAACGATTTACCCGCGAAGGTGCGGAGAAAATAATCGTTACCGATATTGATGTTGATAACGCAAATGTTGTCGCTAAAGAGATTAACGGTATTGCGTATAAGCTGAATGTTGCCGATGAAGCCGAAGTTCAAACGGTTGTCGCCGATGTTTTAGATAAATTCGGACGCATTGATTTGGTCGTTTCAAACGCGGGAATCGGCGGCGACGAAGGTTGTTTGGAAGTCTCAAATGAGAGTTGGCAAAACATCTGGGAAATAAACGTTTTATCGCATCTTTACTTGAGTCGAGCCGTTTTTCCTTCGATGCTCAGTCGCGGCGAAGGTTATTTTTTAATCACCGCATCAGCCGCCGGTTTGCTCACATATCCAACTGCCGCACCTTATTCCGTGACCAAACACGCCGCCGTCGCATTCGCCGAATATCTCGGTTACTCGTATATGGATAAAGGACTTAAAGTTTCGTGTTTGTGTCCGCAAGGCGTGAAAACGAACTTGATTGCTACGCCCGAAGGCGAACCCGAAAACTTTTTGATGGCAGAAGCGATTGAAGTTGAAGAATGTGCGGAAGCGGTTGTGCGAGCGTTGGAAGCGGAAACATTTTTGATTCTGCCGCATCAACAAGTTGCGGAATTTGTTGTCAGCAAAGTTTCAAATTACGATAAATGGTTGAACCGGATGAACGGTTTAAGAAATAAAATAATATCGGAAAAATAGTTTTTCGTATTGGAAAAAAATTGCAAGGAAGAAGTTATGAATGATAAAAAAGTTTGGTTGATTACGGGTTGTTCGAGCGGGTTCGGGCATGAATTGGCGAAGCAATTGCTCGAACGCGGTGACAAAGTTGCGGTTACGGCACGAAACGCGTCGAAAGTTCAAGACTTGGTTGAAATCAATCCTGACAATGCGTTGGCAATTGAATTGGACGTAACGAACAAGACGCAGGTAGCGGCGGCGGTTGCAAAAGCTGAATCACATTTCGGCAAGATTAACGTTTTGGTAAACAACGCTGGTTTTGGATATTTTGGATCTATCGAAGAATCAGAAGAATCTGCCGTTCGTTCGATGTTTGAAGCGAATTTTTGGGGTTTGGCGGAAATGTCGCGGGCAGTTTTGCCGAAGATGCGGGAGCAAAAAAGCGGCACGATAGTCAACATTTCTTCGATTGGAGGTTTAATCGGAAATCCCGGAGTCGGCTATTATAATGCGACCAAATTTGCCGTAAACGGATTTTCTGAGGCGTTACAAAAAGAAGTCAAACCATTGGGAATAAATGTGATAAACGTCTTGCCGAGTGGTTTTCGCACTGATTGGGCAGGTCGTTCTGCCGATGATGCACCAAACACGATTGCTGATTACGCCGGAACCGCCGGAGTAAATCAGGTGACAATTCGCAATTCAAGCGGCAAACAGCCCGGTGACCCGATTCGTGCGGCAAAGGCAATTATCAAAGCGGTAGAATCTGATAATCCTCCAAAAACTTTACTTTTGGGTCGTGCCGCATTGAGAGGTGCTCGAATCAAATTGGAAACTTTAGCTGAAGAATTCGACAAATTTGCAGAGACTTCCGAAGGTGCGGATTTTCCGCTAGGCGAAACTGCGTAATATTTTGGCGGAAAGATAGAATGGCGAAATCGGCGGCGTTTGCCCGAATTAAGAAGGAAGTTTTGGCGATTGTTGAAGCAATTCCGAGCGGGAAAGTTTCAACTTATAAAGCAATCGGCGAATCTTTGGACGTGATGCCGAGGCACGTTGCGTATATTTTGACAACACTTTCCGAAGTTGAAAGCGAACAATATCCGTGGCATCGAGTCGTAAGTGACGGCGGAAAAATTACGGCACCGAAATTGTTTGACGAGCAAATTTTACGTCTTAATTCAGAAAATATTCTGTGCAAAAACGGTAAGATTTCAGATTTTGAAAATCATTTTGTTTCGCCAAACTATTTGTAATTATCTATGGCAAAGATCGACGAATTCTCAGATTTTCATCCACTTTCACGGCAAGAATGGCGTGGTTGGTTGGCAGAAAATTACAATAAATCGGGCGGAATCTGGTTTGTTTATTACAAAAAACATACGAAAAAGCCATTCGTGAGTTATGACGAAGCGGTCGAAGAAGCGTTATGTTTCGGTTGGATAGACAGTTTGCCGCGAAAGTTTGATGACGAACGCTCGAAGTTGCTTTTTACACCGCGAAAGCCGAAAAGTGTTTGGTCAAAGCTCAACAAATTAAGAGTTGAGAAGTTGCTTGAAAATGGTTTGATGACTGAAATTGGACTTGCAAAAATCGAATCCGCGAAAAAAGATGGTTCGTGGGATTTGCTCAATGCAAGCGATAATCTTGAAATTGCAGATGATTTACAAAAGGTTTTTGACACAAATAATTTGGCTGAAACAAACTTCAATGCTTTTACGGATGGTGTTAAGAAAGCGATTTTGCAATGGTTAAATTCGGCAAAGCGTGTGGAAACTCGCAATGTGAGAATTGAAAAATTAGTCGCAATGGCGGCGAAAAATAAAAGAATAAATTTCGATAAGGAGTAAAAAAACAATGAACGATAAAAGGGTAGCTTTAATTACGGGAGCCAATAAAGGGCTTGGTTTTGAAACGGCGAGACAACTCGGACAACAAGGAATCACGGTTTTGATTGGGGCGAGAAGCGAGGAACGCGGGCAAGAAGCCGTGGCGAAATTGAAAGGTGAAGGCATTGACGCACAATTTGTTCACCTTGATGTTGATGATTATAAAACGCACGAAACAACGTTGAAACTTATTGAGGAAAATTTCGGTAAGTTAGATATTTTGGTGAATAATGCGGGTGTGAATTTTGAATTTTCCTCAACTTCAATGCCTTCGCCCGCGAGCGAAACTTCGCTTGAAATGTTTCGTAAAACCTTTGAAACAAACTTCTTCAGTCTGATTGCTCTGACACAAAAATTGATGCCTTTGGTTAAGAAAAGTGAAGCCGGAAGAATCGTGAATGTGTCGAGTGCGTTGGGTTCAAACACTTATCACACCGATCCGACATCTGATTATTATCAATTCAAGATTCCGGCTTATGATGCGTCGAAAACCGCTTTGAATTCTTACACGGTTCATCTTGCATACGAATTGAAAGACACGCCGATTAAGGTCAACGCAGCTCATCCGGGTTGGGTAAAAACTGATTTAGGGACTGAAAATGCTCCGATGGAAGTTGAAGATGGAGCGAAAACTTCGGTTCAACTTGCCACACTAGGAGCAGACGGAATTACGGGCGGATTTGTTCATTTGGGCGAAAGTTTGCCTTGGTAAAATTATGTCTCTACAACAAAAATTAGACGAACGCCGCGAAGCCGGAAAAGCAAAGTATGGCGACGAAATTGCCGAATTGATGGTTCGCGGAAATCGTGAATTGCGAGATTTGGGAATTATGAAAACGGCTTTGAATGTCGGACAAATTGCACCAAGTTTCAGCTTAAAAAATCAACAAGGTGAAGTCATAAATTCGACCGATTTGCTCGCCAAGGGTGCGTTGGTTTTGACATTTTATCGAGGCTTTTGGTGACCATATTGCAATATGGAGCTGGAAGCTCTACAAGACGTATATGAAGAAATAAAGGGACTTGGAGCGGAATTAGTCGCGGTTTGTCCGCAACGCCAAGAGCATCTGACGGCGATTGTCAATAAAAACAATCTGAAGTTCGACATCGTTCACGACGATGGAAATAATCTCGCCGAAGCCTTTGGTTTGAAGTTCAAATTACCCGATTATATTGCTGAACTTTACGCAAGTTTCGGGATCAATTTACCGCAAGTAAATGGTGATGATTCAATGACTTTGGCGATGCCCGCGAGATTTGTTATCGGTCAAAATGGCGTTATTTTAGCGGCAGATTTTGATCCTGATTATACGATTCGTCCTGAACCGAGTGAGACGGTTGAGGATTTGAAACGATTGAAATTATAAAAGAATTAGACGCGGAAAAACGCAGATTAAGCTGATTAACGCGGATAAGTCATCGGTTTTTTAAAATCAGCGAATATCCGTCAAATCAGCGTTTTTCCGCGTCTAATTTCTTAAAACCAAACTTAATATTATGCCGAGATTAAACATAGACGACATCGAAAAAGCCTGTAAGATTATTGACGAAGTTTTTCTGAATTCGCCACAATATGAGTGCGAACCTTTGGGCAATGCTTTGGGTTGCCGACTTATTTTGAAGGTCGAAACAAATAATCCGATTCGCAGTTTCAAAGGTCGTGGCGGCGTTTTGCTTTGCACAAATGCGACCGAAAAATCGTTGGTTTGTGCGAGTGCGGGAAATTTCGGACAAGCAATTGCTTACGGTTGCCGAAAGCAAAATATCGCTCTCACAATCTTCGCCGCAGAAAATGCCAATCCTTATAAAATTAAGCGAATGCGTGATTTAGGTGCGAATGTAATCTTGAAAGGCGAAGATTTTGACGGGGCAAAAGCTCACGCGAAACAGTTTGGGGAGGAAAATAATATCCGATTTGTTATTGATAGTTTTGACATTGAAACCGTGATCGGTGCGGGAACAATCGGTTTGGAATTGTCGAAATTCCCTGAAACACTTGATTATTTGCTGATACCACTCGGAAACGGTGCCTTGTTTAACGGCATTGCGACATATTTCAAAGCGAAAAGTCCGTCCACGAAACTTATCGCCGTTCAAGCAAAAGGTGCGTCGGCGATGGTTGATTCGTGGCACGAAAAGCGTCTGATTGAACACGAAGTTGTGAACACAATCGCGGACGGAATCGGCGTTCGCTTGCCAGTTCAAGAAGCTCTCGACGATATGGAAAAGTTGATTGACGGATGCCTTTTGGTTGAAGAAAATTCGATTATTGAAGCGATGAAATTACTACATTTAGAGGCAGGTTTGGTCGTCGAACCTGCAGGAGCAGTCGGTGTTTCGGCAATCTTGGAAAACCGCGAAATGTTTGCAAACAAAGCGGTTGCAACGATTATTTGCGGCAGTAATTTAACCGAAAAACAAATCAAAGATTGGTTGTAATCAAGGAGTAAAATGGTTTCAAATGTGTTTGGGGAATTGACTCAAGATAAATATATTTCGGATTGGTTAAAAGCCGTTGAGATTGAAGTTCCATTTTTCGATAATCGGAAAATGGCGTTTACTTTTATGAAAAACGATGCGAATTTTGTCAATGAATCAGAATCGGCGATTCGCAATTTTCTGAATTTGAGTAACGAGAATCGTCTAAGTCTTTCAGGTCTCGTTTACGAAAACTGTTTTGAGTTTTTAGAACAAATCGATTACGACGAACTCGACAAACCTTTGTGGGAAATCACCGACAAAAATGATATTTGGAATTTTGTTACGCCGACGAATATTTACATCGAAAAAAGATTCAGGCGAGATTGCGATTTTTATATTCAAGTCGCGTGCGAATGTGCTTGGGAACAGGAACACGGCTTGCAACTGGTTTTTCGGCAAGGAAAAAAGCTGACGCGAATCAGCGACCAAGACGGACATTTAACTTTGGCAGATGCTTTTGACAAACCCGACACAGAAGATAAATTACTCGCGGAGTTTGACCGGTAAAAAACGATTTATGAAACCTAAAATTTTAGTCAGTGCGTGTTTGCTTGGCAACAAAGTTCGGTATGATGCGAATGATGTTCCGACCGAAAGCAGTCTGCTTGATAAATGGAATGTGGAAGGCAGGCTGATTGCGTTTTGTCCAGAAGTTGCGGGCGGTTTGTCGGTGCCGAGACTTCCCGCAGAAATAATCGGAACGGACGGCAATGCAGTTTTGGATGGCACCGCAAAAGTTGTTGATAATCAAGGAAACGACGTTTCTGAAAACTTTATAAACGGTGCAAAGAAAGCACTTGAAGCTGCTCAAAGCAACAATGTCAAAGTCGCAATTTTGAAATCAAAAAGTCCTTCGTGCGGAAGTTCATTTATTTACGACGGCACATTTTCGTCCGTTCAAAAGGTTGGACAAGGCGTTACGACTGCACTTTTTGAACGAAATGGAATCAAGGTTTTCAGCGATTTAGAAATCGAAAAAGCGGCAGATTTCATTGAAAATTTAACTTGTATTTAACACCATAACGATTTTTGTAATGCTAGTATATTGAAATCTTGATTAAAAAACTAGTCATTCAATATTATGGAAATAGCATTAGGTTTAATTGGAGGAATTGTTCTATTCCTTTACGCTATCAGCAAATTATCTGAACATATTCGTGAATGGGCTGATGATAAAATGAAAGATTTTATCGCCAAATTTACACGCAATATTTTTACCGCAATTCTTACAGGCATTGTAGTTACGGTGCTTTTGAAATCTAGCTCAGCCGCAATTATTATCACAATTATTTTGGTTGGAGCAGGTGTTGTAACGTTTCGCCAATCGCTCGGAATTGTCATGGGAGCAAATATCGGCACAACTATTTCCAGTCAAATTATGGCATTAGACGTTGCCGAATATGCCGCAATTCCGCTACTTTTGGGCTTTATCTTGTTAATGATTGCCAAGCAAGTTGTTTTGCTGAGAGTTGCAACGATTGTTTTTTATTTTGGAATGATTTTCTTTGGACTTTTGACGATGGAAAATGCGGTTGAGCCACTAAAAACGCATCAATCATTTAAAGATTTGATTGCTAGTTTTGAGAATCCGATTCAAGGTGCATTAGCTGGTGCGGGTATTGCCGCTATCATTCAAAGCTCATCAGCAACTGTCGCTTTAGCCATAACTTTGGCTAAACAATCGTTGATAACTTTACCGGCTGCGATGGCTGTGATGATTGGGGCAGAGCTTGGAACTTGTGCAGACACACTACTTGCGACCGCACGGTCAAATCGGCAGGCACTAAAAACCGGTTTATTTCATCTCTCATTTAACATTTTGACAATTATCGTTGGCTTGATTTTATTTGTGCCATTTGTTGGGTTGGTTGAATGGATTTCTGGTGGTGCCACGATGAAAACTCAAATTGCCAATGCACATTTGATTTTCAATGTGCTAGGCGTTGTCGGTTTTGTCGGCTTCATTCCGTTAATTGAAAGATTATTGAATTATCTCTTACCCGATAAATCAGAAATGAGAGTTGAATTACAAACAACTTAGTATAAAATTATCAAATTAAAATGAAGCAGCCTATAAAATTTGGGCTGTTTTATTTTTGAATGTTACTGTTTATACTCAGATTTATGAAATATCGAAAACTTAGAAACTTGGAAGTTTCCGCAATCGGTTTGGGCTGCATGGGAATGTCGGAATTTTACGGCGAAACCAATGATGCGGAATCAATCGCGGTTATTCATCGGGCGTTGGAAATTGGCGTTAATTTTCTCGATACGGCAGATATGTATGGTCCGTTTATCAACGAAGAATTGGTCGGAAACGCGATTAACGGAATCCGCGATAAATTTGTTATTGCGACCAAGTGCGGGATTGTCCGTGATGCGACAAACCCTTTAGTTCGTGGACTTAACGGCAAACCTGAATACATTAAACAGTCGTGCGAAGCGAGTTTGAAGCGTTTGAACATTGACGAAATCGATCTTTATTATTTGCATCGCGTTGATCCTGAAACGCCGATTGAAGAATCAGTAGGAGCGATGGCGAGATTGGTCGAAGAAGGGAAAATTCGCTACATTGGTTTGTCTGAAGCAAACTCTGAAACGCTTAAACTTGCCAGCAAAGTTCACGAAATTGAGGCATTGCAGAGCGAATATTCGTTGTGGACACGCGAACCCGAAGACGAAATTTTGCAAACTTGCCGCGAACTCGGAATCGGATTTGTGCCGTTTTCACCACTCGGACGCGGATTTTTGTCAGGCAAAATTGAACAACTTGAAGATTTAGAAGCCGTTGATTATCGTCGAATGTCGCCGAGATTTATGGGCGAAAATTTTGCAAAAAACTTTGAATTGGTCAAAAAAATCAAACAAATTGCCGAATCAAAATCTAGCACGCCGGCTCAAATCGCCATCGCTTGGGTGATCGCACAAGGTGAAAATATCGTCCCAATTCCGGGAACAAAACGCATTAAATATTTAGAGGAAAACGCCGAATCAGTCAATATTATGCTTGATGAAACTGAACTGGAATCGCTCGGTAACATCGGCAAAGCCACAGGCGAACGCTATCCGCCGGTTTATATGGCAAGCGTAAATAAATAAATGCAACAATATCTAACACCAACCGAATTCCTAAATTTTGACAACCAAAATGTTCGCCAATTTGCCGAAAACAATACAGTTGGAGCGACAAACGACATCGAAAAAGCCGTTAAACTTTATTACGCCGTCCGCGATGGTTTTCAATATAATCCGTATATTTTGGACTTGCGACGCGAAGGTTTGATGGCAAGTGATTTACTCAAACGTAAACGCGGCTATTGCGTCGAAAAAGCCGTTTTGCTTTCGGCTTGTGCGAGAGCCGTCAATATTCCGAGTCGCTTGAGTTTTTACATTGTCAAAAATCATATTGCAACCGGAAAACTCGAAGAAATTTTGAAGACAAATCATTTAGTTTTTCACGGTGCCTCCGAGATGTTTTTAGAGGGAAAATGGGTCAAAGCGACTCCGGCTTTTAATTTGAATTTATGTAAATATCTCGGAGTTGAACCACTCGAGTTTGACGGCAAAACCGATTCGATTTTTCAGGAATTTGACAAAAAAGGTAACGTTTTTATGAAATACACTCACGATTATGGAGTTTTTGACGATTTGCCGTATGACGTTTATTTAGAAGAATTAAAGAAACACTATCCGCATATTTTTGAAAATGAGAGATATACGAATGGTGATTTGGTTTATGATTTTTCGAAATTATCGTGAATTTGATAAAGGCGATTAGAGTCTGCAAGTCGAAAATTTGCCGTAGAAACAAAGGCTAATGAAAAAAAAAGCAAGGTCAATGTTGATTTATTATTGTTTAATTGAAGGAACGCGGACAGTTAAAGGATCGCGGACGGCTCGTCCGCAAGTGGAAAAATAAAATAAACTTTGAGGATCAAATACTCGTGGACGAGCCGTCCGCGTTCCGGGGTAATATTGAACAAAACCAGTAAATCTAGTAAATTTTAGATATGAAGTTCGTAGATGTCACAAATGATATTGCGTTTCGCAAAGTATTTGGAAACGAAAATAAAAAGATTGCGTTGATTTCATTTTTGAACGCGGTTTTGGAACTT
>JANNVK010000170.1:0-13322 GCA_031414415.1 Acidobacteriota bacterium
AACACTTTTTTTACTACAAGATTACAACCGATTAAATTTGGACTTGGAAGCTCGGCAACGAGCCTTAATTTGTCTAAATTAAACTTCTATTTTGGCGTAATTGACAACAATGGAAATGTGAAATCCCAAACAATCACGACTCCAACCGTTGGAAATGTCGCAGGTTTTACGGCAACACAAAACTACGCTTACGATTCGCTAAACCGTCTAAAATCAGCATTTGAAACTATTGGTGGAAATCAAACTTGGAAGCAAACTTACAATTTTGATAAATATGGAAATCGCAGATTTGATACAACTAACAACCTAACGACAACACTTCAACCCGAAAGATTGCCTAAGGTTGTAAATCCTGAGGCGTTGACTTCAAATAATCGACTCAAACCTGACCAAGATGGCGATAATGTTGTTGATTATTTGTATGACGCAAGCGGAAATTTGACGAAAGATGTTGATAACAAACGCTTTGGCTACGATGCGGAAAACAAACAAGTTCAATATTTTGCGTCAAATAACCAAACTATCACGCCAACAGGAGCATACTTTTTTGACGGAGACGGCAAGCGAGTTAAAAAGATAAGCCCAACCGAAACAACAATTTTCGTCTATGACGCAGGCGGAAAATTAGTCGCAGAATATTCTACGAAACAAGCCGATACGCCGAAAATAAATTACACAACTAATGACCATTTAGGAAGTCCAAGAATTACTACTGACCAAAACGGACAAGTAATTTCACGGACGGATTATCAGCCCTACGGAGAGGAAATCGCCTCAACTCAAAGAACATCAAACTTGGGTTATACAGTTCAAGATTCTGTAAAACAAGGCTTTACCGGTTATATTAAAGACGATGAAACGGATTTAGATTTTGCACAGGCTAGAATGTATAAGACTAGTTTGGGGAGATTTACGGGTGCGGACCCGATGTTAACATCGGGGGAAATATCATCGCCGCAAACATGGAATCGTTATTCGTATGTTTCCAATAATCCACTTATATATATCGATTCTTTGGGGTTATACAGATGGAGTGCTTCACTAGGAGGCAATTTAACAGATGAAGAATTACGAACAAACTTGCGGCAAGTTGGACAGGATGAAAATTTATCTCCTGAGGAGCGTGATGAACAAAGTCAACAAATTGTTGACCAATTAAATGGTCGGCAAACATTTAGAGACGCTCTATCGGCTTTAATCACAGCGAGTAGCGACGTATCTTTAGCACAAAATCAACGAGATGATGTATTGAGATCACGAAACGCTTATGGAATTGAAGGGCAAGATGTTGGCACTACCAGAGTTATGGTTGGTGTGGGTAATTTGGGTGCTGGAGTTGGTGCTACAACCGAGGAAACTGAAATAAACACAGGTGCAGACGGTAGATTTACTGGCTCTACCATTGAAGTTACAATTGGACTTAGTTTAGCCGCTAAAGACCTGGCACAAGCGGTTGGACACGAAGGATCACATGTTGCAGACCAACAGGCAGCAAACAATATATGGTTGACGACAGGCAATAGAAATTTAGCTGTAAGTAATGCTTTAAATGTTACAAAATATGCAACTGAAAATAGGGCATATCACGTCAGTGCTTCAATTGCTCAGAGCCAAGGTCGTGACAATTTATCATTTAGCGATAAGGGGAAAAGTTTTAAAATTTGGGGTAACGGAATGACAAATGTTGACCAAACTGTGCTAGATGGGCTTTTAAACTCGCATTATAATGTAACCCCAACAAATCAAGGAGTCAGACGAATTCAATAATCGGTGGAGTGACAAATTTATGATTAAAACAAAATTAATTTTTATATTATTGATGTGCTGCTGTATTACAACGTTTGGGCAGCAAAAACAAGAGAAAGATGCGGAGCGACCAAAGGTTCTAAGTGCGGTGGCACCAACATTTTTTCCTTTTGTTTATAACAAAATCGGAACAGCTGAGGTTATTATTGCGGTTAAAATTAATAAAGAAGGAAGAGTAACATCGACCAAAACTATTTCTTTTTCAAAATTTTCAGACTTATCTCTGGACGATACTGCTAAACAATGGGTGTTTGAGCAAAGCACGAACCAAAATGAACGAACGGCGAATATAAAATTCTTTTTTCGTATTATGTCAAAAGAAACCGAAGCTCAAGATTTGACGACAATATATCGCGACCCTTATGAAATGGAGGTACGGAGTCGAATTATTGACTCACCAAAGACGGCTTTCCCTTTGCCATTTAAGGAGAAGCCAAAGAAAAAGAGAACAAAGATATGAACAGACTCTTAGTAGTTCCTATAGCTAAATTGAAAGTTTGAAAACACGCAATTTAATTCGCGTCTGCAACCGATTCAGATTGGTTTGGGAAGTTCAGCAACGAGTCAGAATTTGTTGAAATTAAACTTCGATTACGGCGGAACGGACAACAACGGAAACGTGAAAAGCCAGACGATTACGACTCCAACAGTCGGAAATACGCAGGTTTTGTTTCAACACAAAACTACGCTTACGATTCGCTAAACCGTCTGAAATCAGCAGTTGAAACGATTCCGAATCAAACAGGTTGGAAGCAAACGTTCAAATTCGACCGCTACGGAAATAGAAATTTCGACACGGCAAACGGCAACACGACAACTCTAGCAAACGGCTGTCCGACAAATATTTGCAACCCAACAGCGAATCCACAAGATAACAAATTAGTCGGCACAACATACGATTCAGTCGGCAACACCAGCCAAGATGCAAACGGGCAAACATTCGTCTATGATGCTGAAAATAAACAAGTTCAGGTAAATAATGCAAGCGGAATCATAGGAAAATATTGGTATAACGGCGATGGGCAAAGAGTGAAAAAATACGTGCCGTCCACAAACGAAACAACGATTTTCGTCTATGATGCCGCCGGAAAAACAATCGCCGAATATTCAACAATCACCGCGAATCAAGCCGATGCGAAAGTAAGTTATTTGACAAATGACCATTTGGGAAGTCCGCGAATTACTACGGATGCGAACGGTAAAGTAATTTCACGACGCGACTTTATGCCTTTTGGTGAGGAAATTCCACGAGCGAATTACGGAAGCGATTTGGTGAGGCAAAAGTTCACAGGATACGAACGAGATGGCGAAACTGGGCTTGATTATGCAAAAGCAAGAATGTTTAGAAGTGGAGTTGGCAGATTTACAAGTCCAGACGATTTTTTGAATGATACTGTTGTATCTCAGCCAGCAAGTTGGAATCTTTACGTTTATGTCAGAAATAATCCGTTAAACATAACAGACCCTAGTGGAGAAAAAATATATGCTGGTGATATAACTGATCCTGAAGAAAGAGCAGAGTTTTTAAGAAGAAATAACGCTACTTATGGATGTAGTGCTTGCGTTACTATTGACGATAATGGTTTTTTACAGGTTGACACTACTGGTTTAAGTAAAGAAATACTAAATGCAACGGCATTTTTTACAGAAGCAATAAATTCAACTGATTTAATGTTTCAAGCAGTTGTTTCAAATAATGACCCTGATGTTGAATTTGGAAAGTCATTCGCAAGTCAAGGTAGCGTTCCTAGATTTGGTCCTGATGGGACACAAATCACAGACCCCAAAACTGGGCGAACAGTCAGAAGAAATGCAACACTTATAAAACTTGATTTCGCAGATGACAAAAATTTTGTTGGCGGATCAGACGCTGATAAAGCCTCGTTTTTAGATTTAGTTTTTGCACACGAAGTAAGTCATTTTTCACCTTCATTTAAGCGAGATCCTACTACTGACGGTCAAAGAGGAGTAGTTGATAACCCGATAAACGAAATTAGATTGTTACTCGGAATGCCGCTTAGAGCGGCGTATTTGAATCACAATCTTGGAGCAATTAAAACTTTAAGATTTGGTGATGCTGTAAAAGATGCAAATAGAAATGTTGTAAGAGGAACCGATGGAATTGAAGTTGATGGAAGTCGAATTATTATTTGGATAAATAAGCAAAAACCATAGGAGAATAAGATTATGAAAGCTATTAGTATATGCGTAACACTAATATTTGGTATGTTTTTTATATACCAACAAAATATAAATACACTTGCACAAACCTGCGAAACGGATTCAATTCCAGAACGCCTAGTTGTTATTAGAGGTAAAATGATAATAGTAAATCATCCTGAACTCGGACAAACTCCAGCATCAGGTGGGACAATTATCTTTCAAAAAGTTGGATGTAACACTTGTTTTGTCGGAACTAATGCAGACATTGACGGAAACTATAAAATCAGTGTTGGCGATGGGAAATACAAAATAATTGTTAGAAATCCATCATCACCAGACTTTGATATGCTAACGCCCGAACAAGTTAGATTCATTGATACTGAGACCTTGGATGCTAAAAAGTACTCAAAGCAAGTCTTTGATTTTGATATTAAAATTAGAGTCTCAAAGTAAATTTATCCGAGCGGTCGAGTTATGAAAAATACTTTGGATGTTGACGGCGATTTGGCGTTGGTGCAGAGTTCAAAGTCTAATGTTCAAGGTTTGAAGATGTATGCAAACGCCTTCACATACACGAGTGCAGGTGCGGTTTCGAGTATGCGTTTGGGGAACGGAAAGTTTGAAAATACAACTTTTAACAGCAGATTACAACCGATTCAGATTGGCTTAGGAAGTTCGGCGACGAGCCAGAATTTGCTCAAATTAAACTTCGATTACGGCGGAACAGACAATAACGGGAACGTGAAAAGTCAACAAATAACTGTCCAACAAGGCAACCAAATGCCGTTAATCTTGAATCAGAATTATATGTATGATTCGCTGAACAGGTTAAAGTCTGCCGAAGAAAAAGATGTCAATAATGCACAAGTTTGGAAGCAAACTTACGTTTTTGACCGTTACGGAAATCGTAATTTTGATGCAACGAACAACAATACGACAAATTTAACTGGAACTTTGCCGAAGGTTACGAATCCTGAAATATTGCCGACGAATAACCGTCTGAAAGCCGACCAAGACGGCGATAATGTCGTTGATTATTTGTATGACGCAAGTGGAAATTTAATACAAGACGTTGATAACAAACGGTTTGGCTATGATGCCGAAAACAAACAAGTTCGATATTTCGCTTCAAACAATCAAACTGCCACACCAAACGGAACATACTTTTTCGACGGCGACGGCAAGCGTGTGAAGAAGATAAGTCCAACAGAAACAACAATTTACGTCTATGACGCAGGCGGAAAATTAGTCGCAGAATATTCAACGCAACAGGCTGACACACCAAAAATAAACTACACAACCAACGACCATTTAGGAAGTCCAAGAATCAAAACTGATGGAAATGGAGCGGTAATTTCAAGAGTTGATTATCAGCCCTACGGCGAAGAAATTGCTTCAACGCAGAGAACCGCAAACTTGGGTTATACGGTTCAAGATACTGTAAAACAAGGGTTTACGGGTTATATCAAGGACGATGAAACAGGGTTGGATTTCGCTCAAGCGAGGATGTATAAAAACAGTTTGGGGAGGTTTACAGGGGCTGACTACTTTATAAATGACACGAATGTTATATCTCCTCAAAGTTGGAATTTATACGTTTACGTGAGGAATAATCCACACAAATATACAGATCCAAGCGGTAGAGAAATTTGGCTTACAATTAATGGTGAATCATATCAGTATAATCACTCTGGAAAAACCGGATCTTTGGGTGGTTATTCCGGTAATGACGAAGTAGCACTTGCCGCAGTTTCATATTTAAATACAATGTATGAAAAAAATCTTAGAGGACCAGTATTTAACTTAATGACCGATAGTCAGCGGCACACATTTTCTGTTAGTGCGACAGATGGTGCTGCAACTGGTAGCACAGATTACGTGACTACTGGTGAAGATGTACCGGGAAAAAATGGAACAATTGTCACTAAAAGTGTTATTTCAGGAACAAATTCGGGAATTGAAATTAATCTCGCGAATGCAGATGATTCTCTCCTAGCATTTGCAACTGAAGTAGTTGTCGCAAACACTATGGGTCAGCAGACACCTAACAGCCAATTAGCGGCAGCTCCTAATGGGACTCCGCAGTGGGATCAAGGTTATTCGCAACCTGCTGGTGATAATCCACCAACAGGCTCTTCAACAGCAGGGCTAACAAATGTTGAAATTAATCGAGGAGTTATTGGAAATACAGTTAAGAATGCATTAGGCATTGGTTCAAACGATGAGAAATTTCAGCAAATGCAAGGACAAACAACACCAGGTGGAAGAAGCATAAATCCTTTAGGAGGGGGTGGTATTATTCCGACACAAATTCGCGATAATAGCGAGCCGCCGCCACGACCAACCCCTAAACCTTGAACGAACTAAAATACTGTAGTCAATTTTGAAAACAAAAAATATTTTAATCCAAATATTGGACTTAAGAACTTTGGTAAAAGGAGAAAAAAAATGAAGCTTTATTTAAAACAATTTGTAGAATTTAATCTTGAAATACTTTGTATTTTGGTTTTATTAATTTTAACAACTGAGGCATCTGGGCAAACGCCGAGTAAACAATTGATAAATGAACTTTTGCCACCGTCAAAAGAAACTTTTAAAGCTGCCGATGGTTTGATTGTTCCGTGGAGAGACACAGGATGTAATATTATAGCTTTAAAATTTAGAGAACCTGAATGCTATGAAGTGAGTGCCAAAGAGTGGCTCGCTCATTCGATTTTATCAATTTACAACGCAGATGGTTCAAATTGGTACACTTTGAATGTTCAAATAAGTGCTGAAGATCACTTCTCTGTGAATCCAAAACAAGGATTTATCCCATTCTCCGTCTATCCAACTGTAAGATATGCATCTGATGGAGTGCTTTTAAGATTAGTAAAGGAGTCTAAAAATTGGTATGAAGTTGAAATTAATGAGCAAACAAGAGAAACAAAGTTTATTTTGAAAGATAATAGTAAACAATGGGGGAAATCAACCTTTGATTATTGGTTATACGAAGGACGTTTTGTAGAAATCAATCCTGATAAAAGAGCTCAACAGTTTTTTGAAGAGCCAAATGGAAAAAAACTTGAAGATTTTGAAATTCCCTTAAAATATGGAAAAATTTTAAAAGTTGAGAATGAATGGGTAAAAGTTGAAATAACTGAAGATTTTTCAGTCTGGTTAAGATGGAAAAAAGGACGAGATATTTTGGTAGGTTGTGTGTTTAATGAGCATAAATACCCTGAAATTATTGAGAAATGAGAAATTAGTAAAAAATAAAATGGTACGACGAGGTAATTAATTTAACTCATTTATTATTGTAAAGGTTTGAGTTTAGTCGTCAGCGAGACGGAATATGATGCGATTGGTCGTCCGATAAAGACGAAAGCGGCGGTTGGGACGGCGAGCGAGATTTGGTCAACGGTTGAATATGATGATGTTGCGAAGCGTGTGATTTCGCGGTCGGATATTGCGACAAAAGGCGATGGAAAGAAGATCGCGGTTCATCATTTTGACCAATTGGGACGAGTGCGTTTGACGAGAAGTATTGAGAATTCGGCGACGGAAGATCCGTATAATGAGCAACACGGAATCAAGGTGCAAACGCGATATAAGACAGGAAATCCACATTCTTACAGCTTGTCATCAAACCCATATCGAGCCGCAACCGCAACTCAAGCCACCAACGAAGAATCGATGGACTGGACGCGAAGCAAGTCAATAAACACCGGAAAACACGCCGAAACTGAGACCTTCGCCGGAGCAAATCTGCCCGCACCGTGGGGAACAAATACAAGTTCGACAGGCAAAGTCCAGACCGATATTGACGGAAATTCAACAACGGTTACTGACCAATCCTTGAAACAACGCCGAAGCGTTACAAATGCTTTAGGTCAACTTATCAGAATTGATGAACCTGACAACAGCGGAAATTTGGGAACAGCTGGAAGCCCAATTCAGCCGACAAATTACAGCTACAACACGCTCGGAAATCTTGTGAAAGTGTCGCAAGGAAATCAGAATAGGTTTTTCAAATACGATTCACTTGGGCGGTTAATCAGACTTAAACAACCTGAGCAAACTCCGAATTCTTCATTAGCGATGAGTGATACAATTACCGGAAACAATGATTGGACAATCGGCTCAACCTACGATGTAATTTGAGACGGAATTTGCATCAATTTACTCGAAAAATTGATAGTCGGAGTGTTTATCTTGAAGCAAATCGGGCATCAATCCGCGTTAAAAATGGAAATTGAGAGTTTGGGTTGGTAAGGTTGACTAGATAATAAAAGAAACAAAAAACCGCAATGAATTTGAATTATGTTGCGGTTTTATGTTTGTCGAAAATTAGTCAAGTTTTGGTTCATCTGCCAAATTAACTTTCTTTTTTCTTTTCAATATATAACTAGCTACAAAATAAATTGGTAAAACAACTAATAGTAAAAATGGCAAAATGGCAAGTAAAATTCTTACTAATATTAATACAAAAGCTAATGCCGCATCAAATCCGTCGCCGAGAGCTTTGCGAAGTTCGTAGAAAAATCCAGAAGAACTTGATGAAAATGCAACAGGCGTTTTTAGTTGTATTTTTATTGTTGAAAGGCTCGACTGATTTTCCAGAAAACGTTTTCTTCCTTCTATTTGCTCAATTTCCTCGCGAACAGCCGCAATTTCTTTTTGAATACTCAACGCATCTTCGACCGTTTTTCCTTGTTTCATTATTTCAAGAAACTTATTTTCGAGTGATTTTTTTGCAATCAGGCGAGCCTCAATATCTACAAACTCTTCAGTGACATCTTGTCCTTTGACGCTTTCTAAAATTACTCGACTCGCAGTTTTCTTAATTTCTTGCAAACTTTCGTTAAATTTTGCCGTTGGAACTCTGACTGTCATTGAAGCAATATCTCGAGTTGTTGATTTAACATCACTGCTACTTTGCTGAGATTCGATTACAAAACCACCTCTGATATCGATGATTTCGGCAATTTTCTGTTGGGCTTCTTCGGGAGAATTAGTTTCTAGGTCAAGCTCTGCGTTTCTAATAATTTTACGTTCAATAGGTTGAACTTGGTTAATTGATTTTTTATCACCAGCAACCTCTTTATCACCACCGCCGCCACCGCCGCCTTTTTCAGCAGATTGAGCAGAAGTGTTAGAGGCTACAACAGCGTTTTCTCGTTGACCAGAACAGCCAATAAAAATTACCAAAAACAAAAATACTAATAACTTTATAACTTTCATAAATTCCTCAATTAACTAACCAGCTTTTTTTGCCACTTCCATAAAACCATCGCCCGCAAAGAGCGAACGAATTGCGTTGGCAAGTCGCCGCATTGCACGAAAAACTTTTGGGAAAAACCAGATGAAGACGATTGCAAAAACTATCAAAACTCCGGCGATGATAAACGGTGCGAAAACCGCCAATAATGAGCCGATTATTGCGATTCCGTCTTCCAAAAAAGACAATGCCCAATTTGAAATTGGTTCAGGCGAAAGGTTTGCGGTTGCTCGAAGTGCAGATTTTGTTCCGTGTGATGAAAGTGCGAGTCCGCCGCCGAAAAGTGTGGCAATTGTGGTGACAGTCGGATCCATACTCGTTGTCGCAGAATAAGCGACCAACGCACCTGCGGGAATTCGTATAAAGGTGTGAATAACGTCCCAAACGCTGTCAACATATGGAATTTTATCGGCGAAAAACTCGACCGCATAAAGTCCGCCGCCGATGCTAATAATCCACCAATTATCTAAAACATCTAACCCGCCAGGCAAAGATGTTGCACCAAATTTCTGCAAAAGTCCCAAAACTGTGACCGTTGCATAAAGGTTAATTCCCGATGTCCAAGCCGAACCAAGTGCCAAACTCAATGTTGCAAACCAATCCATATTTTTCTCCTAAAACTCATTCGGGGCTAATACAGCATCATTCTACACAGTTTCGAGAAAAAATCACTAAAAATTTGTTCAACTACAAAAATTAGCCACGAATTTTCACGAAAAGACACGAATTAAAAAATTATAAAAGGATTTAATTCGTGAAAGTTTGTGTTAATTCGAGGCTAAATCTTCCTCATCAACTCTCGATATCTTCATCTTTTTTCGCGGCAAATTTTTCGAGTCTATATTGCAAAGTTCTAAAAGTTAAACCTAAAAGTTTTGCTGATTTTGTGATGTTATTATCGGTTCGTTCCATCGCTTGTGTGATTAAACTTCGTTCGAGTTCTTCAAAATTTACACCTTCGGGCGGAAGTTTAAATAAATCAACGCTTCCGGTTGAGCGTTCGATTGTCGAAATTTCCGGCGGCAAATCTTCGACGGTTATTAATTCCGTTTCGGCTAATAAAGACGCACGTTCGATAGCAGATTCAAGTTGACGAACGTTTCCTGGAAAACTGTAATTGAGCAACAATTTCTTCGCGTCATTCGATAAACCGTTGATTTTTTGCGAACTATTTTTTGTGTGTTTTTTGATAAAATATTCAATTAGAAGCGAAATATCAGTCCGACGTTCGCGAAGTGCGGGCAGCTCAATCGACAAAACATTGAGCCGATAATACAAATCTTCGCGAAATCTTCCATCTTGCGACATTTTTAGCAAATCGCGATTCGTCGCGGTCACAACCCGAACATCAACATTTATTTCGCGTGTTCCGCCAACTCGTCGAATTTGTTTTTCCTGCAATGCACGCAATATTTTAGCTTGCAAAGAAATATCTAGTTCACCGATTTCGTCGAGAAAAAGCGTTCCGCCGTCGGCAATTTCAAACAATCCTTTTTTCTCGCTTACTGCTCCAGTAAACGAACCTTTTTCGTGTCCGAAAAGTTCTGATTCAAGCAAGTTTTCGTTAATCGCAGCACAGTTTACGGCTTGAAAAATATTGTTTGAGCGAGGCGAATTTTTGTGAATCGCCCGTGCGATAAGTTCTTTTCCGGTGCCGCTTTCACCGCGAATCAAAACTGTACTGCTCGATTTTGCAACTTTCAAAATCAGCTTTTTCACTTTGTCCATTTCAGGTGAAATCGAAACAATCTCCGAATCGAGAAGCGTGAGTTTCCCCAACGCACGCGAAACTGTTTCGAGCAATTTTTCGCGTTCGTAAGGCTTTTGCAGATAAGCAAAAACACCGAGTTCTTTCGCCTCAAGTGCAGAATCAATCGTGCCGTGTGCGGTCAGCAAAATCACCATTATCGATTTATCAAAGGCGACCAACTCCTTAAGCAGATCAATTCCGCTCATTCCCGTCATCTTCAAATCGGTCAGCACAAGGTCAAATCTCCGATCTGCGACAAATTTCAAAGCTGCTTCACCACTGCTCGCCGTCGTCACATCATAACCCTCGCCCGAGAGAATCATATCCAAAATCTCACGCTGAGCCCGCTCATCATCAACAACCAATATCGCTTTTCTACTCATAATTTAGTTTTAGATTATAACTTATTGTTTGAGGTTGTGTGGAAACTTTGGAATCTGCTTTTTTGGTTAGAGAGAAAATTTTTTTTAATCTTAATAATTTTCGTGTTTAACTAGTGTCGTGTCAAAGTGATATTGTCACGATATTCTGATTACGCAAGAACGTGTAAAAAAACAACTGATAATTGCTTGGATTTAGCTGTCGTAGATAGCGAAGGCATAAAGCCTAGCTCGTGAGAGCTAGGTAAATGTTTTGCGACCAAAAGCCCGTGTCAACGGGCGACGGAAACACTCAACTTCAATTCCCGACGCTATCTCCGACAGCTTGAAACTCCGTTTTTCAACAACCTAGCGTTCCGTCAAACTCCACGCCAGGCTTTACGCCGTTGCCGATTACATCGGCTAAACACGAACATTAATTGGCATCTAATGAGCTACACACTTTTCTCATAATACATATCACAACCTTTGGTTTATTTTTGTTTCGACAATTCTGAATTGACGCGACACCAGGAAAGTTATGACGCAAACAATAAGCAATAGAAACCCTTCAATTCAAACCGTTATCTGAACATCTCAAATCACCAATTTCCAACTTTCTTGAGAATTAATACCAAATTTGCCACAGATATTTCAAGACAAAAGTTAGTTGTTAGAGAACTTTTATCATCCAACTTTTTGAAATTGGATGCGGCTGCCGTGAGCGTCACGTTGATTTTACTTGCAAGAACGTCCAATTTCCATGTAATTTTCTGACAAATACAATCTGCCCAATGTGATAAGCGTTGTGAATATTGATATGAGCGATTACTGATGCCCAATCATTGTTTGAAAGTTTCGCTTCATCAACGGTTTCGAGCAACGTTTTCCATTCAAGCATTATTACGTTAAATGTGCCAAAAGTCTCGTCCCAATTTGGCGTTTCAGGCGAATACGTTTCGGCAATTTCAACTGTTTCATCAGCAACTTCAATTCCCTTAAAACGCTGTAAATGCTTGCGGTTATAAAAATTCAAATGCGAAATAATCTCGCAAACAGAATGAACTTCATCTGTCGCTTTCCAAACTGCATCGGCAGCCGAAAGATTTTCCAACGCCGATTTTGCCGAAGCAAACCACGCCGATTGATCGAAACAGGCTTCGAATTGTTCGTTTAAAATTAATTTTGCTGACATAAAATTTGACTCCAAAGTTTTAAAGAAGATAGTATCTTTTGTATGAAAAAACTAGAAGTGAACAAACAAAGTCGCCTCGCTCGTGCATGCGATAAATTGGATAAATTGGAAGAACAAAGTTTCGCTGATTTTGGGTTTGCTTCGAAAACGGAATGGGAAAGTGTCAAACTCATGAAAGATGAGGAAATTAATTTTTCAGATTGCCCCGAAGTATCCTCTGCAATGATGACAAACAGAATCGTCAGATGTGGAACGAAAACACCAATTGACAAGTCCTAAGCTCGCGTATGCGAGCGGCAGCATAAAGCCCCGTCCGTGAGGGCGGGAGAAATCGGTTCAGGAAATTAAGCCCGTGAATACGGGCGACAGCTATCAAGTTTTGATATTGTCTGTCGCAGTCTTCGACAGCTCACGTTTGGTTGGAAAATCTGTTCCCAGCGTTTCGCAACGCTACAAATTGGGCTATATTCTGCCGCCATTTTCAACGGCTTTTTCTCGGAATTAAAAGATAAACTGACGAGACCATTCGGATAATTTCAGTAAGAAAAGCTAACAAAAACGAGGAAATTGGATATTATGAAACCTTCATGATTTAGGCAAACACAAAAGGGGATGAAAATTTGGTGCAGAGGGAGAGATTTGTGTTAGAAAAGAGGGATGAAAACACAAACACAAAAACAAACACAAGTTATCGAATTTGAGCAAGTAGTTGAACGCGGATGCGGGATGGATGTCCATAAAGAGACGGTTGTGGCAACGGTCGCGGGGATTGGGGTTAAAGCGGAAACA
>JANNVK010000171.1:0-2054 GCA_031414415.1 Acidobacteriota bacterium
CTTGAGTGTTTGCTTCGTTTGTTTCATTTTTATAAATCGCAGCAAAAACTAGAATTTCTCCGCCGTGTCATATTCAATCTTTTTCACGTTAAACCTTGCATAGCTGATTTCGCCTTTTTCCAATTTCCAAATTACTTCAGCCTTCATCGGAATAATCACGCCGTTGATTTCTCTGTAGTCTGCCATTTTGCAGAGCCACGCTTCACGTTTTTCTTCGCCCGAAAATCGCTGTGTTTCCATTTGCGTTATTTCGCCAACTTCATTAAAAGTAACGATATAAGAGAATGAAACAGCTTTGTATTTAAATGATAATTTTGCCGAATTTGCGTCAATCGCTGACCATTGATTTCGCTCGTTTGGCAACAAATTAGTCGGAAACCAAACGCTTTCGGCAAGCCATCTTTGCAATTCGCCTTCGTTAAAATTTTCGCCGCTCCCGTTCACGATGTTGTAGAGCGAGAAAAGTGTCACGATAAGTCGTCCTTGATCGGCAACATACATATCGCGGGCGGTGAACATCGAAGTTGTCCCTTTCCAAATAAAACCGGGCTTTTCTGCCGTAAAATATTGCTCGCCTTTGATGTTCATCCAATCTTTATCGAGTCCCGATTTGAATTGCCCGTCGTGCGTCAATCGCACATAACTGATATACGGCTGACCGTCTTTCAAAACGTGCCGAAAATAGCGTTGGACAGGTTCGGGCAAATCGGATAACTGCTCATAATTGAATGTTTTAGCGGAAATATTATTTGATTGAGCAAACAATTCTGCGACTTCATTTTTGAACTGAAAGGAGCGAAATAATTTTCCGCCAATCAAGATTAAAATGAGCGTTGCAACTATAAAAATTGCGATTATCATTAGTTTTTTATACCTCATTTTTCAAATAGTTGAAGTCGTTTTTCTATTCATCAGATAACCGCCAAATTTTGTCTTTGACAACAATACGAATTCGACTAATTCAACCGCGTTTCAAGCAAGATTTCAGTTAATTCTTGAGGACGCGAAAACATCGGATAGTGTCCTGTCGGCAGTTCGATAAAAGTCAGATTCGGGTCGGCGAGTTCCTTAAACAACGGACTGTCGCTCGCAAGCATTTCTTTGGCTTGGGCGGCGGTGAACGTAGTTAAAATAACGACTTTCGATAATTTCCGACGTGCTTTATTTTTCAAACTCAGTTTCTGACGCGAAGCATTAAACGGTTGCGGTGTCGCAAGTTTTTCGATGTGCTTTTTATCTTCGGCGGTCAAATCTTTCAAGTTATCGCCCTGATCCAAATCCTTCCACGAAGGCAGCGGCAATTTCCAACCGTCGCCTTTTTCCGCCACGCTTTTTTCATACGCCGCGAGTTCTTCCGGCTCGTTAAAATCAATTTGTGCCGTGCCGTCGGGCAAAGGTGCGGAATCAACGTAAATCAATTTCGCAAGGCGTTCGGGAATAGCATCGGCGACCTGCGTGATGACGACTCCGCCGTAACTGTGTCCGACGAGATAAACGTCGTCGAGTTCTTCAAATTTAATAAGATTGACGACATCGGCAACGTGCGTGTCGAGATTGGTTTCTGGGTTGCCAAGATGAACACGCTCACCCAAACCCGTTAAAGTTACGGGATAAACCGTATGCCCTTTTTCGCGTAAAACGTCGGTTACATTTTTCCAAGCCCAACCGCCGAGCCAATATCCGGGAACCAAAACAAAATTTGCCATAAAATATCTCCTATTTAACCAATCGTATTGCCATCGTTGCGTCCATTAAACAATAGCCAATTTAATAAAACACCTTGGTTTTGCAATGAAACTTAGTAATCAATTTGGCGGCAACATTTGTGAATGTTGCCACCAAGTTAATTAATCATTATTTTTACTTAAGCTCCGCTCTTCGCCACAGACTTTACTTCGGGTGTTATCACATAGGATGTAAATTCGGCAATTTTTTCGCCGTCAAACCGGTATGTATCGCAGAAAGCCTGTGTGATAGTTTTTCCGGGTTGAACCTCAACTGTCAAAATGCCGTAAGCCGCAAGCAAGTTGCCTTCGGCAATCATCGCATCAAAT
>JANNVK010000172.1:0-54866 GCA_031414415.1 Acidobacteriota bacterium
CGCAAAATTATTGAGTTTAGATATTATAAAAACTCCTGCTTTTCGTGAAAGAAATGTTGGTGTTTTAGAAGGCTTAACTTTCGATGAAGCTCAGAAAGAATTTCCAAGCGACTATGAAGCCTTAATTTATCGAGATATTCGACACGTTATTACTCGTGGCGAAAGTTATGTCCAAATGCTTGCAAGAACAACAGTGGCAATTGATGAAATTCTCGAAAAAAATCGAGGCGGAAAAGTCGCGATTTTTGCTCACACCGGAACAATTTGCTTTATAACACTTCAACTTTTAGGTGCAATAAATGCCGAAACAACTCACACACCTTGGCTAATAACCTCAAATTGCGGAATCAACAAATTCGAATTTCGCGAACGAAACAATATTCGCGTAATGTCTATCAATGACACAAGGCATCTACGCGAAATTTCTGGTGACGATTCTTTCGGAGTTCGTTAATCTTCCGAACTGAAAATCTATAAATTCATTTATATGTTTGTAAAAGTATTTGCTTTTTAGGCATTTTAATCGCAATAAAATTAATTTAGAAACCCGATTCAAATCTCCGAGAGTATTTGAACTTCCGCTTCGATGGGTAATTCGTATGTTATCAACAAATCACTTAATTTTGAGCAATTCAATAAAAGCATTGACACGAATCGAAAACTCATATAGGTTTAACTCACACATAACGTTATGGAAAATTCCTATTACAGATTTTCAGCCCATTTGTCTCTAAACTTGACAAGATGCAATGAGTTTGTGTCAAAATTTGAAGCAAGCAAGCAAGCAAGCAAGCAAGCAAGCAAGCATTTGCGTTTGGGATAGATTTCAGCAAAATATTATTCAGAAACTGGTCGTAGGATTTTATTTCCTGCGACCTTTTTTTATTCGGGGAGAACAAGAATTATGAAGACCTTGACAATCGCATTCGTGCTTTTAATGACAATTTTCACATCGCAAATTTTTTCACAAAAAACGGAAAAACACGTCTATTCAACATCTTTAAACAATAAGATAAAAGTTCTTGATGAATTTGTTTATATTCATTTATTTAGCTTGATTGTTAATTTCGAAAAACAATCAGAGCAACAAGAGCGAGAAGAAACTAAAATTGCATATCGAGATTATGTTCGAAGTAAATCTAATATTACTGAGGAACAAATGATTTTTCTAAAAACATTATCAGCAAATTTTATAAGTGCAAACCCTTTTCTCTCTGCAAAAGAAAGGTTTAAATACGCATTGCTTTATAAAAACGAAATAAGAAAATTTTTTGGTGAAGATGATTTTCAAGTTTTTAGCAAATTTCTAAAGCAAGAAATTGCTTCAAATCTTCAGGTTAGTTACACGAATAATACTATTCTCTCAGGTTCATCATCCATTGGTGTCAGCGGTGGTTTGTTGGTCGGAGGTGCTAGCACCGTAATTCAAAATTTAAATGAACTGACACCGCCCTGTCCTTCATCAGTTGCGGCTACTATTACTGGACCAGGAGTTTCTTTGAGCGGTGTTGGGACTTGCGATTTTAACGGGAATTCTTCTGTAAGTTTATCTAGTCCAAACTGGCTGCCAGGTTCAACTTATACAATTAATGCCAGTCATTCTCCTGGTAGTCCGACTAGTGCTTCAACCACAACGCCTGGAGTGAGAACGCCTATAATATTCGTGCCAGGAACTCTAGCAAGTAGAATTGAAGGACCTCCAATGTCAACGTCTCCTTCATCACCTTGTTCCATTTTTACAACATATTGGATAGACACAGCTGCCGCAACTCTTTGCCTGGGAAATTACCGTTTGACTAATAATCCACATTCTTTATTTTATACGCATAATTTGGTCGCAAAAGATGTATTACGGAGCGTACTTGATCAACCAGTTTATGAACCTCTTTTGCAGATGCTTACAAATCGAGGTTTTAAGGAATACAATACTAATCAAGCAATACTTAACACAGGAAGTTTACAAGTTTGTGACACATCACAATCAAATAACAATCCAAGCCTTTTTGTTTTCCCTTATGATTTTCGAAAAGATAATGCAGAAACTGCAATTAAATTAAAAAATTATGTTCAATGTGTTCAAAGTTTCTTTCCGCCCAATACTAAAATAGATATAATTGCACATAGTCAAGGTGGTCTTGTAGCTAGAAAGTATATATTACAAAGTCAGGAAAATGGTCAGCCGCATGGACTTCGTAAAGTTATTACAATTGCAACTCCTTTTTTAGGAGCCTCAGAAGCTATGTATAAATTAGAAACAGGTGGCGATTGGCTTGCTGATTTAGGTTTCACAGTTGGAGTAATTACTCCGCCGACAACTAAATTTCTTATTGAACATTTTCCGAGTGCTCATCAACTTCTTCCAAGTAGAAAATATCATGAATTTGCTACAATCGACCGAGAGTATGGTGGGGCGTTTTATGAAGAAGGTGATGCGAATGGAGACGGTTTTCAAAACGGCACTTTCACTTTTGACGAAACCAAAGCATTTCTAGATAGTGAATTTTCAACACAACCTGGCACAACTGGTGCTAACTTCCATGATTATGTAGGTCAGGACGATTGGACACTTGATCAAAGTGGAATTGAATACAACCATATTGTTTCTACTAGATTTAGTCTTGACACAACAGTTGCATTAAATATAAAAAAATCTATTAATTGTTATACAAGTGTAGGAGTCAATAGTGCTTGTTCTGAAACACTAATTTTTTCTCCTTTGAAGGGAAAAGGTGATAGAACTGTTCCATATTTGAGTGCTGCTAGAGTCCAATGGAGAGAAAATAAAACAGGAGGATTTGATAAAGTAAATTTAAATGCACCTGGTTCTAAGAGATGGTATTTATATGGAACTCAAGAATCAACGGCAGAAGATAAACTTCTAGAGCATACAGGAATCACACAAAATCCTGTCACTCATGATTTAATATTAGGTATTTTAGGGCTTGGAACAATACCGATAGGTTTTGAACAAAATATCGAAGTCCCACCATCTGTAATACAGAAATATCAAACAAAATTAAATGCTTTTCCGTCAACTTCATCTCCCGTGCCACCTTCGATTTATCCATCCTCGTATTACTTTAAACTGATTGGTGTACCACAAGCCGAAATAAGCGATTCTACGGGAAATCACACCACAATTGACGGCGAGATTTTTACAAACAACGTAAACGGATTGTTATCTTATGAGCGAATTGGTGAAAATAGTCTTTTTATTACGATGACAACAAACCAAATTCACAATGTTCAGTTTGTTATGCCAAATACACCAATTTCTCTTGAGGTAGCCAAAGGCATTAGAAATAAAAATCCAAGCTCAGTTGTGAAATATATTGACTTAGCTCTACCCTTTGGAACTCCAATTAAAATAATATTTACAGCAAACGGTGTAGAGAATTTGTTATATGACTTAGATGGAAACGGAACGTTTGAATCTACACTTCAACCAACTATAAATATAATTGGAATTAACGCGAGGGATTTAACCTCCCCGACACTCTCTATTTCTGCTACCCAACAAGGAAATATTGGAACTGTAACAATTTTGGCTCAAGATAGTGGCACAGGAATTAATAAAATAAAATATTCAATAAATGGATTAAACAATTTTGTAAATTACACCCAACCATTCACTGTCAATGCTTCAACACCGATGACAATCTATGCTTTTGCAGAAGATAATGTCTTAAATCGTTCGCCATTTTTTGCCAAAACTTTCTTTACGAATTCTATAACAATTAAAGGGCGTGTGACTGGTCGGTATCCAAGTATTGCGAAAGTTTTTGTGACACTGACAAAGATTAATACTGGAGAGTCTGTAAAAGTTAAAACAAATTCACTTGGTTATTATCATTTTGATAATGTCGCTGTTGGAGAAAATTATGTTGTCAAACCAGTGCCAATAAGAAACCATTCATTTAGTCCTGTAAATCGTAATTTAGCTGTGAATTCTAATTTAGATAATGTTGACTTTATTTATAATTTCTAAAGTTTTTTGATAAATATTATGAGCAAGCAAGTAAATATCTTAATCGGAGAAGTTTTTGGAGCTATTGTGTTTTCAATAAGTTTGGCTTTTATATTTTATTTTTATACTGAAAATGGTTTCTTAACAGCATCTGGTGGTTTCATTAGCCTTGGTAGTGATTCCTGGTTTTATGCGATGATTGGTGCAGTTTTTGGTGCGTGGATTGGAATGTTTGTTGGCGGAATTATTGGATTATTAGAATCAATAGAAAAAAGAAGTAAATTTTTTGCTTGTGTGGCTGGGTTAAGTGTTGGAGCGTTTTCAAGTTTTTTTTTGTATCCAATGTTTAATTTGAAGACAGATGTTTCAGTTTTTTTTATTGTGATTGTTGCTTTTACTTCAATGATTTGTAATTTTTTACTTGGACTTGCGTTGCATTATTTCATTAATTATATAAAAAGATTACGTCTGTCAGGATTTCTCCAAACATTATTAATTATGTTTTTAATAGCAATACCAGTTTTAACGTCTTTTGGATTTATTTTTTCTGCATATACTCGCACCCAAAATATTGAGGGTTCTGCTCAAATACTTAGTTTATTGGCAATAATTACATTAATTCCCATGTTGGTTCTTTGGGCGATATTTTCAGTTGTAGCCTTTTATAACTCAAAAACTAATAAGTAGAAATTATCGAATTTAGGTTCTGATTTGGTGGTTTTGAAAATATTTGAATTCCTATACAAGCAATCATTGCTTTAAGCAAACGTTTGTAATCAATCGAAAACGTTCTAAACAATTAGTAGTAAGATTCAATTTCAATCGACTTTTTCATTCTATATTTATTTGGAATTTCCAACAATGATATTGTTGATTTTAGTTGAAATAAATATTTTGAAAATAATTATGAACAGAGAAAATTCAATATTTTTAGGAGAAGTAATCGGAGCAATTTTGTTTTGTTCTTGTTTTGGGTTCTTCTTATTTATTTTAGAGCATTTCAGAAAGCCTTCCTCTGGAAATTTTATTCTGACTGACGAACAAAATCCTGTCTTCATGGCAGTCTTTGGTTTAATAATCGGGGCTTGGGTTGGAACTATCTTTGGCGGAATAATTGGTAGCCAAGACAATTCCAAATCAAACTATTTGAAAAGTGGTTTAATCAGTTTAATGATTGGAGTGCTACCTAATTTTTTTGTGGTTTCAACAGTTTTTTCTAACACAAAAAACATATTAATTTTGGTTGTAAGTTCTATATTGATGTTGTTCTGCGGTTATTATTCTGGTGTATTAACCTCATATTTAATTAACTATATTGGACATTATGCTCCAACTAAAAAGTATTTTAATAAATTAGTGACGATAATGATGATAGTAATGGCAACAATTTCAGTAGTGTTGTTTTATGCAACCGCAATTTCTAGTAATAACATGAATGAAGGAACGAGTTACATAATCATTATAGGATTTCCAATAGTTTTGATTTTTCCACCTATGTTATTGTTTTGGCTAATTTTAGTTATAATCACAAACTTTACAAAGTCGAGCAAAGATCAAAACTTTGAATAAGCAAACTACCATTTTATTTAGTGAAGGCATTGGAGCATTCGCATTCTCAGTTACATCAGCTTTTATAACTTATTTTTATGCTGAGAATAGTCGATTGTCTTCATCCGGATTTGGGGCGGTTAGCATTGGAAGTAACCCCAAATTATACGTTTTGTTTGCGATGATTTTATTCACATGGATTGGAATGATAATTGGAGGAGTTGTTGGATTTTACATTGTGTTCGATAAATCAAGCAAAAAAATACCTAGCAGCTTAGGTTTAATCTCAGGACTTATTCTATTCTTTGTTTTATATTTATCATTCAAACTGAAACAAGAAATATCATTTGGTTTTGTTATAACCATTTTTGCAATGTCCATAATTTTGAGTTATTTGTGTGGAATAACTACTTATTTTCTGACAGAGTATCTGGAAAAAATAAATTTTGCCAGATTTGGTCAGATTGTAATGACTTTAGTAGCATTAGTTTTACCATTAATAATTTTTGTTGTGACACCACTAATATATTTAGAAGATCGTAATAATTTTCTAAAAACTTTCATTGAATCATTCGGTTCGGTGATAATTGTCATTCCGCCAATGCTATTTATTTTTGTGGTGGTATTGATTTTCTCAGATTTATCTCGAAAAAAAACTAAGTTTTAATCTTAGATTCAAGTATTAAGTTTTTTATTGTTCTGATGTTAATAACGTCAATCCGATTTTTTGCAAGGCGATTATTGGTGTCGTTGTATCTGATTCTTTGTGATCAGCCGCAGAATGTGGTTATACTCGTTGCATTTTTTGTATCAAATTCAATTTATGGCTTCTTCTGGATAATAAATCAACTCGACAATTTTTCCGTCAACACCTTTTGTATAAAAAGACGAAGTTCCATCACGATGCGGTTTTATCGGACGACCTTCTTTTTTTGCGGCTAACTCTAATTCCTGCATAGTTTTAACTTTTAAACCGAGATGTTCAGGATGCTTAGATTCTGGCGGAAGAAGTGCAATTCCAAAGCCATTTGAATCACGCATCATCGCCCAATCTTCAAATATTGACTCAACCAAAAACCCAAGTTTTTTATAATCATCGACCGATTTCGCCAAATCTTCACATTTGACCGCCAAATGATCAACCGTTCCTATAAATCTAATTTCTGACATATTTACCTCTTACGACATATTTTATCAAAATAAATACAATCAAGCGAAAATCAATAAAACTCTTTGCGTATCAATAAGTTAATGCTGTAAATTTAGATTAATGAAAATTGCATCGCTTTTACCATCTGCAACCGAAATCGTCTGTACTTTAGGTTTAGAAAACGATTTAGTTGGAATAACTCACGAATGTGATTTTCCGCTAACTGTTGTAAATAAACCACATTTAACCGCGAGTCGGATTTCGCACGAGACAATGTCGAGCAAAGAAATTGACCATGCCGTCAGAACTCAACTCGATGGTCATGGTTCTATTTACGATTTGAACGAGAAGCTATTACATGAATTTCAGCCAGATTTGGTCTTAACTCAAGAACTTTGCGATGTTTGTGCAGTAAGTTACAAAACAGTTTCAAAAGCTGCGAAAACCTATTTTGCAGATTCGCAAGTCGTGTCTTTAGAACCAAATACAATTTCTGAAATTCTCGAAAACGTGAAAACTGTTGGTCAACTTTGCAACGTTTCAGGGAAAGCAAATGAAATTTGCCTAGAGTTAGAAAATCGTCTCAATACAATTCGTGAAAGGACAAAATCTTTAGAATATCGACCAAAAGTAATGATGCTCGAATGGCTTGAACCAGCATTTGCTCCCGGACATTGGGTTCCTGAACAAGTGGAAATTGCCGGCGGTATTTGTTTACTTGGCGAATCGGGCAAGCCATCGATAACCGCAAGTTATCAACAAATTATTGATTTAAATCCAGATATTCTCGTGCTAATTCCTTGCGGATATTACACTTCTGATATTCTTAGACAATTACCTAACACAATATTTCCAAAAGATTTTCAAGAAATTTCGGCAATTCAAAACAATGAAGTTTGGGCATTAGACGCAACATCTTATTTTTCGCGTCCTGCACCGAGAGTTGTTGACGGCGTAGAAATTCTTGCAAAAATTCTGCATCCAAAAATCTTTGGTTCGCCATCTAACGATCAAGCTGTTCGCGTTGAACAAAATTTGTTAAGATTCAGTTCATAATCCGTAAAAATAATTTAATGAAAAACTTTGCAATTATATTTTGTCTCTTTTTTTTCAGCTCATTAGCGATTAATGGTCAAAACAGCGACCAAATTATTGCAAAAGCAAATGGCTTTTCGTTTACACTCAGCGATTTAAACCCAATTGAATTGAGAAAATCTTTTGAGCAAATGAATTCCGCTATTGCTGATAAACGAAAAATTGCGTTGGAAGAAGTTATCGGCGAAATGCTGATTGAAAAAGAAGCAAATTCGCGAAAAATATTGGCAGATAATCTGCTGAACATTGAAGTTTACCGAAAAGTTTTAAATCCTACTGAAATTCAAATTAAAGCACTTTTTGAGGAAAATAAAGCCCAACTTGGCAATACAAAACTCGAAGAAATTCGCGGCAGACTCGTAAAATTTTTGCGGCAGCAAAGTGAACAAAAAGCATTGCTTGCATACATTGCTAGACTCAAAACTAAATATAAACCAGTTTATATTGTTGATGTAAATTCTCTTAAACTAAAACCAACAGACACTTTAGCGACAATCAACACAACCCAAATTCTCGCTTCGAAATTTGAAGAAAAAATGAACCTGAGTTTGTTCGACTTTAAAATGACACTTTATGAACAAGCAAAAAACTCTATTGAACAAACAGCTTACGCCAAATTTGTAATTGCAGAAGCGACTACTCAAAATATTTCTTCGGAAGATTATTTACGACGTGAAATTTCTGACAAAATGGTTGAATATACAGATCCTGAACGAAACCGTTTACAAGCATTTGTCCAAGATAAATTGTTTCAAAAATACAAATTTGAGTTTTTATTGAAGCAACCTGTTGCACCTGTCCAAAAAATTGATACAACCAACGCATTTTCAAAAGGTAATCAAAACGCTCGAGTTACAATCGTTATGTTTACTGATTTTCAATGTCCATCTTGCTCGGCAATTCATCCAATTTTGCAAGAAGTAATGAATGAATATGGCGAAAATATCCGCTTTGTCGTAAGAAATTTTCCGCTCGTCACGTTGCATAACAACGCATTTAAAGCTGCTCAAGCCGCACAAGCGGCACGAACTCAAGGAAAATTTCTCGAATACATTGATATTCTTTACAAAAATCAAGAAAAACTTGACGTTGTTTCATTAAAAAAATATGCAAGTGATTTAAAATTAGACCGAAAGCAGTTTGATCTCGAATTAGACAGCAAAAAATATGAAGAAATAGTGAAAAAAGATTTAGCAGATGGAATTTTTTACGGTGTTGGTTCGACTCCGACTGTGTTTATAAATGGAGTAAAACTTCGTGAACTTTCTGCTGAAAGTTTTAAAAATGCTATCGAAAATGGTTTGAAATAATATATGAAAATGCAATTGTTTGTCTTTATTTTTATGAGTTTTTTATCTCTTTCTTGCGGAAAATCTGCAAGCAATTCGGCACAAAATTCAGTGGTTTCAATAAAAAAAGAAATTCCAACTTACACTTACGAAATCGTGAAAACTTATAGACACGATTCTGATGCCTTTACACAAGGTTTAGTTTTTCACAATGGTTTTCTCTATGAAAGCACCGGAAACAATGGGAAATCTTCTGTCAGAAAAGTTGAGATTGAAAGCGGTAAAGTGTTAGAAAAATTTGACTTAGCTCGTGAAATATTTGGCGAAGGTGCAACTATTTTTAACGACAAAATTTATCAAATATCGTGGCAAAATCAGAAAGCATTTGTTTATGATATGAATTTCAAACTCTTGAAAGAATTTGAATACAAAGGCGAAGGTTGGGGTTTAACTCACGACAAAACGAGCCTTATTATGAGCGATGGAACACATCTTATAAAATTTATTGATCCTGAAACTTTTAAAACAATCCGCACAATGCCAGTTTTTAAAGAAAATGGTAAACCTCTTTTTTTACTCAATGAACTTGAGTTTGTTAATGGAGAAATTTGGGCTAATATCTGGCAATCTGAGCAAACCCAAACCGGAACAGAACAAGGTTCTTTTGAAAATATTGGTAAACCCAATTATGTTGCGAGAATAAACGCTTCAAACGGAAATGTAGTTGGTTGGATTGACCTTGATAAAATTTCTCCAATAGATTCTGGAAAGGATTACAATAATTCGCTTAATGGAATTGCTTATGATGAAGCTACTGAACGAATTTTTGTTACCGGAAAAAACTGGAAAAACCTTTTTGAAATCAAAGTAAAACCCAAAAACTGATCTGACAATGCAAAGTTTTATAAAAATTATTTTAATCGCAAACTTTGCGTCAACTTTATATATGACCGGAGTCATCTGGCTTATTCAGCTTGTCCAATATCCGTTTTTTTCACAAGTTGGCTTTGATAATTTTCAGAAATATCACTCTTCGCATTCATTTTGGATAACGCCAGTTGTTGCACCAATGATGATTGTTGAAATTGTTACATCTGCGTTTTTGATACTTTATCCACCAAATAATATTGATTCAAAACTTATCTGGATTGCACTTTTTCTCGCAATCAGCGTTTGGCTTGCAACATTTTTTCTGCAAATTCCAATGCACGAAAAACTCGCAACCGGATTTGACGCTGACGCACACTCATTTTTGGTGAATTCTAATTGGGTTCGAACTATTGCCTGGAGTTTGCGAAGTTTGCTAGTTGGTTATTTTGTTTGGCGACAATTAGAGAATTGATTTTACTCATTACAAAATATCAATAACATTTCTGACTTCTCTGTTAAATGATTTATAATAATCATATGAAATTTTTGCATATTTCCGACATTCATTTGGGTTGCGATCTTTATCACATCGAAGGCGAAGAGCGGATGAAAGATTACGGTCGGGCTTGGGCGGAAGTTTTACGCGATTACGGCGTTGGCGAAAAAGTCGATTTCGTATTAATTGGCGGCGATCTTTTCGATAAAAAAACTCCGGCTCCGCGAGCAATGATTCACGCAATTAACGGTTTAACAATGCTCAAAGATGCTGGAATTCCGGCGATTGCAATTGAAGGAAATCACGACAATGTTTCAAGCGGAAAAGAGTTTAGCTGGCTTCACACTCTTTGCGAAATGGGACTTGTTAAACTTCTCGAATCAAATATCTCAGCTGATGAAAACGGAAATCTCACATCAAATATGCGTTATTGGGACGAAGAAAACCGCAAAGGTGAGTTTATTGATATTGGCAACGCGAGAATTTTTGGAACAAGCTGGCACGGTGCTTCAATTGAAAAAATTACGCCGATTCTTGCTGAATCTATTGACCAAAATCGTCGTGAAGGTGCGTTTCATATTTTGATGTTACACACTGAAATTGAAGGTGAAAATATTTCGCCGTTTCCGCTTTTAACGATGAATACGCTTAAAATGCTTCAACCGATGACTGATTATGTTGCACTCGGTCACATTCACAAACATTATATTGTTGATAATTGGGCATTTAATCCGGGAAGTTTAGAAGTTACAAGCGTTGGCGAGGTGAAAGATCAACGAGGTGCTTTGCTCGTCGAATTTGACGAAAACAATAAAATTTCACACAAACTAATTGAAAAATATTATCGCCGTCCGTTTGATAGAGTAAAATTTGATGTTTCGGGCAAAATCCCTGAGCAGGTTTATGATGGAATATTTGCAAAAATTGAGCGAGAAATAAACATTTGGGATGGCATAGAAGAAACCAAAAAACCGATTATTGAACTAACTTTGCAAGGAACTTTAGGTTTTAATACAGTAGAACTTGAACTAAATAAAATTCGCACAGATATTCAAAATGTGACTAACGCTTTGCACGTTTTGATAAAAAATCAGACTGTTCCGAGAGATTTGCCAGTCGGGCTTGGAATGGAGTTGGAAACTGATCGTCGCGTTTTGGAAAAAAATGTTTTAGCCGATCTTGTTTCTCGCGATAATCGTTATAAATTTTATTCTGATGATATTGCCGATGTCGTGATTGAAGTAAAAAATAAAACTCTTCTCGATGAAAATCCGGAAGAAATTGCTCAGTTTATTGAAGAAAAAATTGTTTTGCGAACCGAAAAAGTCGTAACTATTTAATTTATGTCAGAAAATATTGAAAAACTTATTGGCGTTAAGTCTCTGCCTTTGTTTCCTTTACCGTTGGTTTTGTTTCCAAACGAATTACTTCCGTTGCATATTTTTGAAGAACGCTATCGCCAAATGCTACGCGATGTTAAACTTGGAAATGGACTTTTTGGTGTCATTTTTTTTAATCCAAGCGAGTCTGATTCAAACTTGCCACATCTCGGAAGTATCGGTTGTGTCGCAGAAATCCGCGATTCTGAAACACTCGATGATGGTCGTTCAAACATCTTAACTGTCGGTATTTCCAGATTTTACATTGATGAATATGTTGATCTTTTAGAACCCTATACAATTGGTGAAATCACTTTTTTTGAAGATTACGAGGAAGATGAAGAAGTCTTGCAAGCTGTTGCCGATGAAGCGTTTGGCTTATTTCAAAGAGTTGCTAAAGCCGCACACCAAATGAGCGGTCAACAACAATTGTTGCCTAATATTCAGCAAGCAGAACCTCAACAACTTTCATTTTTGATAGCTTCAGCTTTTAATTTGCCAAACGATTTAAAATATGAACTTCTCGAAACTCGTTCCACTTTAGAAAGATTACAGCGAATGCGTGAAATTTTGAAACAAGCTGTGAGCCAAGTTGAAGATTCGGCGGAAATTCTCAAAGTTGCTAAAACAAACGGTCACAGTAAAAAGAAAATTGACTTTAACTAATTCACAACAAACAATTTATGCAATAGCTGGACCAACTGCTTCTGGGAAAACAGAACTCGGTGTGGCTCTCGCATTGCGTCTAAATGGTGAAATTATTAACTGCGATTCGGTGCAAATTTATCAAGAAATAAACATCGCGACGGCAAAACCAACCGTCGAGGAAATGCGTGGAATTCCGCATCATTTAATAAATTATGTTTCGCCAGACATAAAATATTCGGCGATGAATTGGGTTGAAGATGCAGTAAAAAAGATTGCTGAAATTGAGTCTCGTGGAAAAATCGCAATTTTAGTTGGCGGATCAGGATTTTATCTCAGAACTTTGCGTCAACCATTTTTTGAAGGTCCAAAAACTGATCTTTATTGGCGTGAAAAACTCACAAAAGTTCGGCAAAAAAAAGGTGCTGAACACTTACACAAAATTCTCTTAAGATTAGACAAAATTTCTGCTGATAAATTATTTCCGAGAGATTATGTGCGTGTTTCGCGTGCAATTGAAGTTTTTATGCAAACCGGCAAACAAATGTCACAGTTGCAACCAAACAGAATTGAACCTCCGGAATGTGCTTCGCGATTAAAGATTTTTGTTCTTAATCCGCCGCGAGAAAAACTTTACGAAAAAATAAATTTGCGAGCTGAAAATCATTTCAATATCGGCTTAGTTAATGAAGTAAAAGCATTGCGTTTAAATGGTTTACAAGATGATTCAAGTGCTTTAGGTTCTCACGGTTATCGCCGTGTTTGTGAGTATTTACGCGATGAAAGAACGCTTGAAAGTGCAATTGAACAAACAAAACTTGATATTCGACATTATGCAAAACGGCAATTATCGTGGTTTCGCGGTGAACCAAATGTAACTTGGATAGATGGTTTTGGTGATGAAACATCAATAGAAGAGGCTTTTTTTGAAATTATTTAGTATTTTGTTATACTTGAAAATTAGTTTTAAAAAAAAGGACAACACAATGGAAAAATCAACTGCCCAAAATATTCAAGACGGCTTCCTCAACAATGCACGTCGCGAAAGAATCGATGTATCAATTTTACTTTTACACGGTTCGACCGTCACAGGCAGAATAAAAAGTTTCGACAAATTTTCGTTGACGCTAGACTGTGAGGGAATTGACGTTTTATTATTCAAACACGCTGTTGCAACAATATCCGTAGCACGAAAAAAATCTTAAACCAAACATTTTGAGTGGTAAATTCATAACTTTTGAAGGAATTGACGGAAGCGGTAAATCAACCCAAATGCGTCTTTTAGCGAGTGAATTGCGTCTTGCGGGTTTTGACGTTGTCACGAGTTGTGAGCCGGGCGGAACTCCACTTGGTCATCGTTTACGCGAAGTTTTTCTCGAAACAGAAGAAAATGTTGCTCCACTTGCCGAACTTTTGCTTTTTGCCGCTGATCGGGCTCAGCACGTCGAATTTCTAATAAAACCTGCAATTAATGAAGGTAAAATTGTTATTTCTGACAGATATGCAGATTCAACTTTTGTCTATCAAGGTGCCGGAAGAGGTTTTTCGCAAGAAAAAGTTGAAGCCGTAATTGAACTTGCAACGAACGGTCTAAAGCCTGATTTAACGTTTTTCTTTGATTTACCAATCGAAAAATCTATCGAACGAAAAAATTCGCGAAAAGCCGTGGGTGAATTGCAAAACCGCATGGATAAAGAGAATTTTGAATTTTATACTCGTGTTCGTGAGGCTTATTTAGACTTGGCTAAACGCGAAAACTATCGCTTTCGTGTAATTGATGCCAGCGGTTCGATTGAAGAAATTCACGCCGAAGTAATGAAAGTTTGGAAAGGCGAAAATGTTTGAGAAATTACTCGGAAACGACCAAATAAAAGAAGCTGTTTTACGAATGATGGCGAAAGATCGGTTTCCGCATTCCGCACTTTTTGTTGGTGAAAAAGGTGTCGGGAAAAAACTTTTTGCACTCGAAATTGCAAGATCTTTTTTATGTCAAAATCCAAATGATTTTCAGGCTTGTGAAGTTTGCACTTCATGCAAAAGAATCGGCGTTTTCTCGTTTCCAACATCAGATAAAAAAGACGACTTTGACAAGGTTTTCCTCAGCGAACATTTAGATGTTGGGCAAATAATTTCGTTTAAACGTAATATTTCAGTTGCGGCAATTCGCGAACTCGAACGCGAGGCAAACTTTCGTCCATTTGAAGGAAAAGCACGTTTTTTTATTGTTGATGATGCCGAAAAAATGAATGATTCGGCAGCAAATGCCTTGCTCAAAACACTCGAAGAACCTTCAGCAACAACTTATATTTTTCTCATAACTTCGCGACCAATGTCGCTTTTACAAACAATTCGTTCACGTTGTCAAACAATTCGTTTCGCACCAATCGAGGCAAAAAAAATAGAACAATTTTTAGTCTCAAAAAGTGGTTTTTCTGCTATTGATGCACAGCTTTTGGCGAGACTTTCCGCTGGAAGTATCGGTCGTGCATTATCGCTCGATTTAGTAAACTTTCGAACTCAACGCGGCAGAATGATTTCTGTTTTAGAAGGCATTTTAAATCGTAAATTAAGTATAGTTTTGCAAGTTTCAGAACAACTCGGCGATGCAAAATTAAAAGACGAATATGAAATTCACCTCGAAATTTTGCAGACTTTGATTCACGATTTATGGACAATACAAATTGGTGGAAAAAATATTTTAAATGTTGATTTAACAACAAAATTTGAATCGTTAGCTAACATTATACAGCCAAATCGTCTCGGTATTTGGCTTTCAGAAATCGAAACCGTTCGCGAAAATCTCGCCATTAATCTCAACAAAAAAATCGCGACTGATGCTTTGTTTGTAAAAATGGCAAATGGCTAAAAATTTGCTTGTTTTTTTTTGAATTAAATATATAATCGCACTCAAGGAGATTCTCATGAAACATTTAATTTTTTTCGTAACATTGTTGGTTTGTTTTTCAAACCTTATTGCTCAACAAACACCTCCGCTAAAAACGGTTGAAGACAATTCTGACATACCAGTTGATGCTTCCAAAATTGTTCGCAAATCAACCGAATCAAGTCAAGCTATTAGCGGAAATACCAATAATAGCAAGCTCATTAGTGGTGGCGTTTTAAATGGAAAGGCGACATCGCTTCTAAGACCAGCATATCCAGCTGCCGCAAAAGCTGTTCGAGCTGGCGGAGCAGTCACAGTTCAAATTGTGATAGACGAAGAAGGAAATGTTGTTTCTGCTTCCGCGACATCTGGTCATCCACTACTTCGTCAGGCTTCTGAAAAAGCTGCTTTAGGTGCTAAGTTTAGCCCGACAACACTTTCAGGAACACCTGTAAGAGTAACTGGTCTGTTAGTTTACAATTTTGTTGCTTCAGTTGAATGGTTAAGTATCGGAAAACACTTAGCTTCGAACGAAACTTATAAATTTACTTCTGCTAGTCGAGAATTGCCATCTAATTTTGCTCCAGAGAAACAACGGATTCAGAAAATGGCTGAAGAGCAATCTACTTCTGATATTGAAGCTGTCATAAGTTTAATTGAAATAAAACTTAATGATGAACAATTAAACCTTTGGGAATTTCAGATTGGCACGACAATTGGAAGAATTCTAGCCGATCCAACAAATTCGGACTCAATTCGCACCAACCTTTCGAAACTCAGACAGATAGTTGATTTCCCACCGACAAGTGTTTCAACTGAAAGAGTTGAAAAAATGAAATTGCTATCAAATTTTTCTAATTCATCAAGACTCAGTAGTAAAGATTTGCAAACAATTATTGAACTCTGTAATTCGATTAATTAATGGAAAAATCGTCAACAATTGAAAGAGTTTTCGCTGCCAGCGGTCTCTTTATTGGAATCGCTGGTGCTTTTGTTGTTCGGCAATATGATCCGGTTAACGCCGGATTTTTTCCGCAATGTCCGCTTTTTGCACTAACTGGTTTGAGTTGTCCAGGTTGCGGATTAACTCGCGGTTTTCACGCTCTTTTTCATGGCGACTTCGTTTCCGCAATTGATTATAATTTGCTTCTACCTTTTTTTCTGGTATTTGGAGTATATGTCTTGACCTCGTTGTTTTTGACGACATTTCGCGGACGTGGTTTGAGGTTCAAGATGTTTCCTTCTTGGGCTTTGTGGAGCTTTTTTGTCATCGGAATTAGCTTTGGAGTTTTAAGAAATTTGCCGATGTCACCATTTAATTGGCTTGCACCTTAATTTGCCAAAATCTTAGCTTTCAAATCATCTGAAATTACGTGTGCGATGTTGCCGCCTTCTAAGCGTAAAAGTTCAACTTCTTTGACGAATTCTTCAACAATATCAACGCCCGCAACCTTTCGCATAGGAACGCCGTTTTTGAAAATCATTCCAACATTTCTGCCGAATGTTACACCAAGTTGCGAATCGTGAGCTTCGCCTGGACCGTTTACCGCACAACCCATAATCGACAAATGCAGAGGTTCCTCGACGTGTGCGAGTCTTCGCTCAACCTCAGTCACAATCTCAACAAAATTATCAACATCGAGCCTTCCGCAAGTCGGGCAAGCGACAACAGTTACACCACGTTTTCGCAATTCAAGGCTTCGCAAAATTTCCCAACCAACGCGAACTTCCTCGTGTGGTTCAGCCGCTAAACTAACGCGAAGCGTGTCGCCGATTCCTTCGTTGAGCAAAATTCCTAAGCCGATTGCAGATTTAATTGTTCCGCCAAATGCAGTGCCTGCTTCAGTTACGCCGAGATGAAACGGATAATCTACCATCGTTGCCATCAAGCGATATGCAGCAACCATACGATTTACATCAGAGGCTTTGAGTGAAATAATCGTGTTTGAAAAACCCAAATCTTCGAGAATTCTGACGTGTCGCATTCCGCTTTCGACAATTGCTTCGGGCGTTGCTGTTCCATATTTTTGCAATAAGTCTTTTTCGAGCGAACCACCATTGACTCCAATCCGAATCGGCACATTTTGGGCTTCAGCAGCTCGAACAACTTCGCGAACACGTTCAATCTTCCCGATATTGCCGGGATTGATCCGAAGTTTGTCGATTCCGGCATCGAGTGCTTTTAAGGCAAGTTTGTAGTGAAAATGAATGTCTGCAACTAGCGGAACATTCGTTCGTTTTCGGATTTCTTTTAAAGCCGCTGCCGCATCGTCATCTGGCACAGCCACGCGGACGATTTCGCACCCAGCCGCAACCATTTCTTCAATCTGACGAATGGTGCCGTCAACATCCGTCGTGTCAGTTTTCGTCATCGACTGAACCGCACAAGGTGCTCCGCCACCGACTTGAATGTCGCGAATTTTTACTGCTCGTGAAACTCGTTGCATAAAATTATTTTCTATTTAAAAAACCGAGAAACATCATTGAAAAGTGTGAAAACCATCAGCAATAAAATCATTGCTAAACCAACAAGTTGAACTCTTTCACGAACAACCATCGAAATAGTTTTGCCAAACCAAGAGTAAACTTTTTCGACACCGAGCATCATAATTTGACCACCGTCAAGCATCGGAATAGGCAGCAAATTCATAATTCCTAAGTTTAAACTTATTAAGCCAAGGAGAAATAAAAGTCCCGGAAAACCAGCACTAAACGCCATGTCAGAAATAGTTTTAACGATTCCGATTGGACCAGAAACAGTGTCTCTCGCCGAGCGTTCGCCAGTCGAAACTTGCCCAAATGCTTTTCCAGTTAAACGCAAAAATTTGAGATTAGTATTTACTGCATGACTCGCCGCACCTGCAATGCCAACAGTTTCCTTACTTGTCGAAAAATTGGGGTCAAAACCAATTCCAATTCGCCAATCGCCACCTTCCTTGAGCATCGCATTGGTTGTTATTTCTTTGACTTCATTGTTCCGATTTATTTTGAGAACGATTGGCTGATCTTTAATTTCTCCAACCGCTTGCTTCATTTCTTGTGAGTTTCTTAATTGTTTTCCATTGACAGAAGTTATTGTATCACCAATTTGAATACCTGATTTTGCCGCTGGCATTTCGCTGTCAATTGCACCAACAACAACAGGTTCAACGCCTTTATCAGCATCAAAATCAAGAAAACCAGCCGATTGACCTTTTTCAGTAATCTTTGTCGGAGTTATTTTTAAAGCAAGTTTTTCACCGTTTCTTTCAACACCAATTGCAACTTCTTTTTCAGGAATAAGTAACGCATCATCTAAAATACGATCATAAGTTGGGTTCTCTTTTCCTTCAAAACTAACAACTTTATCGCCGACTTTAATTCCCGCTTTTTCTGCCGCACCGCCAACTTTTACATAACCAACAATTGGCGGCGGATTTGACGGAATTCCATAAGTCATCGCCATACCGAAAGGAACCGCAAGTGCGAGAACAATGTTCATAAACGGTCCGCCAACCATTACTAGAAATTTCTGCCAGCGAGGTCGTAATTCGTAAAGTTCTTCTTTTGGAACAACTTCGCCATCAGATGTTCCACCTTCAAGTGCCGAAGTTCCTTCATCGCCGTAAAGTTTTACATAGGCACCAAGAGGAATTGCAGAAATTCGATAATCTGTGTGTCCACGTTTAAAACCCCAAATTCTCGGTCCGAGTCCAAAAAACGAATAAGCCTCTATTCTCATACCCAAAACCTTAGCCACTATGTAATGACCAAATTCATGAATGTTAATGGCAACGCCAAAAACGAAGATTACGGCTAAAACTGCGATTAAAAAATCCAACATATTTTTCTTTCTCCAACACAAACTTAGTGCGTATTTATTCACTTTAAGTTGCAATATAAAGTTTAATTCGCAGGCGATTGCGAGTCAAACAACTTACGGCAAAAGGTCTGCAACTTTTAATTTATTTTCTGGCTTGATTAGACTCGAAATCTCGTCTGATTCGGTAAAAGTTGTCACGCTTTCATATTTATCTGCTTTCGGTGAACGATAAACTTCAATACAACGTTTTCGCAAATCAACAATCCAATAATCTTGTATGTTGTTGCGTGCATATAGTTTACCTTTGACATTCCGGTCATAACTTAGGGTCGAAGCAGAAATTTCGACAATCAATTCGGCGGTATTCGGATGAGATTCAAGATAATCTCTCGGATTTCCTTTGACAACTGCAATGTCAGGTTCAGGTTCGCTGATTTCGCTAAAATCAAGTGGAAGTTGTCCGCGAACTGAGAACATTTTCCCGAAAACATCTCGTAAAATATTTTCAATTAATTGTATCGTTACAGCGTGAGGACTTTTCATCGGTGACATTTCAATAATTTCTCCTTCAATCAATTCAGCACGTTTTTCAATAAAAAAACCAATGTCAATTAGCTTGTAATATTCTTTTTTTGTCCAAATCCGTCGTCGGGGAAATCTTTTTGAAACTGATTCTGTATTTTGTTTTTCGGCAACTGCGTTCATATTTACCTCACCACGAAATAATTTAATTGTATCAAATTTTCAGCCGTTTTTCGTCCAAATTTATCTGCGTCCAAAACCGTTTCAAGATTTGCGACAGCCCACGTTTCGTGACTTTTCATTACTGATTCATTGATTTTTGCAATTTCGGAAAGGCGAATTTTTCCATCGAGAAACGCTTGAACCGAAATTTCGTTTGCTGCATTGAGAACCGCTGGCATTGTTCCACCCAATTTTAGAGCTTGAAAAGCGAGCGACAAACATGGAAATCTCTCAAAATCAGGTTCTTCAAAAGTTAAGTTTGATGCTTTTGTAAAATCGAGCGATTCCATGCAATTATGTTTGCGATGCGGATAAGTCAACGCATATTGAATCGCGTGTTTCATATCTGTCACGCCGAGTTGGGCGATAATTGAGCCATCAACCATTTCAACCATCGAATGGACGACCGATTGTGGATGAACTATCACCGAAATTTCGTCCGCTTCAAACCCGAAAAGCCATTTAGCTTCAATAACTTCCAAGCCTTTGTTCATCAGCGTCGCGGAATCAATCGTGATTTTATCGCCCATTTTCCAATTCGGATGATTCAGAGCTTCTTCGCGTGTCGCATTTTCGATTTCTAACTTTGATTTAGTGCGAAATGGTCCGCCCGAAGCTGTGAGAATCAAACGTTTTACTTCAGAAACTTTTTCACCTCGAAGACATTGGTGAATCGCGTTGTGTTCGCTATCAACCGGCAAAATCGCAACATTATTTTCGCGTGCGGCTTTCATAATGATTTCGCCAGCAATAACTAGAGTTTCTTTATTTGCAAGTGCAATTGTTTTGCGTGCTTCAATTGCTCGCAGAGTTGGCACAAAACCAACGGCTCCAACAGTTGCGGAAACAACAATTTCCGTTTCATCAAAGGTCGCAACGTCAATTAAACCTTGTTCGCCAACTAAAATTTTAGGAATTTTTGAACCGATTTCGTGAAGTTTTCTGAGCAATTTTTCAGCATGGAAATCATCGGAAACCGAAACGATTTCGGGCTCGAAATCTAAAATTTGAGTCGCCAAAACATCAATATTTTTTCCGGCAGCAAGTGCTGAAACGCGAAACTCATCGCGTAAATGTTCGACAACCTTGAGCGTATTGCAGCCAATTGAGCCGGTTGATCCAAGTATTGAAATTGAACGCATAGTTCGATTTTAAGCAGAAATGCGGGAAAGTGGAAAGTTGAAAATGCGATTAGTTGGAGATAATGTATTATTTCTTGATTTCAGCTATCGGAGATAGCGTCAGCATAAAGCCTAGTTCGTGAGAGCTAGGAAAAAAATTTCATTCATCAAAGCCCGTGATAACGGGCGACAGCCCAGAAGGTTCTAAATCGCTGTCGCAATCTTCGATAGCTCTAAATCATTAGAAAAAACCACATCCTAGCGTTCCGCAAAGCTCCACACTAGGCTTTATGCTGTCACCGATTTCATCGGCTAAAATCAAAATATCAAATCAAACTCCGCTTCACTCCGTCGTTAGAGATCAATTATAATTTCACAAAATCAATTCGATTTTTCATATTTTGTGATTTTCATTCTTACCAAAATCACTAGCCAAATCGATTTGTTTTCGTGATTCACCTTTGTTTTCAGCCATAAATCTATTGAATTCGCCCGACTTATTTTTCGGCACACTCAGCGTTTTCCAATCGCTGGAACGAAAATGTTTCGCCAAAAAAGCAATCTGCCCAATGTGATATGCGTAATGTGTAAGTTGTCGGTTTATCGCTTCGCAAATCGTGTGCTTTTGCCCGCGAATTGTAATCGTTTTGCTAAAATCTTCGTTGGTCAGCGGTTCCAATGCGTCAAAAAGACAACACCAACCTCGCTCCCAATTTGCCGTCAAACTCTCACGCGAATCGTTTTCGCTAATAAACTCCGAATCTCGATTTCGATTATCTTTTTCGCCATCGGCTGTCAAAAAATTACTCCAACGCGATAGTTGATTCCCTGCAATGTGCTTGACAATAACCGCAATTGAATTGGATTCTTCATCGATTTGACGGAAAAATTCTTCATCTGAAACTTGTGCAATAGCATTCTCCGCAAGCGTTTGGTAATTGGTAAATGATTCAATCGCGTCGGTTAAATAATTTTCTATAATTTGTTTTTTCATTTTCTCAAACCTCGGTAATAATCGTTGATGTAATCTTTCATCCAAACCTGCCACCAACCAATCCCAAATTTCTTCGCCTCATCGTTAGCATCTTTCGCCGACCAATCCTCGTATTTCATTCTGTAAATTGCGGTTACGGTTCCCGTCCTATCCGCACCACGTTTGCAATGAAGAAAAACTGGCTGATTTTCAGGCTTTTTTATTTCATCAAGAATCGTTTGAATTTTGTCATCTCGCGATGCAAACCAATTGCTCAATGGAGAGTGAATAAACTTAATTCCAGCTTTTTTTGCCCAAATTTCTTCTTTATTAACCTTTTTATTTTTGCCTCCACGAAGATTAATAATCGTCTTGATACCAAGTTTTGCAAGATTATTTATTCCTTCTTCCGTCGGCTGTCCGCCGCGATAGAAGTTTTCGCTTATTTTGTGAAAATTTGGCAATCCATCACCTTTGGTCATAACTTCGAAATGTTTATAAACTTATTTTAATATCTTCAATGCTTCATCGGCAATTTCTTTTGACAACTCATTTGCTTTTAACTTCAAATAAAATTTACGAAGCGGAATTTTCGCTTTAGTTTTTGCAAGAACATCAAGCTGTCTAATCAATTCCCTGCAATAAAAAAGAAATCTGCTCAATTGTCGGTAATTGATTTCGGATATTTTCAGGTAATTGAGAAACCATTTCATATTTTGCGATTCCGATTGGCGAAACTGTCTGCTCCAAAACATATTCGACGATTGTTTTATCTTTGTCTTTGCACAAAATAATTCCGATTGACGGGTTTTCGTCCGCAAGACGCACAGTTTTGTTCAAAACGGCGAGATAAAATTGCATTTTACCAACGTATTCAGGCAAAAACTTCCCGCGTTTTAACTCAATTGCGACCAAACTTTTTAAACCACGGTGATAGAGCAAAATATCGATAAAATATTCCGAATCAGATACTTCCAAACGATATTGAGTGCTGACAAAAGTGAACATTCCTCCCATTTCGCGTAGAAAACGATTTACTTTTTCGACCAAGGCATTTTCGAGTTGACGTTCGGTAAAGTCATCGCCAAGTTCGAGAAAATCGAATAAATATTCACTTTTTACTGCAAGTTTTGCTTGAATTTTGAAATCATCGGAAACTGTTTGGTCAAAATTAGTTTGATTTAATAAAGTTTTTTCGTAAGTTTGGCTTTTAATTTTGCTTTCTAAAAGTCGCTTTGTCCAGAAATATTTCCGAGTCATTCGGATATAGAATTCGCGTTCTAGAGCATCTTTGCACTTCTCAAAAATGTAGATATTATGCGACCAACCAATTTCTCGCACCATTGGTGCGAGAATTTCATTTTGAACATAACTTTCATAAAAAATCTTCATCCGCCAAAGATTAGCCGAAGAAAAACCACTTACACCGATAAATTCAATTTGCAAATCTTTCGCGAGTTGTTCGACTACTGATTTGCCCCAAGTTTCACCTTTTTGACGATTTACAATCATCTGCCCGATGTCCCAGTAAAGAGAAATCATCTCCTTGTTGACTGATTTTAACGCCGCATATTGAGCTGATCTGATGCGAAGTTTGACATCAGTTAAGAGTATTTTGTATTCATTTGGAATGAGTTCGTTCATTTATCTGTTTTTTACTTTTTACTTTTTACTTTTCCCCCAACTTCCTCTCTCCCAATGATTTCCTGCTCACCAGTCGTCATATTTTTCAAAGCGACTTTGTTTTCTGCCAACTCTTTTTCACCCAAAACGCAGACGTATGGGACGTTGATTTGTCCGGCGTATTTGAATTGTTTCGCCATTTTGTCGGCTTCGGGATAGACGAGAACACGCAAGCCTGATTTACGCAGTTCACTCGCGAGTTTGAGCGATTCGACGATCGATTCTTCGTTCCAGATCGTGACCATTACATCGGCGGAATCAATTTTGATTTTGCCTTCTTTTATTAGCCTATCAAACTCACCGCGTTCTTCCATCACGACGATGATTCTTTCGAGTCCGAGCGAGAAACCGCACGCAGGAATTTCTTCTTTGCTAAACATTCCGATCAAACCGTCATAACGTCCACCGCCGCCGATGCTTCCGGCAAAATCACCATTGGTTAAAACGATTTCGAAGATTGCTCCGGTGTAATAAGAGAGACCGCGAGCGAGTGAAGGGTTTACTCTAATTTTTTTTAATCCCTTTGTTAAATTAAGTAAACTATCTATTTCGTTTACTCCGATATTACCGATCTCATTTTCCCCAATAAATTTCTTAATTACGTCTTTGGTGCAAAGATTGAGTATTTCTAATCTATGAAACTCGTATGATTCCAGTAATTCTTTACTTTCTTTGATTTTACTTTCTTCAGGTTGAATTAATGGCGTAACCTCTCCTGTATAAATTTCCCACACACTTTTTTTAGGTTTTGTTGAATTCTTATAAATTTTCTTGATTATTGAATCTAATTGCTTTATTTTTTCCTCCGAATTCTGAAGTCCATCATTTAGTTTTGATATTTTTTCAGATATTGAGAAAATATCAAGAAGTTTTATTCCAGACTCGTCAGCGATGCCACGTTGGATAAATTCTTTTTCAACTCCTTCACGTCCAATCTTATCTAGTTTATCCAAAGCAATAAGTGAATCACTATGTTTCTCAATTGAAATGCCAGCAGATTCTAAAACTCCAGACAGTAGTTTTCTGTGATTAACACAAACTTCAAAATCCTCAAACCCCAATCTCTCCAAAATCTCGCAAACCGCCGAGATCAATTCCGCTTCAACAACCATCGATTTCGAACCAATTGCATCGACATCGCATTGATAAAATTCGCGAAAACGTCCTCGTGCCGGACGATCTGCACGCCAGACTGGTTGGATTTGGTAACGTTTGAAAAATTTTGGGAGATCGTTTTTGTTGTTAGCGATAACTCGTGCAGTTGGCACAGTTAGGTCATAACGAAGAGCAAGATCAGCTTCGCCCGATTTTTCATGTTCGCCGCGTTTGAGAATTTTGAAGATGAGCTGATTGCCTTCTTCGCCGTATTTTCCCATCAAGGTTTCGATGTTTTCAACCGCCGGAGTTTCGAGCGGTTCGAAGCCGTAAGATTCGTAAACTTCCTTGATGATATTGATAACGAAATTGCGTTTGCGAATGTCGGAAGGTAAAAAATCACGCATTCCGCGTGCAGGTTGTGTTTTGCTCATATTATTTTTGCCACAGATGAACACAGATTTAAGACGATAAAAACGGATAAGAATAAAATTATGATTTATCTGTTTTTATCCGATTTCATCTGAGTTTATCTGTGGATAATTCTTCTATATAAATCTCTGAAAGTTTGACGTAATTTTGCCAAAACTTCTGTAAATCGTTTATTTCTTCATCGTTCAATTCCCTTTTCACTCTCGCCGGAGTTCCCATAACAAACGAATGTGGCGGAATTATTGTGTTCGGAGTAACGAGCGAACCTGCTGCGATTAAAGAGTTTGCACCAATTCTTGCTCCGTCGAGAATTGTCGAACCGATTCCAATCAGGCTTCCTTTTTCAATATAGCAACCATGAAGCGTGACCGAATGTCCGATGGTGACTTCTTCCTCGATAATTGTCGGAAAATCTTCACCGCGAGAAACGTGGATAATTGTCCCGTCTTGGATATTGGTTTTCGCACCGATTTTGATGTAATTAACATCGCCGCGAAGCACACAATTATACCAAACGCTTGAGTTTTCGCCGATTTCGACATCACCAATTATCACGGCATTTTCAGCAATAAAAACAGATTCGTGAATCTTTGGCTCTTTTTCTTGAAATCTTTTAATTATCATTTCGGCAAATTCGGTGTATTATGTTCTCACAAATCTTATTGTAGTTTACGAGACGCTTTTTTTGTAGTTGAGAGAACTTATGCAAATATATTTTGGAACGCTAAAAGGTTTATTTCGTGCGACTAAGACAAGCGATGTTTGGAAAATTGATTCACCGAAGTTTGCCGGACAGATGGTTTATTCCATCGCAAAACACGGAAAACGTTTGTGGTCGGCACCATTTACCGAATGGACAGGCACGCAAATTTCGTATTCTGACGATGCAGGCGAAAGCTGGAATGCCATCGCCGAACCGATTGCTTTTCCTGAAGATACAGAAACTGCACTCGAAAAAATTTGGCAAATTACTGCGGATTCAAGTGGAAAATTATTTTGCGGCGTTCAACCGGCGGCACTTTTTACGTCAGATGATAACGGCGAAACTTGGGATTTGTGTCGCGGTTTATGGAATCATCCGCATCGCAAAGAATGGAATCCGGGTTATGGTGGACTGGGTTTGCATACTATTTTGCCGATTACGGACAAAATTTGGATTGTGGCGATTTCTTCGGGCGGAGCATATAGAACCGAAGATGCAGGAGAAACTTGGACGGCTTGCAATAACGCAATCGTCGCACCATTTATGCCAGATCCGACGACAATTCCCGAATTCGGACAGTGTGTTCATAAAATTGCAGTCGATCCGACCAATCCAAATTTGATGATTTTACAGCATCATTGGGGCGTTTATCGAAGTGTAGATATTGGAAAAACTTGGCAAAATGTTGGTGAAAATAAATTGCCGTCCGATTTTGGATTTGTAAGTGTGATGAATGCAAAAGATACGGCGTTTATTATTCCGATAAAAGCTGACATCGAAAGATTTTTCCCGGAAGAAAAAATGCGTGTTTATCGAACTCGTGATGCCGGAGAAACTTGGCAAGCGTTAGCAAATGGACTTCCGCAAGAAGGAGTTTTCGATTGCGTTTTGCGAGATTCTTTTCACGCCAGCGGAGAAAACCTGGCATTTGGAACAACGGGCGGAAATGCTTACTTCACATCAGATAATGGCGAAACTTGGGATAAAATTGCAGAACATTTACCAAGAATTACGTGTGTCAGAGTTTTTGAATCTTAAAAACACGCTTCCTAACGGTCGCGTTTCTGCCTTTAATAATGATAAACGTTTGGATACATTCAAATATAGCACGGCTCGCCAACGATAAATTAGATTGGCAATTTGAGCCTGAAAACGAGCAAACTGAGCTTCTATCAGTTTTGCAAAATATCTTTTTAAATGAAAGAAATTTGTTTTTTGGAATTATTGACGAAACAGGCAAAGTTCGCAAACACATCAACATTTATAAAGGAAGCACAAATATCAACAAGCTCAACGGTTTACAATCAATTGTCAAAAACGGCGAGGAAATTAACATTTTTACAGCAGTCAGTGGCGGTTAATAATTGGATTTTGAAAGCAATTTGTGTAACGATTTTCTATGACACACACACCAAAAATTTTAGCCTTTGCGGGAAGTTTACGAAAAGATTCACTTAACAAAATAATGTTGCGGATTTCGGTCGAAGGTGCGAAATCAGCTGGAGCAGAAGTTTCGTTAATTGATTTGAAGAATTTTCTCGTTCCATTATACGACGGCGACAACGAAACAGAATATGGCTTGCCCGATAATGCGATTAAATTGCAAGATTTAATGCTTGCGAGCGATGGTTTTTTGATTGCCTCGCCGGAATATAACAGCGGAATTTCAGGAACATTAAAAACTTATATCGACTGGACTTCTCGCGGTCGCGGCGAGTTAAAAGCTGGAGAATGTTTTGCCGGCAAAGCAGCGGTTATAATGTCTGCTTCGCCCGGCGGTCTTGGCGGAATCAGAGCCTTACCAAACGTCAGAACCATATTGTCTTCAATGGGAATGAATGTTTTACCTGATGAATTTGCACTCGGAAAAGCTCACGAATCTTTCAATGAAGATGGAACTGCAAAAGCTGATTTTGTGAAAAGTAAACTCGAAAGTTTAGGTAAATCATTGGCAGATTTTATCAAAAAGATAAAAGTATAAAAATAGTTTCTTATCAGTATGTAATTTTATTTTTTCAAAAAACAGCAAAATTCACACACTAATTTATAAATCTATACTAGAATAAAAGACGCTTTCCAAACCAAAAAGATCAAGGGTAATTTATTTTTAAAAGCTACTTTGCATTCGTGCGAACTTTAGTTTGCATTTGCAATTGCAAATAATCTGGAGATTTAGAAATGACTTCAACAGCTAAAACACCCGAAGAATATCTCGAAACATTGCCTGAAGATAGAAAATCGGCGATAAATGAACTCAGAAATACAATTTTAAAAAATATTCCCGAAAGTTTTGTTGAGCAAATGAGTTATGGAATGATTAGTTATGTTGTTCCTCATTCAATTTATCCAAACGGTTATCATTGCGATCCAAAATTGCCGTTGCCCTTTGTTAGCATCGCTTCGCAAAAAAATTTCATCACCTTTTATCATGTGGGAATTTATCTGAATCCTTCGATTATGCAATGGTTTACTGATGAATTTCCAAAACATTCAAATCGCAAACTCGACATGGGGAAAAGCTGTGTTCGATTCAAAAAAATTGACCAAATTCCACACAAATTAATCGCCGAACTGATGAAAAAAATAACGGTTGAGGATTGGATAAAATGTTACGAAACCAAATTAAAAGGATAAAACAATGAAAATTTTAATGACGATATTACTTCTATCAACCAGTGTTTTTGCCCAAAACGCACTCGACAAAGTTTCTTGGTTAACAGGTTGTTGGGGCGGCGAAATGAAAAGCGGTTCAAAATATGAAGAATGCTGGACTTCACCTTCCGCGAGTTTTATGCAAGGTTCGGGGCGAATGTCTAAAGGTGAAAAAATCTTGATGCGTGAGCATTTGACGATTGAAGTAGAAGGCGAAGAGGTTGTGATGTATGTGCTGAATTATGGTGCAAAATTAAAAGCCGAACAAGAACCAACTCCATTTAAATTAACAAAATCTTCGAAAACCGAACTCGTTTTTGAAAATCCAAAGCACGATTATCCACAACGAATTATTTACAAAAAAGATGCAAACGGCGACATTATGGCGTTTATTGAAATGCTTGACGGAACAAAACCGATGAAATTTCCGATGAATAATTTAATGAAAAAGAAATGATGGATATTGAAGGCATTCGCGAATTTTGTATGTCGCTTCCCTCCGCGACTGAGGACGTAAAATGGGGCAACGATTTGTGTTTCTCAATCGGCGGTAAACTCTTTTGTGTCTGTGACTTAGCTGGAGATTTGACCGTAACAATCAAGGTTGGCGAAGACGAATTTAATGAGCTTTGCGAGAGCGAAACTATAAATCCAGCAAAATATACGGGTCGCTACGGACACGTCACAATCAATGAAATGTCGCGATTTTCTGACTCCGAATGGAAGACGAGAATCCGCAAAAGCTACGATTTAACAATAGCGAAATTGCCTAAAAAATTGAGGGAAAATTTATGATAAAGAAAATTTTGTTAGCTTTGGTCGGAATTATTTCGTTGCTCGTTGTCAGCTTTTTTGCGTTGGGCTTGTTGTTTCCGACTCTAACGTCCGAAACTCGAGTCACGATCAATAAACCTCGCGACGTTGTTTGGGCATATTTTGTTGATCAGAAAAATCTCAGCAATTGGCTGCCAAACGTAAAATCAATCGAAAACATCAGCGGCGAACCGTTGACTTCGGGCAGTAAATTCAAAATGACGTTCGAAGAAGACGGACGCGAAATCGTGATGACCGAAACGATGACCGAGGTCAAAGAAAAAGAAGTTTTTGCTTTTATTTTGGAAAACGATGTGATGAAAGCGAACGCGAGAATAACGTTTATTGACAAAGGAAATCAGACGGAAGTTATTGAAAATAATACGTTTGAAGGCGGAAATATTTTTTGGAAATCGCTCTTTGTGGTGTTGAAATCGAGCTTCAAACAAAATTCGCAGGCAGCATACGATAAGTTGAAAGCAAATATTGAAAATTCAAAATGAGCGATTGGACTAAAGTTACAAGTTTTTCAGCGAACTTTATTTGATGATAGAAAAATATGTTCCGAACGCAATTCCCGCGTTAGCCGTTTGTATCAGGTGACTTTTATAATGCAAAAAATAGATGAAAGATTAGACAAATATATCGAAAAATCGCAGCCTTTTGCGAAGCCTATTTTGTTGCATATACGCAAGTTAGTCCGTCAGGCGTGTCCGCAGGTTGAGGAAACAATGAAGTGGAGTTTTCCGCATTTTGATTACCAAGGAATGATGTGCAGCATGGCGAGTTTCAAAAATCATTGTTCATTTGGATTCTGGAAAGCGTCGCTCATGACAGATAAAGAAAAGTTATTTTCAAACGGCGACCGCGTCGGAATGGGACATTTTGGCAAGATTGAATCGTTGGCAGATTTACCATCGGACGGCGTGATGCTCGCGTATATCCGCGAAGCCTGCAAACTTAATGATGAAGACGTAAAACTTCCTTCAAAACCGAAATATCCGACGAAAGAATTGATAATTCCAAAAGAATTGCTTGAAGCGTTGGCATTAAACGAATCTGCTGCGAAAACATTTGACGCATTTCCGCCATCGTGCAAAAAAGACTACGCGGAATGGATTTCGGACGCAAAAACTGACACAACACGCGATAAACGCTTGGCAACAACGATTGAATGGCTCACGGAAGGCAAGCGTCGGAATTGGAAATACGAGAATTGTTGAGGTCGAATCATTCAGTGAATTCAATCGGTTTTTGTCGCATCGCGATTAAGTCTTGATAATTTTTAGGAGAATATTTATGTCAATCAGTCACATTCCAAACGGTTTTACAAGCATCACACCGTATTTTATCGTCAACAATCCAAAGATTTTTCAGAAGTTTTTAGTCGATGCGTTTGATGCCGAAATTGTTGACGAACATTACGAAGAAGACATTTTTCGACACGGTGCGTATCGCGTTTTCGGATCGATGATTGAGGTTAGCGAAGGTAGCGAAATATATCCCTCGCGTCCGATTTCGATTCATCTTTACGTTCCGGATTGCGACGCGGTTTACAAACAAGCAATCGCGGCTGGCGGAAAATCAGTTTACGAAATTGCCGATATGCCCTACGGCGAACGCAGCGGCGGCGTGGACGATCCGTGCGGAAATTCGTGGTGGATTGCCACGCAGCAGATTGATATGTATCCGAATAACGAATAAATATGGCTTTTGACGAAACATTATCCGAACGAATCGCTTTTTTATTGGAAAAACGATACGTGGTTTTTGAAACAAAAAATATGTTCGGCGGCATCGCTTTTATAGTTGACGATAAAATGTGTGTCGGCGTGATGAAAGATGTTTTGATGGCGAGAATTGATCCTGAAAGCCAAGCGGAATTATTTAAAATAGAAGGTTGCCGCGAAATGGATTTTACAAAACGACCCATGAAATCAATGGTTTATGTTGATTCTTGGGCGATTGAAACTGACAATGAATTGGACAAGTGGTTGAAAATTGCATTGGATTACAATCCATTTGCGAAAGTCTCAAAGAGAAAAAAAGGCAGAAACACGACTGTTAAGGAGCGTGTTTCTTGACGTTGACACGCTCCTTAACAGTCGCGTTTCTGCAAGGAGAAAAATATGAGCATAACAGAAAATTTCAAAAAATTAGTCGGAATGTGGGACGGAAGCAATAGATTAACAATGGCTCCTGAAGATCCCGTAAGTGATTCAAATTCAGCAGCTTGCGTTGGGTTAGAAGCAAACGGAAAGTTTCTCAAAATCAATTATGAATGGTCGTTTGACGAAAAACCGCACGAAGGTTTGATGGTATTTGGTTTCGGAAAAGAAGCTCAAGCAACCTCAGTTTGGATTGATTCGTTTCATCAAAGCGGCGATTTTATGAACTGCGTCGGCACATTTGACGATTCGAATATTTCCGTAAAGGCACATTACACACAACCCGAATATTCTGATTGGGCTTGGCGAACAACGGTCGAATTCATCAACGAAGATGCGTTTAATTTCACGATGTATAACGTTTTTCCCGACGGCAACGAAGCGGTCGCGGTTGAATCTAAATTCACGAGAAGAAAGTAAAAAGGAGAAACTATGAAAACGCAGACTTATGAAATTACTATAAATACGACTAAAGAAAGGGTTTGGGATGTTTTGTGGACGGATGAAACATACCGAAAATGGACGAGTGCTTTTAGCAATGTTTCAACAGCTCAATCTGATTGGGAAGAAGGCAGCAGAATTCTCTTTGGCGATGGAAAAGGCAAAGGAATGTATAGCTTAATCGAGAAAAAAGACGCTCCAAATACAATGATTTTTAAGCATTTAGGCGAAATTTGCGATGGTGTAGAAACCCCATTTTCACCCGAATCAGGTTGGGCAAATTCGCTCGAAAGATATTATTTGACGGACGAAAACGGGCAAACAAAAGTAACCTGTGAAGTGGATATAGCCGACAGTTTTCTCGACTTTATGGACAACGCTTTTCCGAAAGCATTTGCGATTTTGAAGGAACTTTCGGAAGCATGAAAAAGTAAAAACGCTTACTTTTTGTGGTGCGTATCGACAAACCGAGTTTAGCCGTGGGTTGAAACTCACGGCTAAATATAGGTCGTCACGATGTGATGAAGTATTTGAATTCAAATAATCGTATCGTGATTTTTCTAAAACATTGTTGATTCAAAGTAAATAATCCAGATGACTAAAAAGGACGAAATTTTAGATTATATTTCCCGCGGGCGAACCGATTTGGTTTTCGATTTACTCTCGTTGCCTGATTGGAAATCTGTTTTGCACGAAGGCGAAGTCAAGCCTTTGCAATGGTTTGTCTATTACAACGACACGACTGCTCTGAAAGCGATTCTTGCAAACGGCGGTGATTTATCGAGCATTGATTTGAATCAGGAACTCGGTCATTCAGCGTTTTTTGGACATTGGAAAGTTGCAGATTTTTTGATTAAACATGGTGCAGATGTTAATTATTCCAACCCCGAAACAGGCGAAACTCCATTACATAGTTCGCTCGCAAAAGCCGGTCGTCCGTATTTTTTGTATGTCGTAAAATTGCTGGTTGAAAACGGTGCGAACGTAAATGCAAAAACGATTCCGGGCAAAGAAACCGGAGCTTTTATGCGTGATGTGCGGACGAAGGGCGAAACTTCGCTACATCGTGCCGCCGCTTATTCTGATGCTGAAACGATCAAATATCTACTCGAAAAAGGAGCAGACAAAACTGCAAAAGACGCTAACGGCGATTCGCCTTTGACTTGGGCAAGCGAACATCTGCGTCCGAACGAAATCCTTTATTTGCTACAATTTGGCGAACATCGCATTCATCCAAATTCGCACTTTTCCAACACCAGCGACCACGGTGCGGGTTGGGGAAACGGAATGGAACGCAAATTTGTAGGCGAGTTTTTAGCGGAGAGTTTAGACGAAGATTAAATTATGGAACAGAAAATTGCAATTAAATTATTTGAGGAAAAACAGGTGCGAAGCGTTTGGAACGCGGACGAAGAAAAGTGGTATTTTTCGATTGTTGATGTTGTCGCGGTTTTGACCGCCCAAACTGACTACCTAAAAGCAAGAAAGTATTGGAACAAACTAAAAGAGCGATTAAAAATCGAAGGAAATGAAACGGTGACAAATTGTCACCAGTTGAAATTGCTTGCCGCTGACGGCAAAATGCGTCTCACCGACGTTGCCGATACCGAGCAATTATTCCGTTTAATCCAATCAATTCCATCACCAAAGGCTGAACCGTTTAAGTCATGGATCGCTAAAGTTGCACGCGAAAGACTTGACGAAATTGAGGATCCTGAAATCGGAATTGACCGTTTGATGGAGACTTATCTGAAGAAAGGTTACAGCAAAGAATGGATAAATCAGCGGCTCAAAAGTATCGAAGTTCGCAAGGATTTAACCGATGAATGGGATGATCGAGGCGTGAAAAAAGGACTTGAATATGCAATTTTAACTGACGAAATCACGAAAGCGTGGAGCGGATTTTCGGTCAAGGAATACAAGCAACACAAAGACCTAAAACGCGAAAATCTGCGGGACAATATGACGAATTTAGAACTCGTTTTGAATATGCTCGCCGAAGCCACGACGACCGAAATCAGCAAAGAAAAAGCTCCGCAAACCTTTGAAGAAAATCGTATTATTGCCAATCAAGGCGGCACAATAGCGGGAAATACACGTAAAGAAATTGAAGAAAAAACAGGCAAAAAAGTTGTGAGTAATTTGTCGGCTAAACAAGTTGCGGCTGGCAAAACTAAACAAATAAATTAAAAAGAAGAAAGATATGGCAACAGTAAATGTATATCTAACGTTCAACGGAAACTGCGAAGAAGCGTTTAATTTCTATAAATCGGTATTCGGTGGCGAATTTCCGTATATGGGACGATTTGGCGAAATGCCTCCGTCTGAGGAAAACCAAATGTCGCCCGAACACGCGAACAGGATAATGCACGTTTCGCTCCCGATCAGTAAAGAAACGGTGATTATGGGCAGCGATACCGGCGGCGAATGGGCGGCAAATTTTAAGCAAGGAAACAATTTTTCGATTTCGATTACAGCCGAAAGCCAAGACGTAGCAGATCGGCTTTTCGGCGGACTTTCCGCTGGCGGAACTATTACAATGCCAATGAACGAAACATTTTGGGGCGATTATTTCGGAATGTTTACTGATAAATTTGGTGTAAATTGGATGGTCAGTTTTGATACGAAGACGAAATAGATTGATAACTGAACGCGGACAGATTGTTTGCGTCACAAAAATGTTACACACGCTGGCTGGCAACCCGCGTTGCATACGATTATGAAACTACTAATTTTTATATTGTTTTTGACGGCAGTGAATATTTTTGGTCAATCTCAGTCAAAAACCGTTCAACAGTTTATCGAGGCTTTTAATTCGCGAAACATTAACACGATGATGAATCTCGCAACTGATGATGTGAAATGGTTTACGCTCGCGGGTGACAAACTTACGACCGAAACTTCGGACAAAGCATCGCTTCGAAAGTATATGGAAGGCTATTTCAAAAGTTGCCCGACGTGTAAATCGAAAATCTCAAACGCCAATCAAAACGGCAACCGCGTTTCGATGACTGAAACTGCAACTTGGGAAACCGAAAAAGGTAAACAATCAAACGATAGTTTTGCCGTTTATGAATTTTCAGGCGGCAAAATTGCGAGAGTTTATTACTACGGCGAACCTGCTAAGTCTATGTATGATACAGCTTTAGCAAAAAAACTCGGAGCCGATGAGCGAGGCATGAAAACTTTTGTGTTCGTAAACTTGATTCGCGGAAAAGCAAAATTTGAAAAAGCTGAACGCGATAAATACATCGCCGGACATATGGAAAATATCGGAAAACTCGCCGAATCAGGCAAATTGGTTCTCGCCGGACCTTTTTTTGACGACAATGATATTCGCGGAATTTACGTGTTTGATGTTGATACGCTCGAAAAAGCCAAGGCGTTAGTCGAAACCGATCCGGCGGTGAAAGCAGGTGTTTTTGAATTTGAAATGCGGCTCTGGTATGGCTCGGCGGCGTTGTTGGAATTGGGGCGGATTCATAATTCGATTCAGAAAAAAGGGATTGTGAAATAATTTTAGTGGACAAATTGTTCGTAGAGATGTTTTATCAATTGCCTCCAACTTTAGTTGGAGGTTTGGGGTTATTAGAAAAAGGCTTTAGCCAAATTATTAAATTAAACAAATTCCTTATTGCTTCAGCCAAAACCATCTATGATATTGAATTTCAGGAATTCGGCTAAAGCCAAGAATTAGTTTGATTTGTCCACTAGCTAAAGCTAGCGGCAATTTATAGAAAGAGACACAAATGAGATTAGGAGAAAAATTATGATTAAGAAAATACTTGGAATTTTAGGCGGATTGATTTTGTTGGCGATTATTGCGATTGCCGTTTTGGTTTTTGTTACTCCGACTGACTACAAAGTCGAACGCGAAGTTACGATTAACAAGCCAAAAGCTGATGTGATGAACTACGCGAAAATAATCAAAAATCAAAACGATCAGTGGGGTCCGTGGACGAAAAAAGATCCGAATATTAAGATAAATTACAAAGGAAACGACGGCGAAGTGGGCTTTGTTTCTTCGTGGGAAAGCACGCATCCCGAGGTTGGAATTGGCGAGCAGGAAATTAAAAAGATCAGTAATAACCAAATTGATACCGAACTTCGTTTCAAAGTTCCTTTTGAAGCCACGAACCAAGCCTATATGATTCTCGACGAAGTTACGCCCACGCAAACCAAAGTAAAATGGGGCTTTACCGGCTCGTTTTCACGTCCAATGAATTTGATGTTAGTCGTGATGGATATGGATAAAGAAGTCGGTAAGGATTTTAACGAAGGCTTGACGAATTTGAAAACGGTTTTGGAGAAATGATTTTAACAATCCGTAATCTAACTTAAAAAATAACAATATGACAAATAACAGTTTAACTTTGCACAGAGTTTTAAAGGCAACTCCTGAAAAACTTTTCCGTGCTTTTTCTGACCCAGTTGCTTACGCAAGTTGGCTTCCCCCATATGGTTTTTTGTGCGTTATTCACCAAATGGATTTTACGGTTGGCGGCAGTTACAAAATGTCGTTTACAAATTTCACAACCGGAAACGGACATTCATTTGGTGGGAATTTTTTGGAAATCAAGCCCAACGAATTGATTAAACATACCGACAAATTTGACGACCCCAATTTGCCGGGAGAAATGATAACAACAATTTGGTTTAACAAGGTGCTTTGCGGAACTGAGCTCAAAGTTTTACAAGAAGGCATTCCGACGGTGATTCCAACCGAAATGTGTTATTTGGGCTGGCAAGAATCATTGGATAAACTGATGAGATTAGTTGAACCTGAAATATCAGATGGATAGTCAAATTCAACAATACAACGACTTACAAGCGGCTTCAGACAAAGAAATTTGCAATCTACTAGCAGTGACAATTTGCAAATTTTTACCGGAAGCCGAAAATAAAATCTGGCACGCTCATCCTGTTTGGTTTTTGGATGGAAATCCGATTGTCGGATATAGTAAACACAAAGCTGGTTTGCGTTTGATGTTTTGTAGCGGTGCGAGTTTTGAGGAAGAAAAATTAAATGTGATTGGCAAAAAATTCAAAGACGCGTCTATTTTCTACACGGCAGTTGAACAAATCAACGTGGAAGACCTTAAACTTTGGCTGAAAAAATCAAGTAATATTCAGTGAGATTATAAAAACATTGTGAAAAGAAAGGGACAATTAGAGAGATTAAAATCGTATGAAAGTAACAAACGAACACAATGAGCGAATCGCAAAATTGACTTTTGCGGGCGTTTATCCGCATTATGTTGCAAAAGTTGAGAAAAAAGGAAGAACAATCGAAGAATTGCATCAGGTAATTGAGTGGCTAACAGGTTTTGACGACAAAAAATTGCAAGAAATGATTGATGAGAAAGTGACGTTTGAAACGTTCTTCGAGAGAGCAAAATTAAACCCGAACGCACATCTAATTACAGGCGTAATTTGCGGTTATCGGATAGAAGAAATTGAAAATCTTTTAACGAAACACGTAAGATATTTGGACAAATTGGTCGATGAATTGGCGAAAGGACGCAAAATGGAAAAGATTTTGCGAGTTGCTTAGACGTATGACATACAAAACACCCGAAGAATTAAAAGATGGCGATGAATGCACAGTTATCGGTGGAACACACAAAGGAAAATCCGGAACAGTTCACGATATAAAGATCAGTAAAACTGGACACATTACGATAACTGTCAAGCAAAAAAACGGTGTTCGTTTCAAGACATTGGCAAGAAATGTTGTCGTTGAATCAGATACGTTATTACAAAATTGATGGAAAAAGACGGAAACGCGAGTGTGAACGAACGTGTCTAACGCTAATCAGGCGACTCGCTTCCCAACGGTCGCGTTTCTGCCTTTCAGATAAAAATATGAACGAAAAGAATCCACAAGTTGACGTATATCTCGAAGACGGTTGCGGGCGTTGCAAACTTTATAGAACGCCACAATGTAAGGTAAATTTTTGGCGTGAAGAATTGACTTTGTTGCGGCGGATTATGCTCGATTGTGGACTGACGGAAGAATTAAAATGGAGTCAGCCGGTTTATTCATTTGAGAAAAAAAACATCGGTTTGATTACGGCTTTCAACGATAATTGCGTGATTAGTTTTTTCAAAGGTGCATTATTAAAGGACGAAAACAAAATTCTAGAGAAACCGGGCGAAGATTCACAAGCGGTGCGATTTGTTAAGTTTACCGATGTTAAGAAAATAATCGACCTCGAATTAGTTTTGAAAGCGTATCTTGCAGAAGCAATCAAGATTGAAAAATCAGGCGAAAAAGTAAAACTCAAAGATATTTCCGAACGCGAAATTCCCGAAGAATTAGCAGCAAAATTCATCGAAAATCCCGATCTCAAAAAGGCTTTTGAAGCCTTAACTCCGGGCAGACAACGCGGATATTACATTCATTTTTTACAACCTAAACAAACTAAAACCCGCGTTGAACGAATCGTTAAATGTATGCCGAAAATTTTCGTGGGGAAAGGTTTTCAGGATCGATAATTCATTGAAATAATTAATCTGAAATTACACTTATGGATTGATTAGTTGCCGTCTTTAGTTTTGGAATTATTATTTCAGAAATTTGGCTTAAGTCCTTTGCTAACAAACCTTTATCCATCAACTGAAACAGACGGCAACTCTGAGAAAGCAAAACATTGAATATTAAATTCGCTCAAATATTTTTCATAATTTGCAGAGCTTTGGAATAAGTATTTTTTCAAATGCTTAATTTGATTTTATATTTTACTCAGTTCTTACGAATTATTATTCCGCCGTTTGTTGTCACGATTCTAATTTTTGCACCGCCGCCATTGATAGCTTTGTTAATTTTTTTGTTTTGTTGATACCAGCCGCGTTGTTCTTCCGTTCTTTTCTCGACTTGTAACTCGTTTATTTCGCTTTTTATGCCGCCATTTACAGTTCCGGTTTCAAAATTTGCAGCATAATTTTCGTCCATTAATATATTTACGCCGCCATTTTTTGTTTCAACATCAATGCCTTCGCCTTTCCAACTACTTCCTGATAATTTGACTAAAAGTCCGCCATTTGTTGTCTTTCCTTTGACATCACCAGCTAAATATTTGAGACTCACGCCGCCATTTTTGGTCTCAAATTCGATTGTTCCATCGACCAAACTAATGTTGATTCCGCCATTTTGAGCAACAAGTCTGAGATTTGTTTGCGTTGGCACTAATATTTCGTAAGAAACTGACCAATTTTTATTGCTGGAAGAAGTTTCAGCATAAATGTTTGAACCTTTTTCGATGCGAATACTATCGAGATTTTGTTTCGCCAAATCTGTGGAATTTGCCCACGCTTGCACGCAAGCCCGAATCAAAACATCTGAACGATTTTCGCCTTTGACTGAAATTCCACCGTTATTTTTGCCATCAACGGTTAGTAAGTTTACGCTTGGCATCGTCATTTCCCGAGTTTCGCTGACTGATTGTTTTTCGTTCCAAGACCAATTATTGTTCTGACAAAAATCGCGTCGTTCAGATTTATCCTGAGCAACTATAATAATGTTGCCAATGCAAATAATAATAAATGTCGCGAAGATACAAAGTAATTGTTTAAAGTTAAATTTTGTGTTCATTTGTCGATAATTCCTTAAGATAAAATTAGAAAAATTTGTGTTTCTAAAGATAAAACACCGCTGATAAATTATTTGTGACAAAAAATTATATTTGATTGTGACAGTTGAGAAAGTGTCACAATGCAAAACACAAGCCGGAAAAAGTTATATATTTTTAAAAGTAGCATAAGATTTTATGCAAATTTTTAAATTTTTGAGGTTCAATTAAATGAAAAAAATATTTCTAGGCTTGTTAATCGTTGCAACTTTCGCAACTTTCGCAACTTTCTCTTTCGCACAATCAACCGATGATTATAAAAAAGGCGAATTCTATGTCGGATATTCGGCGAACGTAATAGACATCAGCGATGTAGGAGGCGATCCGGTAGTTTTAAACGGCGTAAACGTCTCCGGTGTTTATAATTTTTCAAAATATGTAGGTGTTAAAGGCGATTTCTCAACCCATCATAAACGAAACTTCTCGTTGCAAAACTATCTCGGTGGCATTCAGATAAAAAATAATGCCAGAGAAGGAAGTCGCGTGAGACCTTTTGCACATGTTTTAGCCGGAGTAGTCGTCGCGAGCGAAGGCTTTCGTGCCCGCGGCGGAGCTTTCTCGATGGCTGTCGGCGGTGGCGTTGATGTTCGGGTGAACAAACGAGTAAGTGTTCGTGCTATTCAAGTTGATTATAACCCGTATATTTCAGGCGGTTTTTATTCAAACAATGTTCGGGTCGGAGTTGGCATCGTTTTTTAAGATTGGCTACAAATAGAAAAATGAGCAATGTGATTGATTCACATTGCTCATTTTTTTTTGTTAATCTGCCCGAAACTAAACGCCTGGCATTGCTTTTTTTAGAGGTTTTAACAATAAAAACAAGACAACCGCCATCACCAAAGCCATCAACGAAAGCACAAGGAAAAAGCTCGATTGCAGCCAAATATCCCAAAATACGCCAATTTGAGTTAGTTTGTTTCCAATTGCTGTTGCCACAAACCAACCGCCCATCAATAAACCGCGAAGATGAATCGGTGCAACTTTTGAAACCAGAGATAATCCCATCGGTGAAAGCATAAGTTCGCCCAAAGTGACGATTGCATATGCTAGGATTAACCAAAACGCCGAAACTCGGAACAAAAACGAGCCTTGCATGAAGTTAGCTTTATTACTTTCTGCTTGTTCAGGAGCAACTGTTTTTATAGCGTTCAATAATTGTTGTTCACCAGAAACAGTTTCTTTAGTTTTTTCATCAACTTTTGGTGAAAATTTAACGCCATAAATTAAATTTTTTCCATCAGCATTTTTTGCATTAACAATTTTATCTAACACATCTTTGGAAACACCTTTTGCAGCAAGATTTGTTACAACACGTTCGTTAATACGGAATTCGCCTTTCGATAGTTGTTCAGCAGTCGGAGTTTGGTTTTCGCCAACTGTTGCTCCATACCATAAAACTAAAAACGAAAGTCCAGTTAAAGTCATTCCAATTGCCATTTTAGTCGGAGTTGAAGGCTCTTTGCCGCGTTTGTCAAGGTATCCCCAAAACCAAATCAGCGGAAATGTTAATGTCACAACCCAAAAAGCGTTAATCGAGTTAGAAATTGTTCCCGAAACATTCCAATCGGTGTTGTCGTCTGCCCAATATGTCAGCGTTGAACCGTTTTGGTGGAAAACCATCCAAAAGACGATAACAATTGCGAACACAACGATTAAGGCAACAATCCGTTTCCAATTTGGAACTGCATTCATTAATGCTTGACGTGCATCGTTTGTAGAATCAGCCGCAGATTTTGTCGGAATCGGGTTTTCAACATAACTTTTGAAATACCAAAGAATTCCAACCGAAATCAACATTCCAAAAGCTGCAACTGCAAAAGCAGCGTGAAAACCAAAATATGATTTAACAATTTCCATCACAATCGGTGCGGCAAATGCACCAATGTTGATTCCCATATAGAAAATGTTGTAAGCACGATCTTTGAGCGAACTTCCTTCGGGATAAAGATTTCCGACCATTGTCGAAACATTCGGCTTAAAGAAACCATTTCCGATTACCAGACAAGTCAACGCCGCATAAACTGCCCACATCGCTGGAATCGAAAGCAAACCGTGTCCAATCATAAAGAAAACACCGCCAATCATCACGGCTTTTCTGTAGCCTGTAATTCGATCCGCAATCAGTCCGCCGATCAACGGACTCGCATAAACAAACATCAAATAATTTGCATAAAGCGTCGTTGCTTGTGCGGCAGTCCAACCAAATCCTTCGTTTGGGTCGCGTAGATAAAGCGTAAAAAGTGCGAGCATTGAGTAAAAACTAAAACGTTCCCACATCTCGGTTCCGAATAAAACGTAAAGTCCTTTCGGATGTTTATCTGCGACAGGCTGAGCTGCAAAGTTATCGGCGGTAGCTTCCATAAAAATATATGTTCCTTAAAGTTTGAAATTTGGAAAGAGTTCGGCAAATATAACAGAAAAAGATGTTAAAATGAAATATTATTGACGAAGAATTTAACTTTCATAGAAATTATTTGTTATTTTTTCTTCAAGTTAGTTTAAACGCAATAAACCAAGCAATCGTTCGAATATTAAAATGATAATTGCAACACTTTTATTTCTCTTTCTCGGCTGGCGTGTTTACCTTCACGCTGTTTCAAATGGCAAAAACGGCTTGCGTTGGGCAATTTTAACTGTGTCTGTTGCAGTTGGAATCCAAGTGATTATAATGCTAAGTTTTTGGGCTCTTGGCGGAGCTTATGACAGCAAATATGGCACAAAAACAGTCGATGAATATTCGATGATTGCTGCCGTTATTGGTCTTATTTTTAGTTTGATTGCTGTTTTGTTAATCGCAAATAAAATAAGTGAAAGTCCGCGTGAAAAGACAAAACTATAATGGAAATATTTCAAAAACTCGGTGCCGAAGTTGAAACTCTTTGGCGTGAAAAAAACTATAACGAAGATTTGCTGCCTGCAATTGCGGCGAAGGCTTTAACAGAGTTCGATATTCCATCAAAAATGTCGCCGTGGGAAATTGTAACTTGGTTAATGAACGAAATTGAGCTTCCTGGACAACAAGATTTAATGGGACGTTTCAGCGATGTTCCGGTGACGATTGCGAGATTTCCGCGTTTTCACATTGATGTGTATTTTTGGTATAACAGCACAACCGCGATTCACCAACACGGTTTTTGTGGAGCATTTCAGGTCTTCGAAGGCTCAAGTATTCATTCAACTTATGAGTTTGAGATGCAAAATAAGCTCAATTTTTTTCTCGAAACTGGAAATTTAACGTTGCGAAATGTCGAATTATTAAACAAAGGCGGCGTGCGACAAATTGCTGATGGCAGAAAGTTTATTCACGCACTTTTTCATCTTGATAATCCTTCAGTTACATTAATTATCCGCACGCATCGCTCGCCACTCAGCTCGCCTCAATTTTCTTATATGCAGCCCGGACTTGCGATTGATCCCTTTTTTGAAGAACCAAATTTTATCAAAAAACTTCAAACTGCAAAAATGTTGCTCCATCTGAAACGCTCCGATGCGGATGAACAAATCGCGAATTTTCTCAGAAAATCTGACGCTCAACTGAGTTATGTAATTCTCTCAAATCTCAAACATCTTTTTTCTAATGCAAATATTGAGCAAGTTTTTGGTGTTGAAAAAAATAGCGATCGTTTTGATAATTTGATAAAAATTGTTCGTGCTAAACACGGCGATATCGCTACAACTTTTACAGATGCGATTTATGAACAAGAAAAAATAGGCGAAATAAGCCAAAAACGCTCGATTGTAACTGATGCAGAGTTACGATTTTTCCTCGCTATTTTGATGAATGTCAGCGAAAAACAAAAAGTATTTTCTCTCATAAAAGAACGTTTTCCAGATTCTAAGCCAATCGAAAAAGCGTTAGATTGGACATTTGACCTCTCAAACACCAAGGTTTTAGGTGCAAACGTCACAAATGCACTCGGAATTCAAGATTTCGATGACAACGATTTAATGGCTTTTGAGTTTTTGCTAAAAGATTTAGATGAAGCCGGAATTCGGGCTTCGCTCGCGAATGATTATGGACTTGCTAATGCGGACGATTGGCTGAAGAATCTAGAATTGAGAAATTCAAAATTAAAAAGTTCAGTCGTTTTGCAGTCTTTGATGATTTGATAAAATAACTTGTGCGATTTTATCAAAGTGTGAGTTTTTTCTGCAAAATATACTTTCATTTACGTCACTCTAAAGGAAATAATTAAATGAGTATTAGAGACATCAAACTTACTTTCGGAAATGAAAGCAGGGTTAAATTCAAAAACCAAAGATACGTCAAAATTTTTTGCATATCTATGTTTGTGTTTTTTTGTCTTAGTTGCGGAAATATAATTAAAACTGTAACCCAAAGTTTAATGCAAGTAACTCCTCCACAACTTATATCTGGTCCAATATCAATAGGTAATGATGCTTTAGAAATATCTCCAGCACAACCATTCAAGTCTATTACATCCCCCAACTCTATCTCCATTGACTTGGATAATGTTGCACATTTTGACCTTCAAGGGAAAAAGAAAAACACAGTTATTTTAGAGGACGGAAAAGAATTAATAATAGACGCTTCAATTTTTGATGCTGAAGGAAAAGAATACAAACTATATATTTCAACTGTTTTTAAGGGATTTTCTTTAAGCTATGGGTCAGAAGATAATCATTTATGGCTTCCTGACAATACAACATTTACTAAGTTTAAAATAAAAACAAATGTACCAGCAACATTTAAAAAAATAGAATGGGTTACGCATCAAACTAAATAAAATAAGGAGAAGATTATGGGAAATATTGATATAAGTTCTCTAAGAAAAGGCGATATTATAGTTTCAACTGGAAACTCAAACATCTCAAAAGCTATCAGGATTGCGACAGGTTCTGACATCAGTCATGCTTTACTTTACGTTGGAAACAATAATGTGATTGAAGCCTTAGGCGATGGAGTGACTAAACCTCAACTTTGGACTGACCAGAGTCGAGAGATGACATTAGCAATTGGTTTAACTTATAGAGGTATTACCAACGAACAGCGTGATTCGGTTGTAGAAAATGCAAAGAAATTTATTGGACTTCCTTATGATGAAATTGGAGCGGCTGGAGCTGGAATGTATAAAAAACGCGGTGGGGCAATTAGAGCTGCAGCCGTATCTACAGGATGTGTAATTTCATCACTAACCTGTGTTCTAACTACTGGCGGATTTTCGGCAAGCGATGTTGCAATATCAAGCAATGCAACAGATGCGAACAAAGACACTCAATTCTTTTGCTCAGAATTGGTTGCTAGAGCTTATGAACTTGCTGGAATTCCACTTGTAGTTGGTCGGGCGGCTTCATTTGTAAATCCACGTCAGGTCAGAATGTCTGACAAACTAAATTATTTAGGACATTTAGTTGGGGGAAAGTAATTAAATAAGTATTCGAGACATCAAAAATTACTGTCGGAAATGAAATAAAAAATTATTAAAAACCATGAAACGCAGTTTTCTCAATTTATTGGCTATCTTATTGCTAGTTTTAGCTCCTTTTGCATCGCTTGCCATGGCTCAAAAGATAGATTATAGAATCATCACTATCCCAATTTCAAAATCTGATTACTATCAATTTGGTGGTTATCTCCCATCTGGGAAAGTATCTAAAGAGTTTTTATGTTTTTCAAATTTTACTTTTGAATATGTAAGTTCGGGCAAAAGCACAAAAAACAGTGCGAAGATTGTAGGTAATTTGGGTATAAAATTACCTGCAAGTAACAGTATTGGTTGTGATTTCAGCAAAGGAATAGACTACCAATTTGAAGAATTTGCAGTTTCTAAAAAAACAATTACTTTTAAAACTGAAAAGAAGGATAATATTCATTTTAGTTTTACTGGCACTTATCTTAAAAAAGGTGATTTAGTTCGTTTCAACAGAAAAAAAATTACTGTTTTGGCTGGCACACTCACAAAATATTTAGACAGTAAAAAAGTAGCTGAAGCAAAAATGCGATTCTTTTATGTAGTTTGGGAAGCAAATTATTATGTCCCACCTCAAATTATTAATTGAGCATTACAAAATTAGTAACTGAAATAAGTAGATTCACTACCAGCGTTTAGTTTGTTTCGAGCAAAATTTATCAATCATCACGTCACCACAATATTGACCAAACGCTTAGGAACAACAACAATTTTCACAATTTCTTTGCCGTCAACCCATTCTTTAACTTTTTCATCAGCCAACGCCATTTTTTCAAGCTCAGCGTTGGGCGTTTCAGGCGAAGCAATCACTTTCGAACGAAGTTTGCCGTTAATCTGAATCGGAATCTCAATTTCGTCAGCTTTTGCTAATTCGGCTTTGAATTCAGGAAACTTTCCACCATTCGCCAAAATTCCATCGTCATTTCCAACCAATTTCGCATACATTTCTTCTGCAAAATGAGGTGCAAAAGGTGCAAGCATCAAAATCAATGATTCTAAACCTTCGCGAATTGCAAATAAATCGCCTTTTGATGCCGCAGAAGGTTCAATTTTCCAATCGCCAAGTGCATTCGAAAGTTCCATCAAAGCCGCAACCGGCGTATTGAATTGCAAAGTTTCAAAACTTTCCTCAATTCGTTGAATTGTTTGATGAGTTTTGCGGCGAAGTTTTTTTGCTTCGCTTGAAACTCCTTCGCTGCTGACTGCTGACTGCTCACTGCTCACTGCCGTGTGCCACTTCCAAACAAATCGATAAACTCTTTGCAAGAAACGCTTTGTGCCTTCAACACCTTCTTCTTTCCAGAGCAATTCATTCTCCGCAGGTGCCGCAAAAAGAACAAACAAACGCGACGCATCGGCTCCATAAATCTCAACCATTTCGTCAGGGTCAACGCCGTTTCCTTTCGATTTGGACATTCTTTCGACGGCAGTTTTGAGACTTTTTCCATCAACATTTGTCGCAGAAACTAGCTTTCCTTTCTCATCTCGTTTGACCGAAACCGTGTTTGGCGAAAAATAAATCTTCTTGCCATTTTCGTCGTCAAAAAATGTTTCGCCGATAACCATTCCTTGCGTTAACAAACGTTTTACTGGCTCGTTAAATTTCACAAGACCAATATCTCGCATCATTTTCGTCCAAAACCGTGTGTAAATCAGATGCATCACGGCGTGATCGTCACCGCCGATATATTGATCGACGGGCAACCAATAATCTGCAACTTCTTGTGAAAAAGGAAGTTCTGAGTTTTGATTGTCACAATAGCGGAAATAATACCAGCATGAATCGACAAAAGTGTCCATCGTGTCAGTTTCGCGTTTTGCAGGCTCACCGCATTTAGAACACGCGACATTTACAAACTCGGGTACTTTCGCCAGTGGAGATTCGCCAACTCCTGTAAATGGAGCAGTTTCGGGCAATTCAATCGGAAGGTTTTCTAATTTTTCAGGAACTACACCACACGAATCGCAATAAATAATGGGAATCGGCGAACCCCAAAATCTTTGTCGCGAAACGCCCCAATCACGAAGTCGATAAGTTGTTGCAGTTTCACCGAAGCCTTGTTCCTTGGCAAAATTAGACATTTCAACTTTCGCGTCTTCGGAAGATTTTCCGTTCCACGAATCGGAATTTATCACTTTGCCGTATTCAGTAAAGGCTTCTAAGATTGTTCGTTTTCCCTCATCCTTTGCAGCCAATCCCAAATCGGTGCATCTTTGTCCGGCATTTCCGTCGGCGGATTCGGCTTGAAACTCAAAACTTGTTGCATTACTCTCTCGCCCCAAGCCTCGTATTCTTCCCTTGTCATCAGCTTCTTCGGAGTCGATGTTCCGGTTTGAGAAACTGTTTCGTTGTTTGCTTCGGTTGTATTCGCTAATTCCATAATTAATTTTTTCAGAAACCTCCAATTTGTTATTATACGCTCTTTCTTTTAATTCGTTTAATGAAATTCGTTTTGGCAAGTCATTTTCAATCGTTTCAACGTATTCGACCGTAAAACCAAATTTTTCCCTTGCATAGTTGTCCGTATCATTGATGAACGCTTGCTGACTGCCAAAATGTCCACTCGCCATATTGTCTTCAGAAACTGGACGACCTTCAAGTTTTTGACGCTTAAGCATTCCGATAACTGCAAATTTAATTGGACGATAAACATAAATTAATTGTGCAAAATGACCTTTTTCTCCAATTAAATCCAAAACTTTACGATTGCCTTCTTTACTAGCCATCACCGAGTCGTAAATCAAGTCTGCTTCTGTATTTTCGGCAATTATCGCGGATTTACCCGATGCTTGCCCGCCTGCTGTTAAAATAACGGTTGAGCCTTTTGGTAATTCGTTCAATCTTCTTTTCAAGATCAAACGAGTTAATGCCGAAGCTGTCGGTTGAACGGCACGGTCATTTTCCAAACGATTTTCGTTATATTCATCAAAAAGTTCTTTTGACCTGTCAGCGTTAATTATTTGTTTGCCATGTTTTGCGTAGTATTTTTCAATCAGTATTTCGACATTTTCTTGTAGATAAGTAAATGTTTGTTCTTGGATAAATTGCTCTTGTTCCGTTAATTTTGGGTTTTCAAAAAGTTCAACCTCTTCGCTATAAGCAGTTTTCAAAAGTTGTAAATCAGTCTCTCTGACAACAACCTCTCGGATCGGCAAACCGAATTTTTTCGCGAATTCAAAATCGCGTTCATCATGTCCCGGCACACTCATCACAGCTCCTGTGCCGTATTCCATCATCACATAATTTCCGACCCAAATCGGAATTTCTTCGCCAGAAAATGGATTGACGGCTTTCAAGCCTGTGTCAATTCCGTCTTTTTCGATTTCAACTTCTCTGTCTGTGGCTTTCAATTTTTCGGCACGAATTTTCTCAATTTTCGCTTTAACATCGGACGAAAATGATTCGAAATTTGCTTCAACAATTGTATGCTCAGCCGCGACAACAATTGCATTAACACCGTAAATAGTATCAATTCGAGTTGTAAAGACCTTAACCTTAAACTCCGAACCTTGAACCTCGAACTCTACAAAAGCACCTTCGCTTCTTCCAATCCAGTCGCGTTGGCGTTTCAAAACTTTTTCTGCCCAACCAGATTCGATTTCGCTCATATCATCGAGCAATTGATCTGCGTAATCAGTAATTTTGAAAAACCATTGATTCAAGTCCGTTTTGGTCGTTGCACTTCCGCAACGCCAGCAGATTCCGCCGCTAGCTTGTTCATTTGAAAGTGTAGTTTCACAAGAAGGACACCAATTTACTTGCGTCGCTTTTTTGTAAGCCAAGCCTTTCTCAAACATTTTCAAGAAAAACCATTGGTCAAATTTGTAATAATCCGGTCGATGACTACAGATTTGACGGCTCCAATCGTAGCTCAAACCGAGTCGTTTTAGCTGTTTGTTCCCGTGTTCAATGTTGGTTTCAGTCCAATCTCGCGGATTCACACCGCGTTTTATCGCCGCAGCTTCCGCCGGCTGACCAAAAGAATCCCAGCCAATTGGATGCAATACATTGAAACCTTTGAGGCGTTTATACCAAGCCAAAGCATCGCCAATCGAATAATTTCGGACGTGTCCCATGTGCAAATTGCCCGATGGATAAGGCAGCATTTCTAGTGCAAAAAACTTCGGTCGTGTGTGATCGATTTCGGCGTGGAAAGTTCCTTTTTCAGCCCAAATCTTCTGCCATTTCTCTTCGATTACTTCTGCAAAATATTTCTCTTCCATAAAAATTAGTCTGTTGTCTTTAGTCCTTAGGCTTGAATAAAATAAGAGTTTAGTGGATAAATGCAAATCTATCCAAATCAGGTTGTGTAAATTGTTTTTTTAATAGAGTTACGCCACATCGTCTGCGAAATCAACGAGTGGCTAAATAAGGGCGAGATATTTTGAGCAAATCAACATATTCAAAATTTAATAAAGAAAAGGCTATTTGTCAATTTTTTCGTCCATCAATTGATAGACCAAACTAATCGGCAACCCAACAACATTCCAATAATCGCCTTCAATTCCTTCAATAAATAACGCGGCTTGAGCTTGAACAGCATACGCCCCGGCTTTGTCGAGTGGTTCGCCAAACATAACCAAATATTCGACTTCCGTATCTGAAAGTTCGGCAAACTTCACTTTAGTAGATCGAATTCCAACTCGCGTTTCGCCGTTTTTTACTATTGCAACTCCAGTTAAAACTTCGTGCCAATTACCGGAAAGCAAACGCAACATTCTTTGTGCGTCATCTAAATCTGTCGGTTTTCCGATGATTTGTTGATTAATAACAACAGTTGTGTCAGCACCGAGGACAATGCGATTCGGGTTATTAGCAGCAACAACTTCAGCTTTTTCTCTCGCAAGCCGCTGAACGTAATTTTCGGGCGATTCGCCTTCAATTTCGCTTTCATCAATATCAGCAACGATTTTTTCGAATTCCCAACCGACTGAAGTCAAAATTTCTGAACGTCGCGGGCTGCCAGAGGCTAATATTAGTTTCGTCAATTCAAGTTTCATTATTGAATATGTTAAAGTTATGCCTGTTAACTAGCAACTTCGATGAACGAACTTTTTCGCACATTACCAAAACTGCTCAAGGAATTTAGCGACAACGAAGATGTTCGTGAGGCGATAGTTTTTGCAACCTGGAAAAAAATCGCGGGTGTTGCACTTAGTGAGCAAACTGCTCCGAAACAGCTTTTAGGAAAACGTTTAACTGTTGCAGTTACTGGAGATATGTGGAAAAAGCATCTCGAATCTTTGAGCGGGCAAATGATTTTTAAAATAAATTCGATGCTCGGGCAAGCGATTGTAACCTTCATCGAATTTCAAGTTGATGAAAGTTTAGTTGTTAAAAATAGACAAAAGAAAATCGAAAAAATATCTAATAATTTCCTTTCAGATGAAGGTGCAATGCATCAAATTTCGCCAAGTTTACAGAAATCAGCTGATGCAATTTTAGACGAATCTCTCCGTAAACAATTTTTGTTAGCAGCCGGAAATTGTCTGTTGAGAAAAGAATCTTTAGGAAAACAAAACTAATTTATGGAAGCAAGAAAATATGGACGTTAGAAAAATCGCAACACTCGCACATTTAGAAATTTCGGATGCCGAAGTTGAGTTTTACACACCACAAATGGCAAATATTGTGAAATATATTGAGCAGTTAAACGAACTTGATACTTCAAGTATTGAACCAATGCTCGGCGGTCTAACTGTTGAGGGCGAAGCGACTTACGTGATTCGCGAAGATACGAAACACGTTTCGCTCGGGCAAGAAAGTGCGTTGAGCCAAGCACCAAGTGGAGTAAGCGGACATTTTCAAGTTCCAAAGGTTTTATGAAAATTAAAAATGGAAAATGGAAAATGGAAAATTGGCTTGTTTTTTGCCTTTTCACTTTTTACTTTTTACTTTCCGCTTGTAGCGTTCCAAATCTTGAACCGCCGGAATGCACAGAATCGAGACTTGCAGTCAAAGAGTTTTATTCATTTCATTTTGGACACGAAATGAAATTATCAGATGAAAGTCTTAAAATTCGTGAGAAATATTTAACGCCAAGTTTATTCGTATTTTTACAGCAAAAAATTGGCGAAAACGATATTTTTACGACAAATTCAACTGATTTTCCGAAAGCCTTCAGACTCGGAGTTTGCAAAGTAATTGAACCAAAAAAAACTGATTTCGAAGTTGTATTTTTTTGGAAAGACGACAATCGGAATGAACAAAAAATAATTCATGTAATAGCTGAGAAACAGCAAGATAAATGGTTGATAAATAAGATTTTATATTAGTTTATGTCGTATTATTCAGAAATCGAAAAAACCTTAGAAAACGCTGAAAAGCTCAACGAAACACTCAATACGTTTGTTTCAATCGAACGCGAAAATGCTCTTAAATCAGCAAAAATTTTGGACGATAATTCGTCTAACTTTCCGCTCAAAGGAGTGGCAATCGCAATTAAAGACAACATTTGCACCAAAGGAATGCTGACCTCGTGTGGCTCCAAAATTCTTGCCGGATACAAACCACAATATGACGCAACTGTAGTTGAAAGATTGACGAAAGCTGGAGCAATCATCGTCGGAAAAGCGAATATGGATGAATTTGCGATGGGTTCATCAAACGAAACTTCGGCTTATGGAACGTGCAAAAATCCTTGGGATATTGAACGAGTTCCAGGTGGAAGTTCCGGCGGATCAGCGGTTGCAGTCGCTTCAGGCGTTGTGCGTGTGAGTTTAGGTTCAGAAACCGGCGGTTCAGTTCGCCAACCTGCATCGCTCTGCGGAATCGTCGGATTCAAGCCAACTTATGGCAGAATTTCACGATTTGGATTGGTCGCTTTTGCTTCATCACTTGATAATATTGGAATTTTTGGACAAACAACCAAAGACGTTGCAGATGTTTTAGGCGTTATTGCCGGACGCGACGCAAATGATTCTACCTCGGCTGATGTTGAAGTTCCAAATTATTCTGCACATTTATCTGATGATATTTCGGGGAAAAGAATCGGTATTCCACGTGCTTTATTTGGCGAAGGTTTGGATGCAGACGTGCGAGAATCGGTTGAAAAATCAATTGAAAATTATAAATCGCTTGGCTGTGAAATTGTCGATGTCGAATTGCCACACGCGAAATACGGAATCGCGGTTTATTACATCATCGCAACCGCTGAGGCTTCATCAAATCTCGCAAGATTCGATGGCGTTCGCTACGGATTTCGAGCCGAAGACGCAAAAGCCTTGCGTGAGATGTATTTCAAAACTCGCGAACAAGGTTTTGGAGCCGAAGTAAAGCGTCGGATTATGCTCGGAACTTATGTGTTATCAAGCGGTTACTACGATGCGTATTATTCAAAAGCACAAAAAGTTAGAGCTTTAATCAAGCAAGATTACGCGACTGCTTTCGAAAAATGCGATGCGATCTTAACTCCAACTTCGCCTTGCACAGCTTTCAAAATCGGCGAAAAATCAGATGATCCAATTGCAATGTATCTCAGCGATATTTACACTGTTTCGGCAAACTTATCTGGCATTCCGGCAATTTCAGTTCCATCTGGTTTGTCAGCCGAAGGTTTGCCGATTGGTCTGCAATTACAAACAAAACATTGGTCAGAAAGTGAATTATTAAATTTAGCTAGTGTTTACGAAAATGCTTTTCCGGTGAATGAAAAGCCAAAATATTTTGTGTCATGAAAGATTTAGTAAAAATCAAAAGAGCCTTAATTAGTGTTTCAGATAAGTCTGGAATTATAGAATTTGCAAGAGAATTACAAAAATTTGGAGTTGAAGTTATTTCTACTGGTGGAACGTGTAAATCATTACGTGAAAGTGGCTTAGAGGTTACTGAAGTTGCTGATATTACAGGCTTTCCGGAAATGATGGACGGACGAGTTAAAACTCTTCATCCAAAAATTCACGGTGCTATTCTTGCTTTGCGAGACAACGAAAAACACGTAGCTTCAATGGAAGAACATTCGATAACACCGATTGATTTAGTTGTTGTAAATCTTTATCCATTTCAGGAAACTATTGCGAAAGAAGATGTTACACTTGAGGAAGCAATCGAACAAATTGATATTGGCGGTCCAGCGATGATTCGCTCGGCTTCGAAAAATTTTCAAAGTGTCGCGGTTGTAACCGATGCCGACCTTTATACTGATATTATTTCTGAACTCAAAAAACACGGCGGAAGTTTAACGCTCAACACACGTCAGCGACTCGCAACTCTCGCCTATACGCGAACCGCAAGTTACGATTTGGCAATTTCAACTTACCTTTCTGAACAACTTTCGGATGAAGATTTAACATATCTCGAACCATTTAATCCGCTCGGACATGTTGGCTTTTTCGAATTTAATGAAGACGATGATGAGACTGATTTAATTGAACTTTCAAAGATTTCTGACCTTCGATACGGCGAAAATCCACATCAAAAAGCAACGCTTTTCGCGACTGGAGAACATTCTGGAATCGCAAAAGCTAATCAACTTCATGGAAAAGAAATGTCGTTCAATAATTACGTTGACGCTGATGCCGCTTGGAATTTAGTGAATGAATTTGAAGATTTGGCGTGTGCAATTATCAAACATACGAATCCATCGGGCGTTGGACTTGGTGAAAATTCGCTCGCGGCTTACGAAAGAGCTTTGGCGACCGATACAGTTTCTGCTTTTGGCGGAATCGTCGCTTTTAATCGTAAAGTTGACGCGATAACCGCGAACGAAGTTGTCAAAGTCTTTACAGAAGTTGTTCTCGCACCTGAATTTGACGTTGCAGCGTTAGAAATATTCAAATCAAAAAAGAACTTACGGGTTTTGCAGGTGAATGCAAATTCGAGTGACGAAGGTTTGGAATATAAACAAATTTCTGGTGGAATGTTGGCTCAAACAAAAGATATTTATCGTGTTTCGGAAAGCGATTTGAAATTTGTCACAGAGAAAAAACCTACTGAAAGCGAAGTAAAAGCGATGCTTTTTGCATGGAAAGTTTGCAAGCATACAAAATCAAATGCAATCGTTTTCGCTAATGAATTCAACACTTTAGGAGTTGGAGCCGGACAAATGAACCGCGTTGATTCAGTCAGAATTGCAGGTATGAGAGCCGAAAGATTTGACTTAGAATTGAAAGGAAGCGTGGTTGCATCAGATGCTTTTTTCCCTTTCCGCGATAATGTTGATGAATGTGCCGCATTTGGAGTTTCGGCAATAATTCAACCCGGCGGATCGCTCCGAGATGATGAAGTTATTAAAGCCTCAAATGAATTCGGAATCGCGATGGCATTCACCGGATTCCGACATTTTAAACACTAGAACCTATTGGTGATTTGTGAGTGGTGAATGGTGAATTTTAGTATTTTCTTTCATTCATCATTCACAATTCATCATTCATAATTAATTCAGTCGTTGTAGCTCAAAATTGATTTTACATTATGATCAGCGAACTTCGAACGTCCGTTTAAAAAAGTAAGTTCGACCAAAAATCCAAGTCCAACAACGTTTCCGCCAAGTCCTTCAACCAAATCAACAACAGCCTTTGCCGTTCCGCCAGTCGCCAGTAAATCATCTACAATCAAGACGTTATGACCTTCGCCAACCGCGTCTTTATGAATCTCGAGCGTATCTTGCCCATATTCAAGGTCGTAAGAAACTGCGACTTTTTCTGATGGAAGTTTATTTGGTTTTCGAACTGGAACAAATCCGGCACCAAGCATATAAGCAAGCGGTGCGGCAAAGATAAATCCGCGAGATTCAGCACCAATTATTGTGTCAATTTTTAGATGTTTGAAGTTTTCGGCAAAAGCATCGATAGTTTGTTTAAAACCGTCTGCATCTTTCAAAAGAGTTGTAATGTCATAAAAATTGATGCCAGG
>JANNVK010000173.1:0-2036 GCA_031414415.1 Acidobacteriota bacterium
ACAACAAATAACAACACGACAACTTTAGCAAACGGCTGTCCGATAAACATTTGTAATCCGTCAGCGAATCCAAACGATAACAAACTTGTCGGCACAAATTACGATTCAAACGGCAACACCAGCCAAGATGCAAACGGGCAAACATTCGTCTATGATGCTGAAAACAAACAAGTTCAAGTAAATAATGTAGGTGGAATTGTCGGAATTTACGCCTACGACGGCGATGGAAAAAGAATAAAAAAACACGTTCCGTCAACCAATGAAACAACAATTTTCGTCTATGACGCTGGCGGAGATTTGGTCGCAGAATATTCAACAATCGTCGCGAATCAAGCTGAAGCCAAAATCAGTTACTTAACAAACGACCATTTGGGAAGTCCGCGAATTACGACGGATTCAATTGGTAAAGTAATTTCAAGACGCGACTTTATGCCTTTTGGTGAGGAAATCCCGAGAGCGGGTTATGGAGCGGATACAATACGAGAAAAGTTCGCAACTTATGAACGTGATACTGAAACTGGCTTAGATTTTGCTCAAGCAAGGATGCTTGAATATGGATACGGAAGATTCACGACTCCTGACCGTTTTATCGCAAGTTCGAGACGATTTTTGCCGCAGACTTGGAATAGATTTACATACGTTTTGAATAATCCGCTGATTTTTACCGATTCGACTGGTTTGGATTTCTATGAGGATAACGATGGTAACTTATTTTATTACGAAGGTAGTAAAAAGCGTGAAGGGCTGAAGAACATAACTGGAGAAGAAGTAAAAATAAATCGAGAGGGTTGCTTTTCAAGCAATATCGGATGCGTTAAGGTCGGTCAGACAATTAGTCTTTTTGCGGACTCGTTTGTTGACATAAGTGATGCAAACTCTACAGCTGTAGTGGTGGAAATTCCAAAAGATGACGGAGTAATCCCAAATAATATTCGCGATGGCTACTTTGATTTTAATCTTAGCAGTCCGATTCCAGCAACCTATCCAGTAGGCGTAACTGGAGGAGTAATGGTTAATAAAAACACTCTGAACGTATCACCATATTTTGGCGTTGGAGTTATTCCTGCACCAGGAGGATCAATTATGTATAGTCCAGATAACGTATCCGGTGGATTGAACTATGAAATTGACGTTGGTATTTTTCCTGTTGGTGTGGGAATTGGAACAGATGACGAAGGAAATGGATTCGGTAGCTTTGGTGCAAGTACAACAGGGATTCAAGGAACAGGTTATTGGGTTTTCAATGCCCCATACCCAGAACACAAAAAGAGACGAGGATCACCACATATGAGACGGAACTCTGCAACAAACGTTTCGGAATCAGATATTCTAAGACAGACCCCGAATTGCAGTTGCAATGTAAACGTTCCAAGGTAAATACAACAATTATGATATTTTATATTTGGATTATTCTTTCTTCGATTGTTGCCTGCATCTTGTCTGATGTGCTTCTCTTTATTGAGTATAGGAATCACAACCATCTATGGGTAACTGACAAAATGCCATACGGTATTTTTTGGAAACCGTTTTACAATAAAGTGAATCTCCGAGGTGCTTTGACATATAATCGCCTTACTTTGTCTTGGTTATTCAAAACGCCAGCTTGGATGAAGTTGGATTCAACAACACTGATTCTAATATGGATAATCCGTTCAATTGTTTTAATCAACTCAGCTCTAGTGATATTCGCTTTTACTTCGCTTTTATGGATTTAGTGTGAATTACATTCAACACTTAGGTTGAACGTATTTCGAGTTCTAAGATTTAGACTTGTATATGGATCAGACTTTACTGGAAATGTGAAAAGCCAACAAATAACTGTTCAGCAAGGCAACCAAACGCCGTTAGTATTGAATCAGAATTATATGTATGATTCGCTGAACAGGTTAAAGTCTGCCGAAGAAAAAGATGTCAATAACGCAATGGTTTGGAAGCAAACTTATGTTTTTGATAGATACGGAAATCGTAATTTTGATGCGGCAAATACCACCACACTTGGACAAAACTTTAATGCAAATATTTCAAATCCGACTGTA
>JANNVK010000174.1:0-2475 GCA_031414415.1 Acidobacteriota bacterium
TGGGTCTTTTTACCGATAAGGAATCGGCGATGGTGTTTAACAAATTCTGAAAAACAATATTTTCAGCAATGAGTGTAAATCGCTCGTTATGGATTTCACTTTTCATCAATTCTGTTGTGATTCGAACTACATCAGTAACAGCAACAAATCCAGAATTTCCTAAAGTATAAAATGATAATCCTTTTTTTACTTTCGTAAAAAGAACTCCGCTTCCTTGATTTTGAAAACCGGGACCCAGAATTACACCAGGATTTACAATAATCACTTTTAATCCTTCTTGTTGCCCGCGCCAAATTTCCATTTCGGCTCCATATTTAGAAATGGCATAGTCGCTATGCGGTTTTTCGGGATTCCATTCTGTTTCTTCTGTAATGAAATTTTCGTGTGGTGCTAAATCGCCAAGAGCAGCAATAGAGCTTACAAAGCAGAGTTTCTTTATAGCATTGGCGACACAAAAATTGACAATATTTGCGGTTCCTTCAATATTGGTTTTTCGAATTAAATCTTCGTCTTTTGGATCGAAAGAAATCAAAGCAGCACAATGATATACATAATCAATTCCTACAAAAGCCTTTTCTAATGTAGGAACGTCGGTAATATCCGCTTGAAACCATTCGACAGCATCGAATAGCTCCGGCTTCTTGTATAGACTGAACAGGTTTTTCGTCTTTTCTATACTTTTGGCAGTCCGATAAATGGCCCGTACGTTTTCACTCCCGATACTTCGGGATTCCATTAAATGAAGCAATAAATGTGCGCCGACTAAACCAGTTCCTCCTGTGACTAAAATCATACTACGAAAATACGAATTATGATTTACGAATTACGATTTTTTTCGATTAACCGATCAAACAAATAAGCGAATCCACATTAAATTTTATCTTTGCACAAAAATTATACTTACTAGAATGAAAAATATTATTTCCGAATTACAATGGCGCGGCTTAGTTCACGACATAATGCCTGGAACCGAAGAGCAACTTCTAAAAGAAATGACAACGACTTACATAGGATTTGATCCAACATCGGATTCCCTGCATATTGGAAGCTTAGTGCCTATAATTCTTTTGGTTCACTTGAAAAATTTTGGACATAAACCTATTGCATTGGTTGGTGGAGCTACAGGAATGATTGGGGATCCATCTGGGAAATCGGATGAGAGAAACCTCTTGGATGAAGCGACTTTGAATCACAATGTGGAAGGAATAAAAAATGTTTTGTCTCGTTTTTTAGATTTTAACTCCAAAGAAATAAATGCGCCAGTTCTGGTAAATAATTACGATTGGATGAAGAATTTGTCATTCATTAATTTCGCTCGCGATGTGGGTAAAAGAATCACCGTGAATTATATGATGGCCAAAGATTCTGTAAAGAAAAGATTGTCCGGTGAAGGCGAAGGAATGTCTTTTACCGAGTTTACCTACCAATTAATTCAAGGATACGATTTTTACCATTTGCACAAGGAATACAATTGTTTGTTGCAAATGGGAGGTTCTGACCAATGGGGAAATATTACGACCGGAACGGAATTAGTTCGTCGTATGAATGTAGGTGAAGAGGCTAAAGCATACGCGATGACTTGCCCTTTAATAACAAAAGCAGACGGTTCTAAATTCGGGAAATCCGAAGGAGGAAATGTTTGGTTGACGGCTGATAAAACTTCGGTTTATAAATTTTACCAGTTTTGGTTGAATACCACCGATGTTGATGCGGAGAAATACATCAAGATTTTTACTTTTTTAGACAAAGAAGCAATTGATAATTTAATTGAAGAACATAAAACAGCTCCGCATTTAAGAGTTTTACAGCGAAGATTAGCCGAAGAGTTGACGGTTTTTGTTCATTCAAAAGAAGATTTAGAAAAAGCAATTAAAGCTTCAGCTATTTTGTTTGGAAATGCCACTGCCGATGATTTGAAACAATTAGACGAAGCGACTTTCTTAGAAGTTTTTGAAGGTGTTCCGCAAGCAGAAATTGCAAGAAACGAGATTGAAGCAGGAATTGACATCGTTACTGTTTTAAATGAAAAAACAGCATTTTTCAAATCGAATGGGGAAGCAAGACGTGCTTTGACAGCAAATTCTATTTCAGTAAATAAAGAAAAAGTTGCCGAAGATTTTGTGCTTTCGACCAAAGATTTAATCAATAATCAGTTTGTATTGTTGCAAAGCGGCAAGAAGAATTATTTTGTCGTGAGAGTGGTTTAATCGTTTAATTTGTAACTTGTTTAATTGTAACGTCGGTTAACCGATTAGACAACTAACCGAATCAATTTTTACAAAACCATCAAATTACAACCTCGAATATCAGAATTATCAAAACGTCCCAATACCTCGAAAGAGTTGTTGGGATTTTTTTTGCCCAAATCCTGCGTGGCAATAAACGAACAGGAATTGATGTTAGCCAAATCGATTACGTTGATTCCGCCCGTTTTTCCGTCTTGAATATAGGTCAAAGCATCTTCGGTGTCGCGAA
>JANNVK010000175.1:0-5748 GCA_031414415.1 Acidobacteriota bacterium
CATGGCTACTACAAAAGCAGATGTAATCGAATATTTGAAAGGCGTTTCGTTATTAGAAGCGTCAGAACTCGTTAAAGAATTAGAAGAAATCTTCGGCGTTTCAGCCGCAGCCGCAGCTCCTGCGATGATGATGGCACCAGCAGGTGGCGGCGACGCTCCAGCAGCTGAAGAAAAAGATTCTTTTGATATTATTTTGACTTCAGCCGGTGCTGCAAAAATTGCAGTTATCAAGGTTGTTCGTGAAATCACAGGTTTAGGCTTAAAAGAAGCTAAAGACTTAGTTGATGGAGCACCAAAAGCTATTAAAGAAGGCGTAACAAAAGACGAAGCTGATGGAATTAAAGCCAAATTGGTAGAAGCTGGCGGCGAAGTTGAAGTTAAATAACTTCATTGATAAACTTAATTTCGCAAGTGTTTAAAATTTAAACACTTGCGAATCAAAATCGTTTAAAACTAACCTTTAATAAGGTTTACGAACTTAGAGAAATTTATTTCTCTTAACAAAACTGGGAGAGTTGGTGTCTTTTTTGGCACTCTCGAAAATTTATTTCTACAGCGAAAGCTGCTTTCAGTAAGCGGTCTGGGCGGATTTTACCCACGACCGCATTTGCCGTCTTTTCTTGCGAATTCAGTTGAAATCGCGATGATAATATCATAATTGATGAAATCTCCAAAAGACACGAAACGAAATTTAAAATTTCAACAACAAAAAAATTTCCATAGGGCAAAGTTTAAGTAAAAGATATGATTACTAACCCATTACAACACAATAAGCATGGAATTGGACTCAGAACAAGCGAAACGCCGACTAGAGTGGACTTTTCGAAAATCTACACTACGGCTCAAATTCCGAATCTAATTGAAGTTCAACGCGAATCTTACAACAGATTTCTGCAAATGGACGCATTACCTGAAGAGCGACAAAGAGTTGGACTACAATCAGTTTTCGGTTCAATTTTTCCAGTTTCTGATTTTCGCGGAACTGCAACGCTCGAATATGTTGAATATCAAATTGGAAACTGGCAGTGTAAATGTGGACTTTTAGAAGGTCTTGAGCATTTGCGTGCAAACTGTAAAGATTGTGGTTCTAAAATAAAAGTAGATCCATTTAGTTCTGCGGATGTTTTGTGTAATTCTTGCGGCACGTTTAATTCTGTCCGCCCAAAACTCTGTTCAAATTGTGGAGAACCGGTTGGACTTAAACATAAACACGACCAACAAGAATGTCAAGAACGCGGAATGTCTTACAGTGTTCCTTTAAAAGTAAAAATCCGTTTAACTGTTTACGAAAAAGATCCTGAAACAAATATTTCAACGATTCGTGACATCAAAGAAGAAGAGGTTTTCTTTGGCGAAATTCCTTTAATGACTGCAAATGGAACGTTTGTAATTAATGGAACTGAACGTGTTATTGTTTCGCAACTTCACCGTAGCCCTGGAGTTTTCTTCAAAGGCGGAACGGTAAATGTTGGTAAAGTTATTCCTTATCGTGGTTCGTGGATTGAGTTTGAATATGACCAAAAAGGTATTCTTTATTCACGCTTAGGCAAACGTAAAATTTTAGCAACTATCTTCTTGCGTGCATTAGGTTTGTGGTTAAATCCACAAGTTGAAATGAAAACATTGCCTGACAATTTGCTCGAAGATGTAATTAAAAACGCAAGTTTCACAAATTCTGACATTATTCGCTTATTTTATACGAATGATGAAGTTCACGTTAAAAAGGGCAGACTTGTAATTGCGATTAAAGAATCCGGCGATAGTAACTTAGCAGGAATGCGTGCGGAAGTAGATATTAAAGGTAAAGACGATCACGTTGTTAAAGCGGGAAAGAAAATTTCAGCTTCAACAATCAAGGAACTCCGCAAACTCGGAGTTGCGGAAGTAGAAGTTGGACAAGCCGAATTCGAAGGTGCACATGCACTTGATGACGTTGTCAACACCGAAACCGGCGATGTAATTGTTGACGGTGGAATTGAAATTACGCCAGCGAAATTACTTGAAATTGTCGAAGCCGGAATTGAAACTTTTACAGTTTTCTTCCCTGAAAAAGATATTATCGGCAAAATTATCGCTGATACATTAAAGAAAGATTCGATTTCAAAACCTGTCGATGCACTTTTGGAAATTTACCGAAAAGTTCGTCCTGGTGATCCGCCAACTGTGCCGACAGCTTATAAACTTCTCGAAGGAATGTTTTTTGATGCTCGTCGTTTCGATTTGTCGAGAGTTGGGCGTTTGAAATACAACATCAAAATGGGCAGAGAAGAACGTGATCGCATTGATGATCCATTGCTTAACGCCAGTGATTTTGTTGAAGTTGTCAGTTATTTGCTCAGAATGAAAGGTAATTCGGAAGATTATCTCCAAGATGATATTGATCATTTGGGAAATCGACGTGTTCGTGCAGTTGGCGAACTCCTCGAAAATCAATTCCGTATTGGTCTCGAAAGAATGGAGCGTGCGATTAAGGAAAAAATGTCGATTCAACAAGACATGTTTACCACAATGCCACGCGATTTGGTTAACGCTAAACCAGTAACGGCGGCGGTTAGAGAGTTTTTTGGTTCATCGCAACTTTCGCAGTTTATGGATCAAACCAATCCGCTTTCTGAAATTACGCACAAACGTCGTCTTTCAGCTCTCGGACCTGGCGGACTTTCGCGAGAACGTGCCGGATTTGAGGTTCGTGACGTTCATCCAACGCATTACGGTCGTATTTGTCCAATTGAAACGCCTGAAGGTCCAAACATTGGACTGATTTCTTCGCTTTCGTGTTTTGCGAGAATCAATGAATTTGGATTTATTGAATCGCCATATCGAAAGGTTGAAGATGGTCGCGTTATTGAGTATGTAAAAGTTCTAAACGGTGGAGACACAACATTTAAGCCAAAACAACACGTTCGTCAAGAAGATGTTGAAGCAGCAAATGGAAAGTTGAAAGCTGGACAAAAGCATGCTGAATTTGAGCCGTTTCCCTTCTATTTAACAGCTTGGAATGAAGATAAATACATTATCGGTCAGGCGAATATTGAGTTAAAAGACAATGGTTATATTGTCAATGATCGAAATGCCGCTCGTAAAAAAGGTGAATTTATCACAGCTCATCGTGATGAGCTCGAGTATCTCGATGTTTCGCCGAAACAACTGGTTTCTGTTGCAGCTTCTCTAATTCCATTTTTGGAAAATGATGATGCTAACCGTGCGTTGATGGGATCGAATATGCAACGTCAATCAGTTCCTTTGTTACGTGCAGAAAGTCCGTATGTCGGAACCGGTATGGAACGAATTGCGGCTCGAGATTCGGGTGCGGTTGTTGGTGCAAAACGTGATGGAATAGTTGATTACGTTGATTCTGAACGAATTATCGTTAAAGCTGACCACAATGTTGACGGCACAATTTCACGTGAAGTAACGGCAGATATTTATAACTTAACTAAGTTTAAACGTTCTAATCAAAACACTTGTATGAATCAAAGACCGATTGTGCAAGTTGGCGAAAGCGTTAAAAAAGGACAAGTTATTGCTGACGGACCTTGTACCGACAAAGGCGAACTCGCTTTAGGTCGAAACGTGATGGTTGCATTTATGCCGTGGCGTGGTTACAACTTTGAAGATGCGATTTTGGTTTCAGAAAGACTTGTGAAAGAAGATTATTACACTTCAATTCACATCGAAGAACTCGAAATTGAAGCTCGCGACACGAAACTTGGACCTGAAGAAGTAACTCGTGATATTCCAAACGTTGGCGAAAATATGCTTCGCGATTTGGATGATAGCGGAATTATTCGTATCGGAGCACAAGTAAAACCAGGCTCTATCTTGGTCGGAAAAGTTACGCCAAAAGGTGAAACTCAATTAACGGCTGAAGAAAAACTTCTTCGTGCAATTTTTGGCGAAAAAGCCGGTGATGTAAAAGACGCAAGTTTGACTGCACCTCCAGGAATTGACGGAACTGTTGTTGATGTTCAAGTCTTTACACGCAAAGGTCAAGATAAAGATAATCGTTCGATTGATATTCAAGATCAAGAAGAAGACAAACTTCGACGCGACCTTGAAGACGAAATTCGAATCTTAACTGAGCAACGAAACGAGCGTATTTACGAACTTTTTGATGGTCGAAAATTTGTCAAAGATTTGGTTGGAGCTAATGAAGTTCTCATCAAAAAAGGCGAAACCATTACTCGCGAAATGCTTAAAGGCGTTGACGTAAAATTGCTTCGCAAAGCTGAAGTTGTTTCTTCAACATCTGACATTTCGGCAGAAGTTAAAGAATACGAACAACGCACAGAACGTCAAATTAATATTCTCAGTGATATTTATGGCGAGAAGATTGCGAAATTGAAACAAGGTGACGAATTACCTCCGGGAGTTATTAAACTCGTGAAGGTATTTATCGCGATGAAACGAAGACTTTCTGTCGGCGATAAAATGGCTGGACGACACGGTAATAAAGGTGTAATTGCACGAATTTTGCCGGAAGAAGATATGCCGTATTTGCCTGATGGAACTGGCGTTGACATTGTTTTGAATCCGCTTGGCGTTCCTTCGCGGATGAACGTTGGACAAATTCTTGAAACACACCTTGGTTGGGCAGCTCGAATTTTAGGTTTGCATTTTGCAACTCCGGTTTTCGATGGTGCCAGCGAAGAAGAAATCAAGGGTTATATCAAACAAGCTAATGATAAATTTGACGATATGGGAATTCCGCCATCGGTTGGTCTTTCCGGTAAAACTCGACTTTATGATGGCTTAACTGGTGATTTATTTGAGCAAAAAGTAACGGTTGGTTACATTTATATGCTCAAACTTTCTCACTTGGTTGATGATAAGATTCACGCACGTTCAATTGGACCATATTCACTTATTACGCAACAACCGCTTGGTGGTAAAGCACAATTCGGTGGACAGCGTTTTGGAGAAATGGAAGTTTGGGCTTTGGAAGCCTACGGTGCCGCACACATTTTACAAGAACTTTTAACTTGTAAATCTGATGATGTTTCAGGTCGTTCGAAGATTTATGAATCAATCGTCAAAGGCGAATCAAACTTTGAACCGGGAATTCCCGAATCGTTTAATGTTTTGGTGAGAGAACTTCAATCGCTTTGTCTCGATGTTGAACTGATTGACAAAGTTGACGTGAGCGAGATAAACGCTAGTGTTGGTGAAGTTTTAACCGTCGGCGGAATTGAGTAATTTTCGATTTTTGATTTTAGATCTGCGGTTGAAAAAATAATTGTTATTTTTTCAACCGCAGATTAAAGCTACTTTCAAAAATCACGATAGGAGAAAAAGATGTTTCGATTTCAGAATGATAAACCACAAACAGCTCCAAATTTTGAAGCTATTAAAATTAGTCTAGCTTCACCGGAAAAAATTCTTTCGTGGTCAAAAGGTGAAGTGACCAAGCCTGAAACTATCAATTATCGCACCTTCAAGCCCGAACGTGACGGTCTATTTTGTGCAAGAATTTTTGGACCGGTTTCAGATTGGGAATGTCTCTGCGGAAAATATAAACGTATGAAGCATCGCGGAGTAATCTGCGATAAATGCGGCGTTGAAGTCACACAAGCGAAAGTTCGTCGCGAAAGACTCGGACACATTTCGCTCGCAAGTCCGTGTTCGCACGTCTGGTTTTTTAAAGGATTACCTTCAAGAATTGGTCACCTTTTGGACATTACACTTCGCGACCTTGAAAAAATTCTTTATTTTGAACTTTATATTGTCATCGACGAAGGTGATGTTCCG